>SKJY01000118.1 GCA_007121775.1 Gemmatimonadota bacterium
AAGGGCTGTACCCCGACTGTGCTGGTTCCCGGCTCCACCTCATTCCCGGCTCGCTTGCTCCTGATCCTGGTCACGGCCGTCGTACTCAAGGCATGCGCCGGCGGGGACGGAGACATGGCCCGGACCGACGAGGGAGCCGAAGCCATGGGCCCTTCCGCAGCCTCCACCCCCACCCCGCCCCCCGTCACTGACGGGGAGGTCCGGGTCTTCGCAGCACCTCTCCTCTGGGATGGGACGGGGGCGGCACCGGTTTCGGACGCTGTGGTCGTCACTCGGGGAGGCCGCATCGAGGCGGTGGGGCCCCGGGGTGATGTGGCGATTCCCGCCGGAGTCGAGGAGATCGCCCTGGGTGGAGCATTCGTCATGCCGGGCTTCGTCAACGCCCATGGCCACGCCGCCGGTGTTCGCGGTGCCGAGAGCGGATCTCAGCACTACACCCAGGAGAACCTCCTCCGGCAGTTGGCCCTCTATGCCCGCTACGGAGTGACCACCGTGGCCAGCATGGGCGGCGATGGCCCCGAGGCGGTGAGGCTCCGGGATGGGCAGGATCGCTCCGACCTGGCCCGGGCTCGCATCTATCTGGCAGGCCGCATCCTGACGCCCGGATCGCCGGAGGAGGTTCCGGAGCAGTTCGAGCGGCTGGCCGGCATGGAGGTGGACTGGGTGAAGTTCCGGGTGGATGACTTCCTGGGGCGAGGCACCGCCATGGACCGGGAGACGTACTCGACTCTCATCCGAGAGGCTGAGTCCCGGGGGATCCCCACCGCCGTCCACATGGTGAATCGGGAGCACGCCCAGGGACTGGTGGAGGAAGGCGCCGCCATCCTGGCCCACTCGGTGCGCGACGAATTGGTGGATGACGCCTTCGTGGCGGCGGTGGCGGAGCGCGGCGTCTGTCTGACCCCCACCCTGACCCGGGAGCTGTCCACCTTCGTCTACCGGGAGCGCCCGACCTTCTTCGACGATCCCTTCTTCCTGGCGGAGGCGGATCCCGAAGTGATGGCAGCGCTGGAAGATCCAGCCCGGCAGGAGGCCATGCGGGAGAGTGAGTCGGCCCGCTGGTTCGAGGCTCAGCTACCGGTGGCTATGGAGAACCTCCGCCGGATCCACGAGGGAGGGGGGCTCGTGGCCATGGGCACGGATTCAGGTCCGGTGGGCCGCTTCCAGGGGTATTTCGAGCATGTGGAGATGGAGATGATGGTGCAGTCCGGGATGTCGGAGGAGGCGGTGCTCCTGAGCGCAACCGGCGACGCGGCCCGGTGCCTGGGTCTTGAGGGGACACTCGGGACCCTCATTCCCGGGGCGTGGGCCGACCTGGTGGTGCTGGAGGCGGACCCTCGGGACGACATCCGGAATACCCGCCGCCTCCGCTCCGTCTGGGTCTCTTCGAATCGGGTTCGGTGACCGTGGCTGGGAGTCGGCAGGGGGGGATGGTTTTCAGATCATGGGAGACGGAGTGATGGCACCGAGAGGGATGGCACTGAGAGGGACGGTCCGGTGGGGGACGGTGATGCTCGCGGTCATTCTCCTGGCAGGATGCGGCGACGACGGGGACGTCCGATCCGGTGGTGAGTCGCCTCCGGTCAGCGAGGGGGCAACCGACCTGGCCCACGGAGAGGGGGACGGAGTTCGGGGGGAAGGCGAACCTCTGGTCCCTGGCGCCCAGGCTCGATCCTTCCTGGGTGAGGCCCTCTTCCCGCCACCCCTCGACCCGGAGTTCCGGGAGGAGCAGACCCTGGAGTTGGAGGCGGCCCGGACGACGCTGGAAGCGGACCCGGACGATCCTGAGCCCTGGATCTGGGTGGGACGTCGGCAAGCCTACCTGGGGGAGTACCGGGAGGCCATCGAGACCTTCACCCAAGGTCTGGAGCGGTTCCCCGAAGATGCCCGGTTCCTCCGACATCGGGGGCACCGGTACCTGACCGTCCGAGAGCCGGCCTGGGCCGAGGCGGATCTGGCGGAGGGGCTCCGCTTGGTAGAGGGTCAGCCCGACGAAATCGAGCCCGACGGACTTCCCAACCCCCAGGGGATCCCCCTCAGCACCCTCCACTTCAATCTCTGGTACCACCTGGGACTTGCCCGCTACCTGCAGGGCGACTGGCAGGGTGCGGTGGAGGCGTTCCGTGGGTGCATGGAAGTATCGGACAACCCGGATCTGCAGGTGGCTACCTCCTACTGGCTGTACCTTGCCCTCAACCGAGCCGGACGGAGTGACGAAGGGGCCGCCCTCCTGGCGGATCTCCCGGCAGATGAAGATGTCATCGAGAATGCCAGCTACCTCTACCTTCTGCGCCTCTTCGCCGGGGAGGTGGATGGGGCGTCACTTCGGGACCAGGAGGGGGCCGGCACCCTGGGTGGAGTCACGGTGCGATACGGAATCGCAGCCTTCCACCAGATGCAGGGGCGGGAAGACCAGGCCCGGGCTGTGATGCACGAGGTCCTGAGCGAACCCCGGCATTGGCCTGCCTTCGGGTATCTCGCCACCGAGGCGGAGGTGGCGCGCCGCGGCTGGTGAGGGGCTGGGGTGGTTCGGGGTGCCGACCGAAGGTGGGCGCCGCCGCCCCGTTGTCCCCGGACGTTGTTTGTACATAAATTCAAGTATGAAAAAAACCAATCAGAACGGTCGTCATGGCGACGAAGCTGCTCAGGCGCTGGCCCGGAGGCTTCACCGTGCCACTCCCTTTCGGGCTCCCGGTCAGTGGGTGGGGATCTCCCTCCTCCGGAATGCGGACCTCCTGCGGCGACGCCTCACCCAGGTGGTGGGTCAGGAGGGTGTGACGCTACAACAGTACAACGTTCTCCGGATCCTCCGGGGTGCAGGCGAAGAGGGCCTCCCCACCCTCTCGGTGGCGGAGAGGATGATTGAACGGACCCCGGGGGTAACCCGCCTCCTGGACCGTCTTGAGTCCCGGGGCTGGGTAGAGCGTGAGCGTTCCGCGGTGGACCGAAGACAGGTAATGGCCCGGATCGCACCGGAGGGCCGCGCCCTCCTGGAGCGGTTGGATGCCCCCCTGGCCCGGGCCGAGGACGAGGCCTTCGCAGGCCTGGACCCGGAGAGCCTGGGGCAGCTGGGTGGATTGCTGGAAGAGGTTCGCCGTTCCCTGGAAGAGGCGGAGCGTTAGCTTTCCGGGGATCGGCGATCGGATGGTCGGTTCACCGGGGCTCGGCCACCGGGGAAGCCACCGGTCTTCCAGCCTTCCCCTCCACCGGAGATTCCCGTGCTTCTGGATGAAGTCCGCCTCCCTCGGGAGTTCGTCTGCGCCGGCCGCGCCATCGGGATGCGGACGGATCCCACCTCGCCGGATCTGGCTCTTTTCCACTCCCTGACTCCCGCCGCCTCCGCAGGCCTCCTGACGCGGAACCACTTCCCCGGCGCGCCCATTCTTCTGGCCCGGGAGCGGCTGGCGGTGGGGCGTCTCCGGACGGTGGTGGTGAACGCCCGGGTGTCCAACGTGGCCACGGGCGAAGCCGGACTCCGGGATGCCAGGGAGATGGCTGAGTTGGCGGCTACGGAGACCGGCGTGTCTCCCGATGAGGTGCTGGTGGGGTCCACCGGCATCATCGGTCGACGCCTCCCCATGGAGCTGATCCGGAAGGGGATCCGGGGGATGGCCGGGGAGTTGGGCTCCGACCCGTGGCCGGCCGCCCGGGCCATCATGACGACGGATACCCATCCGAAGGTGGTGACGGCAGAGGTGGAGGGAGCCACTCTGACGGCGGTGGGGAAGGGTGCCGGCATGGTGTCCCCCAACCTGGCCACCATGCTGGTGTACCTCTTCACCGATGCCGAGCTGTCGGCTTCCTCACTGGATCGCATGCTCCGGCAGGCGGCGGCGGCTTCCTTCCGGATCCTCTCCATCGATACGGACACCAGCACCTCGGACATGGTGGTGGCGCTGGCCAACGGCGCCGCCGGGCCGGTGCCGGAAGAACCCTTCCAGACTGCCCTGGACCAGGTGTGCCTCCGGATGGCGGAGTTGGTGGCCAGAGACGGGGAGGGGGCCACGAAACTTATCCGGGTGGTGGTTTCAGGCGCCGTGGATGCCGATGAGGCACACCGCATTGCCCGAAGCGTGGTAGATAGCCCCCTGGTGAAGACCATGGCCTACGGGGCAGACCCCAACGTGGGCCGACTCCTCATGGCCGTGGGGAAGTGTGTGACCTGCAGGGTGCTTCCCGAGCGGGTCGGGATCACCCTGCAGGGAGTCGAGGTGATCCGGGAGGGTATGCCGGTGGAGTTTCCTGCAGACCGGGTGCGTGAACTCCTGGGCGGGGATCCGGTAGAGATCCGGGTGGAACTTGGCTTGGGGTTGGGAGAGGGGGCGGCGCTGGGGTGCGATCTCACCGAGGGATACGTGGAAGAGAACGCTGCCTATGCCTCATCGTGACTTCCGCCCTGACCAACGCGGCTTGTGCACCTTGGTTCCTTCCCCCGGAACGGCTCTCAGTGTATCTTCACTTGCTGCGGCACCCCCTGGCGGGTCGTGTGTACACCCGCAACCGGACACCGGAGATTGTCGCTGAGCCAGCCTGGAGCCCTTCCCATGGGAACGGTCCGGAGCGTGGCCTCACCCGGGTTCCGAGAACCAAACTGCCACCCAGAACGGAAGGACACTGGACACATGCGAATCAAGACTCTGACTGTCGCGCTCTTTGTTGGTCTGGGCCTCGTTGCCTGCGGTGACGCCGACGCGCCTCCCGCCGATGCGCCTGACGCTCCCGCTCCGGCTACTGAAGAGCCCGCCGTCGCTCCGGGCGAACTGCACACGCCTGACTGGTTCGTGGTCGACCACGACGCCGGCACCGTGCAGATCGATCTGGTCGCCGGAAGCACTTCGGCGAACAACTACTGGAACTTCCATGGTCTGGCCGGCGGCGCCGGTGAGATCGTTGTGCCCCTTGGCTATGAGGTTTCCCTCACCCTCATCAACCAGGATCCCAACATGGGTCACTCGGTGGGTGTGGGCGAGATCCAGAGCCCCTGGCCCAACTCGTTTGCCCAGGTGGAGCCGGTCTTCGCCGGTGCTGTGACCTCCAACCCCACCTCCATGACCGAGTCCACCCTGCCGGGTGAGAGCGAGACCATCACCTTCGTGGTGGATCAGGCCGGTGAGTTCGGTCTCATCTGCTACGTGGTCGGTCACGCCGCTTCCGGGATGTGGATGCCCTTCACCGTCTCCGAGGACGGTGAGGCTGGATTCCGTAGCTGAGTTTCAGGTTAGCGGGATATCGCCCGGCCTAGGCCGGGTGGTTGCGGCCGCGTCGCCTCCAGGCGGCGCGGCCGTATTTCGTTGTGGCCGGCAAGACCATACGTTGGGCTGCGTGATTGTCTTCCCCCGGCCCGGCACCGACCTGAGCCGGGCTCCCCCTACCAGGAGGTGACGCCGTGGGCCAGCACTTCGACCAGTCCGATCTCCGGCCCGAGGCGATTCGGACCTTCACCAAGGCGATCCTCCGGGATCTCCGGGCTCTGGAGCAACTCCTGGAAGAGGGACAGATTGAGGACGATGTGCAGCGCTTCGGGGCGGAGCAGGAGGTCTTTCTCACCGGGCGGGGGTGGCGTCCCGCCCCTGCGGCGCTCAAGGTCCTGGAGCGCCTGGGCGGAGACCCATATACCACGGAGCTAGCCCTCTTCAATCTGGAGTTGAACCTCCCTCCCATGCGCCTGGAGGGGAACAACCTCAGACGGATGGAGGAGGAGCTGGACCGTCGGCTGGCGGCGCTGCGGGCGGCGGCCCGGGCCGAGGGTGCGGAGGTGGTTCTCACCGGTACCCTCCCCACCCTGGCCAAGTCGGATCTCTCCCTGGACCAGATCACACCCAAGGCCCGCTATTATACCCTGAACGAAGCCCTGAACCGTCTCCGTGGCGGCGAATGGCAGCTCAGGATCGAAGGATCCGACGAGATCATTCTCCGTCACGACTCGGTCATGCTGGAGGCATGCAACACCAGTTGTCAGATCCACCTCCAGGTGGGGGCCGACGACTTCGCAGCCGTCTACAATTCGGCGCAGCTCATCATGGCTCCGGTCCTGGCGGCGGCGGTGAACTCACCCCTCCTCTTCGGTCGGCGTCTCTGGGCAGAGACTCGGATTGCCCTCTTCCAGCAGTCGCTGGATACCCGGGCGGCTACTCCCTACGTGCGGGATCTGGCTCCCCGGGTCCGCTTCGGTGACCGGTGGCTCCAGGGCAGTGTGACCCAGCTCTTCGAGGAGGACCTGGCTCGCTTCCGGGTCCTCATGGCCGGGCCGGTGGATGAGGACCCCTTCGAGGCCATGGCGGAGGGGCGCCCCCCCAAGCTCCAGGCCCTTCAGCTCTACAACAGCACCCTTTATCGTTGGAATCGGCCCTGTTACGGAATCAGTGACGGGCGCCCGCACCTGCGGATCGAATGCCGTGCGCTCCCGTCTGGACCCAGCGTGGTGGATGAGGCGGCCAATGCGGCCTTCTGGATCGGACTGACCCTGGGGGCCCTGGATCGTTATGGCGACCCGGCGGTCCGGATGGACTTTCGGGATGTGAAGTCCAACTTCCTGGCTGCGGCCAGACATGGGCTCAATGCCGGTCTCCGCTGGATCGACGGGCGGACCACCGGGGCGGCCCCCCTCATTCTGGAGACGCTACTTCCCCTGGCACGACAGGGGCTCGAGCAGGTGGGGATCGACATGGCGGACGTGGACCGCTACCTGGGCATCATCGAGGAACGGGTCGAGTCGTGCCAGACCGGGAGCGAGTGGACGCTCCGGTCGCTGGCCATGATGGAGGGGACCGGAACCCAGGCCGAGCGCCTGGCGGCGGTGACTGCAGCCACCGCTCGTCGCCAGGAAGAGGGCGAGCCGGTCCACCGGTGGGCCCCGGCCCGGCTTGAGGAGGCCGGTGGATGGACCCATACCTACCTGCGGGTGGAGCAGTATATGACCACGGACCCTGTGACGGTGAACGAGGACGAACTGGTGGACCTGGTGGCCTTCGTCATGGACCGAGAGAAGATTCGCCACATTCCGGTGGAAGATCGGGATCACCGGCTGGTGGGGGTCGTCTCGTACCGAGCCCTTCTCCGCCATCTGGCTGATCCAGCAGCCCGGGAATCTGATGAGGCGTCGCCGGTGAAGAACATCATGGAGCGAAACCCGCTGACGGTTGCACCCGATACTCTGACACTGGAGGCCATCGACCTCATGCGGGACCGGGCCGTGGCCTGCTTGCCTGTGGTCCGGGAGGGTAAACTGGTGGGACTCATTACGGAAAGGGACTTCATGCCCATTGCCTACGAGCTTCTGGAGGAACGGCTGCGGCACGGCGAATGAACAGGGTTTTGTGCGATGTCAACGGACCACTTCCCGGCCCGACCCTGGTGGGGCTCGGGGGTATGCACGGCAACGAGCCGGCGGGGATCCGTGCCCTTGAGGCGGTGGGTGGCGCTCTGAAGGATGAGGGCCTCCTCCGGGGGCGGTTTGTCGGGTTGGCCGGGAATCTTCCGGCTCTGGAAGCGAAGGTCCGCTTCCTGGACCGGGACCTGAACCGGATCTGGGATAAGGAAGAGATGGACCAGGGCTCCGAGGTGGAGCAGAGGGACGCACTTCGCCTCGAACTGAGGCGGATTCGGGACGAGGCCGAGGGTCCCGTTCATCTGGTGGATCTCCACACCACCTCAGGTGACGGTCCTCCATTCACCGTGCTCGGCGACACCTTGGCCAATCGGGCCATGGCTCTGGCCATCCCGGTGCCCATGGTGCTGGGTCTGGCGGATGCCCTTCCTGGAACCCTCATTGACGCCCAGGATGCCGCCGGTATGGCATCCATCGCCTTCGAAGCCGGTCAGCATGAGGATCCCCTCTCCGTGGACCATAGCCAGGATGCCCTCTGGCTCCTGCTGGGTTGGCTGGGGATGATCTCTCGGCGGGAACTCCGCACCGGTGAACCCCGCCGGCGTCTGACCCGGGCAACCCGCGGGTTCCCGGGTGCGGTGAGACTTGTCCATCGTCATGCGCTGGGGTCCAGCAGCGAGTTTCGGATGAAGGCCGGCCTTCGCTCCTTCGAGGCCATCCGTCGGGGGCAGGTGCTGGCCGAGGAGGATGGGGGTGTGGTGCGGGCGCCCGCGTCCGGCCATATCCTGCTTCCCCTCTACCAGACCAGTGGAGACGACGGGTTCTTCGTGGGGCGTCCCATCGGCCAGTCCTGGCTCCGGGTGTCGGAGACGCTCCGGCGCCGGAGGGTTGAACGCTGGCTGCGCTTCCTCCCCGGCATTCTGCCGGATCCGGATCCTGGTCCAGGAGGGGCCGCCGCATTCCGGGTTCACCCGATGATCCGGAAGATCTTCTTCCCATCCCTCTTCCGTCTCCTGGGGTACCGGGCCACGCCCCTGAAGGATGGTCGATACCTACTGGTCCGGCGCTCCGAGCCGGAAGAGGTGGAGCTTCCTGCCCTCCAGGGTGAGGCGGATTCCGGCAACGATATAACCGCTACCCCTTCCTCCCCCACAACCGCGAGTCGGGATGTCTGAACGCAGCGGGATGCCTGAGCCTGAACTCTCCACAGAAGTCCTGGAATGTCGGATCCTGGTGGTGGACGACGAGGCCGCCAACGTTCGGGTCCTGGAGCGGCTCCTGAACCGGGCAGGCTTTTCCGAGGTGCGGACCCTCACCGATCCGCGGGTGACCATGCGCACCTTCGAGACCTTCGAGCCGGACCTGCTCCTACTGGATCTCCACATGCCTTGGATCGACGGGTTCGGGATCCTGGAGATGCTTCGGGAGCGGATTCCGCAGGAGGAGTATTTCCCCATCCTGGTCTTGACCGGCGACCTGAGCGAGGAGGTCCAGGACGAGGCCCTCTCCATGGGAGCCCGGGACTTCCTCACCAAGCCCTTCAACACGTCCGAGGTGCTCCTCCGCATCCAGAATCTGCTGGAGACCCGGGTCCTCCACCTCCGCCTGCAGCGCCACAACCGGACGTTGGAAGAGCGGGTCCAGCAGCGCACCCGGGACCTGGCGGAGGCTCAGGTGGAAATTCTGCACCGTCTGGCGCTGGCGGCGGAATACCGGGATGACCTCACCGGGCGCCATGCCGAGCGGGTGGGGCTTCTCTCGGCGCTCATCGGGAGGGAGCTCGGACTCCCTGAAGACGAGGTGCGTCTTTTGCGCAGGGCGGCCACCCTCCACGATGTAGGAAAGATCGGGGTGTCGGATTCCATCCTCATGAAGCCGGGGCCCCTCACCGATCGGGAATTCTCCACCATGCAGCGGCACACGGATATCGGGGAACGGATCCTTTCGGGGAGCCGCTTCCCCCTCCTGCAGATGGCTGCGGAGGTGGCCACGTCACACCACGAGTGGTGGAACGGCGGGGGATACGGGAAGGGGCTCTCCGGTCCGGAGATTCCCCTCACGGGCCGGATTGTGGCCGTGGCCGACGTCTTCGATTCGCTGAGCCACGAGCGACCCTACAAACGGGCCTTCACCCGGGAAGAGACGCTGGGTTACGTCCGTGCCGGTGCGGGAAAGCAGTTCGACCCCGGGGTGGTGGAGGCCTTCTTCCGGTTGGTGGACCAGGGGTTGGTGGACCGTCTCGACTCGCTCCTGGCTGAGCCGCCGGCGGAGCTTCCCAGCCCCTCGGTCTTCCGGACGCCGGGAGCGGTGGCTCTCAGTGAGCCGGCACCGTCCTCCCCCGAGCCCAGCTCCGCAGTGCCTGGATCCGCTCCGCCGCGGTGACCGCCAGGGGGCGGGTTCGCCGGATCTCCTCCAGAAGGAGCGCGTCGTCGAAGGGTGTACCGTCGGCGAAGGCGTCGTAGAGGGCGGACACAACCACCTGCTCCAACTCCGCGCCGGTGAAATCCCCCGCCTCCCGGGCCAGCCCCGCCAGGTCCATCCCGGAGGGATCCCGCCCCCGATTCTCCAGGTGGATGCGCAGGATCTCGGCCCGGGTCTCCTCATCGGGGAGGTCCACGAAGAAGACCTCATCGAAGCGGCCCTTTCGTAGGAGCTCCGGGGGGAGCTGATCGACCTGGTTGGCGGTGGCCAGAAGGAACACGGGGCCTCGCCGTTCCTGCATCCAGTTCAGGAACGATCCCAGCACCCGCCGCGATACGCCTCCATCCTGGCTGTCGCTACCGGCGGAGAAGGCCTTCTCGATCTCGTCGATCCAGAGGACCAGCGGTGCCATGTCTTCCGCCAGGCGGGTGGCGCGGCGGAGGTTCTTCTCCGTCTCGCCTATGTAGCGGTTGTAGAGGGAGGCCGGGTCCAGGCGGAGCAGGGGGAGGCGCCATGCGGTGGCGATGGCCCGGGCCGAGAGGCTCTTCCCACTCCCTGGCACGCCGGTGAGGAGGACCCCTCGGGGGAAGTCGAGTCCGAAGGCCTTTGCCCGCTCCGGTTCCCGGATCAGTGCGGCCCGTTTCCGGAGCCAGTCCTGGAGATTCCGCAGACCTGCCACCTGCACGACGGCATCCTCCAGGGGGTAGTACTCCAGGATCCCCTCTCGCTCGATGATCCGCCGCTTCGCATCGGCCACATGCCGGAGGTCTTCCGCGGCGAGACGTCGATCTTCCAGGATGGCCCGGGTGACGATCTTCTCGGCCTCCATGATGGAGAGGCCTTGCAGGTGGTCCAGGAAACGGTCCAGTTCGGCCCGGGAGAGCGCCACATCCACATGCTTGCGTCGGGCCATGTCCCGGACCACCCGTCCCACCAGATCCCGAAGCTCCTCCCGGGAGGGAGCCGGGAGTCGGAGGGTGGACGTTCGTCCCCGCACCTGCGGCGGGAGTTCGGGGGACTCACCCACCAGCAGGAGAGCGCCCCTGGCAGCTTCCAGCGCGTCCATCGCCTCCACCAGCTTCGCCTCCAGGAGAGGAGAAGCGGGAAGGACGGACCCGAACCCCTCCAGGAGGTAGAGGGCCGGGGTGGGGGAGGCGGCGATGTGACGGAGGGCCCGCTCCGGCTCCCGGGTCTCGTAGACGGAGCCGTCCTGGTCCAGTCGGGTGAGCCCCCGGGCCCGGGTCCACCGGAAGAGGGGCAGCCCCATGCGGTCGGCAAGGTGGAGGAGGAGGGTTCGGGTGCGGGGGCGATCGTCGCTTTCCACCACCAGCAGGGGATGGCCGGACCGGATCAGGAGTTCGGCGTCGCGAAGGGGGTGCTCCAGGGGCATGGGGACTCCGGTCAGCCGGCGCGGGGCAGGCGGGATGCCGCCTCTTCCACCACCGGGTCGAAGTGGACGTCGATCTGCGGGAAGGCGATCTCGATGCCGTCTTCCTTGAGGGCCCACCAGATCGCTTCCCTCAGTGTCGACGCCAGCCCGGGGGCAGTCCAGGCGTTGTCGGACCAGATGGAGATCTGCCAGTCCACCGTGGAGTCGCCGAAGTCGGTGAGGTGGACCACGGGATCTCGATCCGCCACCCGCTCCTGGACGGAGCGGGCGGCCCGGGTGAGGCAGTCCCGGACCACTCGCATGTCTGACCCGTAGGCGACTCCCACCGCTGCGCGGATCCGGAAGAGGGGGTCGCCCAGGGTGTAGTTCTTCACCGTGGACTGCACCAGGCTGGCGTTGGGGATAATGATCTCCTCCTCGTCCCGGGTCCGACCGATGGTGGTGCGGATCCCCATCTTCAGCACTCGGACCACCCGCCCTTCCACTTCCACGATGTCTCCGGGCTTGATGGCGCGCTCGATGAGGAGAATGAGCCCGGATACGAAGTTCTGGGCGATGTTCTGCATGGCGAAACCGAGCCCCACCGCGAAGATGGCACCGGCGGCGAAGAGAGCGCTGAGGCTTATCCCCATGGTCTCCAGGGCAATCCCCAGCCCGATGGCCATGACGGCGTAGTGGAGGAGCCGTTTGGTGATGGCGGTGGTCCCTATGTCGTCCACGCCCCTGGCCCGGAACCCCTTGTCCACCGCCCGCTGCAGGAAGCTCGAGAGGGTCCAGGTGGCGATGAGGAGAAGGCCCACCGTGAAGATGAGCATGAGGTTGATGGGGGTGCCGCTCAGTTCGAAGAGCTCGAAGGAGATGACCCGCTGGACGAGTTCGAAGAGCCCGCCCAGGCCGAGTTCCTCTCCGATTCCCTCCAACGTACCGGTCTGCTCCTGCAGGGGAGGTGGGGTGGGGGTGCTCATGGTCAGGACTCCTTCAGAGGAGGTGGGGACGGGACGCTCGTGGTTCATGCGCCGGTGAGGGAGGTTGGGTGGGGCGGCTCATGCTCTCTCGTTTTCCATACGGTGGAAGAGGGCCTCAACCCGGGCGAGCCCCGCATCCAACTCGTCCCGAGGTGGACCGAAGCCGACGCGGATGGTCCCTTCCACCCCGAACTGGGCACCGGGGACTACCAGGACGCTCTCTTCGACCCGGAGGCGCTCGGCCACCTCGCCGGAGGGGGTTGTGCCCCGGTAGCGGAGGAAGGCGATGGCGCCGGCATCCGGGGGGTGATAGCTGAACCGGTCGTCCTGCTCGGCGACCCACTGGGCCATCCGTTCCCGGTTGGCGGCGATGATCTCCCGAGTGCGGGTCAGGATCCGACTTCGCACCGTGGGCTCCAGCGCCACGGTAGCCAGGCGGTCCGAGAGGGTGGAGGGAGTGATGGTGGTGTAGTCGGTGCGAGACCAGAGGTCGTCGGCCAGCTCCGGGTTCGCCACGGCCCAGCCCACCCGGAGGCCCGGAAGTCCGTAGGCCTTGGAAAGGGACTGGGTCACCACCACCCGAGAGGCGGTGCCGTGGAAGGAGGGAGTGGTGACGCCGTCGGCCTCGGCCCCGGAGTATACCTCGTCGGCTACGATCCAGGCCCCGTGGTGCTCGGCGTGGGCGGCGATGGCGGCGCGGCGCTCCGGGTCCACGCGGATCCCGGTGGGGTTGCCGGGGTTCGTGATGAGGAGTGCCCGGGCCCCTGCCTCGAAGGCCCGGCGGACGTCATCCGGGTCCGGCTGCCAGCGCTCCTCCTCCTGGAGGTGGATCTCATGGAGGGTGCCCCCCAGGTTCCGGACCATGCCCGGGATCTGCATGTAGGTGGGGAGGATGGCCGCCCAGTCGCTTCCTTCCTCCAGGAGGCGCCAGAGGGTGACGAAGTTCGCCTCCGCACCACCCACCGTGACCAGGACCGAGTCGGGGCCGGCGCCCGGGTAGAGGGCGGCGATCCGCTCCCGGAGGAGGTCGGAGCCATTGCTTTGTCCGTAGACGTGGCGGATGTCCAGGAAAGCCTCCTCCACGGCCCGGCCTTCCTCTCCGGCCATGGCCAGGAGTTCCCGGGTGGAAAGGGGGTGGACGCCGGATTCGGAGAGGTTGAAGCGGACCCGGTGCTCATGGGTCGACTGCCACCGCTCCATCTCGAAGGGGAAGAATGCGGTCATTGGGGTGTGTGGGGTTCGAGGGAGGGGGGGAGGGGACGGCCACTCAGCCGCTCCCGGCGGGATCGTACCCCGGCGTTCCGGGGGCGGCAAGCCTTTCTTGGAGGGCGTCCTTCGCTATACTGAAGGCCGGGTTGCGGGTCCCATTGCCGCCGTTCCCATCCGTCGGCCGCCGAGTCTGTTTCGGGGAAGGAGCCGCCTCCCTGCCTGCTGGCGATGGGGGTGTTCTGAGCCTCCACGATCCCACTCATTCTATCAGATTCCAGCCCGGAGCGACGCCGACCATGCCCTCTGCCAGGATCCCCGATGACCTCGTGAAGTCCGGTGGTGGCCGGATCGTGCTGGTGGTGTTGGACGGACTCGGGGGGCTGCCCCACCCGGAGTCCGGTCTGACGGAGCTCGAGGCCGCCCGCACCCCGAATCTGGATGCCCTGGCCGCCCGCTCCTCCCTGGGGATGCTGCTCCCGGTGGCACCCGGGGTGACACCGGGGAGCGGGCCCGGCCACCTGGCCCTCTTCGGGTACGATCCCCTTGAGACGGTCATCGGCCGGGGGGCCCTGAGCGCGCTGGGGGTCGGATTCGAGCTGGAGGCCGGTGACCTGGCGGTCCGGTTGAATCTGGCCACCCTGGACGAGGAGGGGCGGGTGGTGGATCGGCGGGCCGGGCGCCCCTCCGACGAGGTGGGGCGGGCGGCGGTGGAGCGGCTCCGGGACGGGCTCCGGGAGGGTGTGGAGCTCCCGGAGGGCGGGGAGATCTTCGTGGAGCACGAGAAGGAGCACCGAGCGGTGCTCATCCTCCGGGCCCCGGGCCTCGACGACCGCCTCCGGGACACGGACCCGCAGACGGAAGGGGTGGAGCCGAACGCTCCTGAAGCGCAGGACCCGGCGGCGGAGGACGCGTCCCGGATCCTCGCTCGGGTGCTGAGGCGGGCCCGGGAGATCCTGAGCGACGGAGATCCCATCAGCGGCGTGCTAGCCCGGGGATACGCCGTGCATCAGGGCCTCAAGGGGCTCGACGAGCGCTTCGGCCTGAGGGGAGTGGCCATTGCCCGCTACCCCATGTACCGGGGGGTGGCCCGCTTGGTGGGGATGGAGATCGCCGGCCCTCCCTCCTCCGATGAGGAGGCGGTGGAGCTTCTGGGCCGCGGGCTCGAGGACTACGACTTCCACTTCCTCCATCACAAGGCTCCGGATGCCCGGGGAGAGGATGGGGATTTCGATGCCAAGGTGGCCTCCATCGAGGCGGCGGACCGGTGGATGGAGGGGGTAGCGGCGCTGGAGCCCGACGTCCTGGTGGTCACCGGGGACCACAGCACCCCGGCTGCCATGGCGTACCACTCGTGGCACTCGGTTCCGGTCCTTATCCAGTCCCGTTGGGCCCGCCCCTCGGCGAAGACGTTCGGGGAGACCGCGTGTCGCGCCGGGGATCTGGGCATCCTGGAGGCACGCCACCTCATGGCCCTCTGCCTGGCTCACGCCGGGCGACTGGAGAAGTTCGGTGCTTGATCCGAACGGACCGGAGATCCGGGTCCCGGACGACGCCGAAGAGGCGGTTCTCCAGCGCACCCTGGAGATGGCCAGGGACGGAGAGTGGGATCAGGCTGTGGACCGGCTCCGGGATGCCCTGTCCGACCACCCGGAGAGCCCGTACATCCTGTGCTGGCTCGGGGTGGCGGAGCGTGAGTTGGGGCTGGAAGGGATTGCCTACGAGCGGTTCAAGCGGGCGCTGGCGTTGGAGCCTCAGGATCCGGTTCTCCTGACCACGGTGGGAAATGCCCTGGCCCGCTTCGACGATCCCGAGGCCGAGGCGGCGCTGCGGACGGCGGCCATGATCGCACCCCAGTCGGCACCGGCGCGGTGTGCCTATGGGGCCTACCTCTCCCGGGAGGGGATGTTGGACCGAGCGGTTGAAGAGTTGGAAGCGGCCCTCCGCCTGGAGCCGGCCGATCCCCTGGTGCATCTGGAGTTGGGGGTGGTCAGGGCGCTCGAGGGGGAGATGACCGCGGCGGCCCACTTCTTCGGACAGGCGGCGGAGTTGACACCGGACGACGGGTGGGCCCACATCCTCCTGGGGCTCGCCTGGGTTGAGCTGGAGGAGATGGAAGAGGCGGCGCGGGCGCTGGAGGAAGGGGCCCGCCTCCGGCCGGATGATCTGGAGGCCCAACTCCTGGCCGCGCTGGTCCTGGCTATTCGGGAGCGGCACTCGGAGGCCCTGGAGATGCTGGAGCGGGCCCGGCTCCGGGCGACGGAGGTGGATGAGGCCCTGGTCCTGGAGGTGGAGGACCTCCTGGAGGATCCTGGCGGGGCGGCCCGGCGCTTTCTGCTCCGCACCCTGGCGCCGTCGTCGTTCCGGGAACGGCTGGTCCAGCATCCCTGATCCTCGGCGGAACCCCGGTGCCCCGTCGGGGTGCCCAGTGAGACATCCCTGGGGACGTCCGGTGCACAACGGTAGGGCTGCCCCGCAGCACACCCTCCGGGCTGGTTGGTAGCTACCGCCCGGGATCCCCAGCGGCACATCGTCGACCCCCACCGCCAGAGGCTTCGTGCTCTCCTTCTCCTTCGAACGACATACCCTGGACAACGGTCTCACCGTGATCCTGGCCCCGGATCGGGCAGTGCCTGTGGTAGCGCTGAACCTGTGGTACGGGGTGGGATCCCGGAACGAGCGGCCGGGGCGGACCGGGTTCGCTCATCTCTTCGAGCACATGATGTTCCAGGGGTCGGCCCACGTCCCCAAGAACCGGCACTTCGAGTTGGTGGAGGGCGCAGGGGGATCGCTGAACGCCACCACCTGGTTCGACCGGACGAACTACTTCGAGACCCTCCCCTCCCACCATCTGGATCTGGCGCTCTGGCTTGAGTCGGACCGGATGGGTTGGCTCCTTCCGGCCATGACCCAGGAGAAGCTGGACAACCAGCGGGACGTGGTGCTGAATGAGCGTCGGGAGCGTTACGAGAACCAGCCCTACGGAGACTGGGACGAGCGGCTCCAGCGCATGGTCTTCCCGGAAGATCATCCCTATCACCACACCGTCATTGGCTCCGCGGAGGATATCGCGGCGGCGGATCTGGATGACGTGGCCGAGTTCTTCCAGGTCTACTACGCCCCCAACAACGCTGTGCTCACCCTTACCGGCGATCTGGATCCGGCTCTGGCGCTGGATCGGGTCCGGGAGTACTTCGGCGAGATCCCCCGGGGCGACCAGGTCCCACCCATCCCCGGGCGCCTGGATCCGGGAGAGCGGATCGGCGGAACGGTGCGGGAGACGGTGCGGGCCAGGATTCCCCTCCCCCGGGTGTACCTGGGGTCCAGGGTTCCGCCCTTCACCGTCGATGACTTCTACGCCGCCGATGTGGCCACCTCCGTCCTATCCGACGGACGGGCCTCTCGCCTCTACGAGCGGCTGGTGCGGGAGCGGGGGATCGCCAAGGATGTGGTTTCCTACGCCTTTCCCCTGGCCACGGGGCGGAGCTTCATGATCTCGTGGATCACTGGATATCCGGAGTCCGATCCGGCTGAGTTGGAGACCGCCCTGGCGGCGGAGCTCGAGGGGTTGACCGACGTATCCGACGGAGAGGTGGAGCGGGCACTGGCGCTGGCCGAGACCCGCTTCCTTCGGCAGGTGGCACAGCTCGCTACCAGGGCTGATATGTTCAGCATGTCCGAGCAACTCCTGGGGGATGCCGGGCGGCTGAACACGGAGATGGAACGGCTCAGGGCCGTCACCCCCGCGCAGGTGCGGGACTTCGCAGAGCGATGCCTGGGAGCCGACAACCGGGCGGTCCTCACCTACCTTCCCGAAGAGGAGGCTTGATGAGCTCGCCCGACCCCCTTCGCCGTCACGCCGGTCCCCCGGAGCCTGGGGCCATCAGGCCCTTCCACCTTCCTCCCGTCGTCTCCCACAGCCGGGGAGACGGGCTTCGCGTCCTCTCACTGACCCGCCCCGAGATCCCCCTGGCCAGCGGGTGCATCGTCCTGGATGCGGGGGAGACCACGGCACCCGCGGATCGCGGAGGGCTGGCGGTGCTGGCCGGGGACATCCTGACGGGGGGTACCGAATCCAGGAATGCCGCCGAGCTGGCGGAAGCGCTGGAACGGTTGGGGGTCAGCCTTCGGGTGTCCACCGGGTGGGACGCCACCACCATGAGCTTCACCACCCTCGCCGATCGCCTCGACGACACCCTGGAGGTGGTGGCCGAGGTGCTGGAGAGCGCCGTCTTCCCTGAAGCTGAGGTGGAACGGGTGCGGCGGCAGCGTCTGGCAGCCATCCGTCAGCGGAGGATGGACCCTGGACAGCTGGCATCCGATGAGTTGAACCGCACCCTCTTCTCGCCGGAGCATCCCTATCATCGCGGGTTGTCGGGAGAGACGGAGAGCGTGGAGGCCATCCAGCGCTCGGAGGTGGTTTCCTTCGCCCACCGGCGCTACCGGCCGGACCGGGCCGGTTTCATCCTGGTGGGTGATCTGGCCGCCGAGCAGGTCCAGGAGGCGGCGGAGCGACACCTGGAACGGTGGACCGGACAGGTGGACACTCTGCCTGAGATCTCGGAGGAGAAGCTGCCGGAGGCGCGCCCGGTGGTCCTGGTCCACCGCCCGGGAGCGGTGCAGTCGGAGATCCGGATCGGGCAGGTGGGGCCGGCTCGGAGTCTGGAGGGGGAGGCGGAGTTGGATGTGGGGAATGCGGTCCTGGGAGGATCGTTCACCAGCCGCCTGAACCTGAATCTGCGGGAGAAGCACGGCTTTACCTACGGTGTGCGGTCCGGTTTTGCCCGGCGTCGGCATAGCGGGCTCTTCTCCATCGGCACTGCCGTACAGACCGAGGTGACCATGGCGGCGCTCCAGGAGGCGTTTTTCGAGTTCCGCCGCTACCTGGCCCATGGCCCCGACGCCGACGAGGTGCGGCAAGCTCGCGATTACCTGGCCGGCGTCTTTCCCCTTCGGATGGAGACGGCGCCCCAGCTGGCGGCCCGCATGGCGGAACTCCACATCTTCGGCCTGCCCCTGGAGTACCACCACGGCTACCGGGAGCGGATCCGGGCGGTGACCACCGAATCCATCCACAGGGTGCTGGGAAGCATCCTGGATCCCGAGCGGTGCGCCGTGGTCATCGCCGGGGACGCGGACGAACTGCAGGCCCCCCTGGAGGCGCTGGGTCTCGGGGAGGTGGAGGTGCGGAGCGGAGACGGGGCCACGGCGGGGGTGTCTTCATGAGTGGTCAGTCCGGTCCCAAAGAGTGGACGACGCTGCGGGGGGAGTTCCGGCTGGAGGGTCCGGGGAAGGCGGAGCCCGGTGAGCCGGGTCGGCTCTCCCGGACCCTGGTGCACCACGGCCGCGTGGTCCGGCTCGGCCTCGATGAGGTCCGGTTCCCCGACGGGAGCACAGGAGAGCTGGAGTTGATCCGCCACCGGGGAGCGTCTGCGGTGCTGCCTCTCCTGGATCCCCTCCCCCACCCGGATCCGAGGATTGTCCTCCTGCGCCAATATCGTTACGCCTCCGGTGGGTTCCTATACGAAGTCCCGGCGGGGATCCCGGATCGGGACGACGAACCCTGGGACGCCTGCGCCCGGCGGGAATTGGCCGAGGAAACGGGGTACCGGGCCCGGGACCTTCGGTATCTCACCGCCATCTTCACCACCCCTGGGTTCACCAACGAGGTGATCCACCTCTTCGCGGCCTCGGGACTCGAGCCCGGCGCCATGGACCAGGACGAAGACGAATTCCTGGAGGTGGGAAGCCTTCCTCTTTCCAGAGCCGTGGAGGCGGTCTACCAGGGGAATGTGGTCGACGCCAAGACGGTGGCGACCCTTCTCTTCGCCCACGCCTTCCTTCCCCGGGCCTGGGACGCCGCCCGCCCGGTGCCGCCTCGCTCCCCTGTCCCCTGGGACGAGGTGCGCCCGTCCTCCTGAGGGGACACTCCCCTGTGCCCCCTGGTGGGAAAAGGGGCCAATTCCCTGTCACATCGGCGGATCCATTTCTGGAACGCTTCCTGCACAATACCTGGTCAGGAGGCCGGGAGCGGTCTCCAGCCAGCGGGAGGGCATGCCTCCCGGGAAGGGAAGTCCAAGGGGGAATTCCATGGCAGCCAACGCAATCGACGTCCGAAACGGAAACCACCGAGCGACGCCGGCCCGGACCACCCGGGAGGAGTTGGGCTCACTCAACGACAGCCAGGTGGTGCAGCGCTTCCTGGATGGGGAAGAGCGAGCCTTCGGGGAGTTGGTGGACCGGTATGACAACCGTCTGCTGAACTTCGTCTACCGTACGGTGGGAGACCGGGAGCGAGCCCAGGATCTGGTTCAGGAGACCTTCGTCCGGGTCTACCGGCATCTGCACCGGTTCGACCAGACGAAGAAGTTCTCGACCTGGATCTACACCATCGCTTCCAATCTTGCGAAGAATGAATTGCGGAACCGGTCCCGGAATCCGCTGGTGCTTTTTCAGACCATCAAGAAGAACTGGGACGCCGACCACCGCCCGCTGGAGTGGGAAGACGAGAAGCTGAAGCCGGACGATCTCTTCCGGAAGCGCCATGTGAAGGACGTGGTGGAGAAGGCGGTGAAGGAGCTGCCCGAACATCACCGGCTGGTCTTCGTTCTCCGGGAGCTTGAGGGGAAGACGTACGAGGAGATCGCCGAGATCACCGACACCAACCTGGGGACGGTGAAGAGTCGTCTGAACCGCGCCCGGAACAACTTCGCCAGGATCGTGGCGCCCATGGTCGACTGACCGTCGACGGGACAGCGCCCCGGTTCATCCGGAGCGCCCCTCGGCCCTACCTGGCCCGAACGAGACGGGTCGGCCCGCTCCCCCCTGGTGACGCCGCCCGCCTCCGCCCCCACCGGTGACTCTGTCCCGGTGGGGGTGTTTGTTTTTCCGTCTGCTCCGGAGTTCGTGCGGTGGGGCGTCGGGTGGCGGTGGAGGACGAGATTCGTGACCCACCGCCGACGCCCTCAGAGGTGGGCCTGCGTCCCCTGGAGGAATCCCGGATCGGGGAGGCAGGAACCCCCCGGCGGGATCGCCAGTATGATAGCCGGGACCGGGGAAGACTCGGGTTGCCTTCCGGCGCCCATCCAGGTCTCCCCGATGGTTCGATTCCCGAGCGAGGTGTGCCGGTCCATGACATGCGATGACTTCCTAGCACGTTACTCCGATCTCCAGGACGAGAGCGTCCCGGATCGGGACCGGGAGGTGCTCCTGTCCCATCTGGAGAGCTGTGAGTCGTGCGCCAGGTACGACGCCGTCGTGCAGCGCGGCGTAGGGATCCTGCGGGATATTCCCCAACTCAGCGTCAGGCAGGATTTCCGGGAACGAGTGCTCCATTCGGTCTACACGGTGGATGAGCAGGAGCGGTTGAAGCGCTTCCGCCCCCATGCGGCCACCGGCGGTGGTACCATGGCCCTGATGGCGGCGGCTGTGCTGGTGGTGGTTGCGGTGTGGAGTCCCAATCTCTGGCAGACCACGCCTTCCGTGGAACTCCCGGCCCTGGTGGTTCATGGGCCGGACACGGTGGAAGATGGGCTTCCCTTCGTCCTGGGCGCCAACCCGGTGACGGTGCCCATGGGGCGGCCCTCTCCCGCCGGTCCATCGCTCATGGTGGATAGCGACTTATGGTCTGGTTCCCACATCCTTCTCTATGAGCACTCGCCCCTCTATCATCGATACCGGAATCCTGCGCTGGTGAGGGCCGGGCTACACTGAGCCAGCCCCGCCCGGCCTCCGTCCCCTCATCCACGGAAGGCGAATGTGATCCCCAAGGAACTCCGCCGCGCCCTCGGTTCTGATCCCGGGGGCGTTTTCTATCTCCACGGAGAGGATGAATTCCGGAAGGGGGAGGCTGCCGCCGCACTGGTGGCGGCCCACCTGGACGAGGCCACCCGTGACTTCAATCTGGATCGCTTGCGTGGGTCGGAGGTGGATGCGGAGACCCTGGCGGCTCGGCTTGGAACCCCGCCCATGATGGCAGAGTGGCGGGTGGTGGAATTGCGGGAGACCGAAGGGATCGCCGGCTCGGCACGAATGCGGGATCTCCTGTTGGACACCGTACGGAACCCGCCTTCCGGACTGGCGCTGATCCTGGTATGTACCGTCCCCGCCCGCTCCTCGGCCCGGTTCTACCGGGATCTGGCCAAGCTCGCCCGTTCCGTGGAGTTTCGGGCGGTGGGGCAGGATGACGTCCCGGGCTGGCTCATGGAGTGGGCCTCCGAACGATTCAGTCGGACGCTGGAGGTGGAGGCGGCTCGGGCCATGGCTGTGGGGGTCGGAAGCGACCTGGCGGTCCTTGCCCAGGAGGTGGCGAAGCTGGACGCAGTGGCGCCCCAGGGGGAGCCCATCACCCTGGCCCATGTGAAGGCGGCAGGAACCCGGATTCCCCGCCAAGATCGTTGGGCCTGGTTCGACCTGGTGGGGAAGCGGCGCTTCTCGGAGGCTCTGGAGGGGCTTCACACCCTCCTCCACCACGGCGAATCGGGGGTGGGGCTCACCATCGGGCTCGCCACCCACATGCTTCGGATCGGCGTCGCCGTCCATGGCGGCCAGCGCGCTCTGGAAGGCGCCCTTCCGCCGCGTCAGCGCTGGCTGGCCCGATCCGTGGCAGCCCAGGCTCGCGGATGGACGCCGGAGGAGGTGGAGGAGGCGGTGGAAGGACTTCTGGAGGTGGATCGCCTTCTCAAGTCGAGTCCGCTGCCGGACCTCCATCATGTGGAGAGTTGGTTGCTCGCTCGCCTCCATCGGGCTGCGGAGGCGGCGTGAGGGACGTGGGGTGGGGTCGGCGGGGCGGCGGGTCCCTTCGCAGCATCGTTCAGGCGGCCGCCCTGGCCCTCTTCTTCCTTCTCGCCGCTCCCGGCCTGGGAATGACTGGAGGGGTGGGTGGCGTCGGGGAGCTGGCGGCACAGGACGCCCTGGACCGGGTCGAGAGCCTTCTGGACGACGGGCGATACGGCGAAGCGAGGTCGAGCCTCGAGGCGTGGTGGGAGGCCCATGGAGGTAGTCCACCTCGAAATCTCCTGGCCCGTGGGCTCTGGCTTCGGGCGCTCCTGACGGTGGACCCGTCTCTCGCGGAGATGGAGTACCGAAGGATCGTGGTGGAGTTTCCAGGCTCGGAGGTGGCGGAGGAGTCCCTGATGCGTCTGGCGCGAGGCGCCGAGTTCGCCGGGGATTTGGCCGGTGCGGAACGGTATCTGGAGATCCTCCTCCGGGACTACCCGGGCAGCCCGCTCCGGGTGGAGGCTCAGAGCTTTCGGGACCAATTGGCATCCCACCCGGCCCCCCTGCCGGTGCCGGCAGGGGAGCTGGAGGCGGATCCGGAACCCGCAGTGGAGTCGGAGATTGAGCCGGAACCCGCGGTGGATCCTGAGCCTGAGCCGGATCAGGCACCCGAACCAGAGCCCGACCCGGAACCGGAGCCTGATCAGATACCCGAGCCCGAACCGGAGCCGGAAGCTGAGGCTGAGGTGGACCCCGAGGTCCCGGGAGATCCCACTCCGCAGATGCACCCGGATCAGGTAGAAGGGGATTGGGCGGTGCAGCTGGCCGCCTACCGCTCGGTGGAGGATGCGTCGGATCTCCTCTCCCGACTCAGGGCCCAGGGGTGGATTCCCCGTGTGGTTCGGATCGAGGGGGCAGACCTGGTGCGGGTCAGAATCGGGACCTTCACCTCCCGGGACGGCGCCAGGGAGTTGGCCGAGACGTTGGAGCTACAGGGGTTCGAGACCTTCCTGGTGGACAATCGGGCCCTGGAGCGGCCCGCTTCCCCTTAGACCCCTCCATCGTAGGGGCCTCCTCCGCCGGTGGACGCCTTCGCCGGACACGTCGTCACCCGGAAGGTCTTCGCCCGGAACGTCTTCGCCCGGAACGTCCTCGCCGGTAACGGGGTCCTTCCGATCCGGCGTCCACCCCACACCCCTTTTCCCCCGAACGCCTCCCCTTTGAACCCCAAGGGTCCCGCCATGGAATCCCACACCGCACCCCGTCCTGCGGGCACCGGTCCCGACCGCGTCCGTGGCAACGGGCATTCCTCGCCCGATACCGGCCGCGACGAGACATCCGAGCGCATGACCCTGGCGGTGGAGGGGATGCACTGCGGGGCGTGTGTGGCATCGGCGGAGCGCGCGTTGGCCCGGGTGCCCGGGGTGAGGGACGTCTCCGTGTCCCTCCCCTCGGAGCAGGCTACCGTGCGCTTCGGCCCCGGTGAGGTGTCCGCCGAAACGCTGGTGGAGGCCCTGGAGCGAGTGGGCTACTCAGGCCGGGTCATGGAGGCGGAAAGCGAGTCGGAGCGAGAAGAGGAACGGGAGGAGGAGCGGGATGAGGAGAGCCGTCTCCTTTTCCGGAAGTTCAAGGTGGGGGCGGTGCTCTCCGTGCCCATTCTCCTCCTGGGCCACCACGACTGGGTCCCCTTCCTGGACGCCGTGGATCACGGCACCATGCGCCTGCTCTGGGCCCTGACCGGTGTCCTCACCGTGCCCATCATGGTCTGGGTGGGGGGACAGTTCTTCACCGGGGCGTGGAAGGCGCTCCGGCATGGGCGCTCCAACATGGATACTCTGGTGGCGCTGGGGACCGGATCGGCCTTCGTCTACTCGGTGGTGGCGGTGGCGGCACCCGGGCTCTTCCCCGCCGGCACCGCTCACCCCTTCTTCGAGGCCGCCGCCGTCATCATCACCCTGGTGGTCCTGGGGCAGGCGCTGGAGGCTCGGGCCCGGGGGTCCACCTCCCGGGCCCTTCGCTCTCTCATGGATCTCCGGCCCGAGACGGCCAGGGTCCTTCGGAACGGGGACGAGGTGGAGATCCCCGCCTCGGAGGTGCAGGTGGATGACCTCCTGATCGTGCGACCCGGTGAGCGGATCGCCGTGGACGGCGTCATCGAGCGTGGCGCCAGCGCCGTGGACGAGTCCATGGTCACGGGAGAGAGCATTCCGGTGGAGAAGACCTCCGGCGATGAGGTGGTGGGCGGGACCATCAATCGGTCCGGCAGCTTCCGCATGCGGGCCACCCGGGTGGGGGCCGATACGGTGCTCTCCCGGATCGTCCAACTGGTGCGGGAGGCCCAAGGGTCCAAGCCCCCCATCCAGCGGCTGGTGGACAAGGTCTCCGGTGTCTTCGTCCCGGTGGCGGTCACCATCGCGGTGGTGGCCTTCATCGTCTGGATCTCGGTAGGGCCCGAGCCCTCCCTGAACTACGCCGTGGTGGTGGCCGTCTCCGTCCTGGTCATCGCCTGCCCCTGCGCCCTGGGGCTGGCCACCCCCATCTCGGTCATGATCGCTGTGGGGAAGGCCGCCGAAGCCGGGATCCTGATCCGGAACGGCGAGGCGCTGCAGCAGGCCCGGCGCCTGGACACCGTCATCCTGGACAAGACCGGTACGGTGACCCGGGGTGAGCCGGTCCTCACCGATTGGCTGGACCGTGAGGGCAAGGCGTCGGAGCGAATCCTGGCGCTGGCCGGCGCCGCCGAGGTGGGCTCGGAGCACCCCCTGGGGCAGGCCGTGGTCCAGGCTGCCCGCCAGCAGGGGGTGGAGTTGGACGAGGCCACCTCCTTCGAGACCCGTGGGGGGAAGGGGGTGGTGGCCGTGGTGGGGGGCAGGCGGATCCTGGTGGGTACTCCCACCCTGCTTCGGGAGGAAGGGGTGGACCCCGCTCCCCTGGAAGAGGCTTGGGACCGCCTCTCCGGCCAGGGGAAGACCCCCGCTATGGTTGCGCTGGATGAGTCGGCCGAAGGGGTGCTGGCGCTGGCCGACCGGGAGAAGGAGGATTCGGCGGCGGCGGTGGCCCGCCTCGAGGGGCTCGGGCTCCGGGTCATCATGCTCACAGGTGACAATGAGCGCACCGCCCGGGCGGTGGCGGACCGGGTGGGCATCCGGGAGGTCCACGCCGGCGTTCTCCCCGACGGGAAGGACGAGGTGGTGGCACGGATCCAGTCGGAGGGGGGGCGGGTGGCCATGGTGGGAGACGGGATCAACGACGCCCCGGCGCTGGCCCGGGCCCACGTGGGGATTGCCATCGGCGGAGGGACGGATGTGGCCATGGAGACCTCCGACATCACCCTCATGGGTGGGTCGCTCCATGGGGTGGCCGACGCTGTGGAGCTCTCTCGGGCCTCGGTGCGGAACATGAAGCAGAATCTCTTCGGGGCCTTCGTCTACAACACCGCCGCCATCCCGGTGGCTGCCGGGGTCCTCTACCCCGTCTTCGGGCTCCTCCTGAACCCCATGATCGCCGGCGCCGCCATGGCCTTCAGCTCCGTCACCGTGGTCACGAATGCCAACCGGCTGCGGAGTTGGAGCCCGCGCCGAGCCAGAACGCCAGCGCCACAAGGCTGAGGGCGCCCACGAGAACGATCCCCCGGCTGAGGCGAAGGGCGAAAGGGGTGGGGGCGCCAGGCTCATCCGGCGTCTTCACCGCCGGCACCGTCAGGACGCCGGCCATGATCACCACGATCCCCATGGCCACGAAGAGGTCGGCTCCCGGGACCCGCGCCCCCCAGAGGACCCCGGGGAAGAGGAAGAGCGCCGGCGTGAAGGGAGAGCGCCTGGTGCCGCCGGTAGCGGACACGGCGGCGCCGAGGACGGCCAGGTTCATGAGGGTGAAGGTCCTGATTCCAAGGGCCGGGTCGAAGCCTTCCCACCCCCAGGCTCCATGGAGGAGGGGGCGCCAGAGGGTGGAGAGGGGGGCGGCGAAGAAGAGGAGGCCACAGACGATCAGGACCACCGGGAGGAGGACCCCCATGAGGTCGCCGCGCAGCGGCGCCGGACCTCGCCGGATGCGAACCCCCCCCAGGGGAACGGCCCCCAGCCAGAGGAGGGCGGCCACGAAGAACTGAAGGGACAGAATGGGGAGAAGGGCCGATTCCATGGGTGCGGAGGCAGGGGTTGATGTGGGTGATGGGGGATGCAGGCGCGGTGGCCAGGACCGGGAGCTCTACCGGTGGTTGGAAGCCGTCAGCGGGAATCCGTCAAAGGATGGGGGCCAGGAGGTAGGCGCCCCGGGCCGCCACCCGCTCTATGGTGGGTCGGGCGTCCAGTTCGGCGGCGGTAACCGGCTCTGATCGCGCCAGGTCCGCTTCCAGCATGGACTGGACCCGGAGAACGGCCCCCGGATCCAGGAGTAGCGCCGTGATCTCGAAATTGAGGCGGAGGGAGCGGTTGTCCAGGTTCACGGTGCTCACGGCGGCGGCTCGGTCGTCCACCAGGAAGGCCTTGGAGTGCATGAATCCGGCGGAGTAGCGGTGGACCGCCACCCCGGCCCGGAGGAGCCTTGGGAGCACAGCGAGTTTGGCCAGGTGGACCAGGGGGACGTCCGCCGAGCTGGGGACCAGGAGGCGGACGTCCACCCCCCGGAGCACCGCCAGCTCCAGCGCCGAAAGGATCCCTTCGTCCGGAACGAAATAGGGGGTGGCGAGCCAGAAGCGGTCCCTGGCGCCGTGGATGGCGTGGTGGATCATGAGGTTGGCGGTCTCCACCGGGTCGGCTGGGCCTGATGGAAGGATCAGGACGGCCTCGTCGGCCTCCACCGGTCGCGGCGTCCAGTCCAGGGAGAGCACGGTTCCGGTGGACCAGTGCCAGTCTTCCAGGAACGCCAACTGCAGCCCCGCCACCGAGGGCCCCTCCAGGTGAAGGTGGGTGTCACGCCAGGCGCCGATTCGGGGATCCTCCCCCAGATAGGCCACGGAGGCGTTCAGCCCCCCCAACCATCCTTCACGACCGTCCACCACCAGGATCTTCCGGTGATTCCGGAAGTTGACCTGTATCCGTGGGCGGAAGCGCTGGCGGATCCAGGCCCGGGAAGAGAGGAAGGCCGAGACCTCCACGCCAGCCTCCCTGAGGATCCGCACATAGCGCCGGGGGAGGGAGCGGCTCCCGATCCGGTCGAAGAGAAGGTGGACCCGAACGCCGCTCCGGGCCCGATCCACCAGGAGGTCCCGGAGCTTCCTGCCCACCCGGTCGTCGTGGATGGTATAGAACTGGATCAGCACGTAGTCCCGGGCACGCTCGATGCCCTGGAAGAGGCTCGGGAAGGCCTCCTCCCCATCCACGAGGAGATGTGTCCGGTTTCCGCGGAGTACCGGCATCCGGGCCAGGCGCTCAATGGCCCGGATGCCTCCCCTGGTCTCGGGAATCTCCGCCTGGAATCGGCGAGCCTCCGCCTCCACATCTCCCACGGCCGCCCGGAGCTTGTCATCTCCTCCACGGCGGGCCGAGACGTAGCCTTCGAACCGGGAGGGACCGAGGATCCAGTAGGCCGGAATGGCCAGATAGGGGACCACCAGAAGGGAGAGTCCCCAGGCCAGCGTTCCCTGGGGCGTGCGCACCTTCATGAGCGCCATGCCCGCCAGGACGGCCCCGGTGAGGTGGATCAGCACGATGAAGGTGACGAGCATGGGCCCCTCTCGGTTTGACCTCTTCTCGGTTCGTCCATATCGTCCGGTTGCCGTCACAACAATCTAGCCGGAGGAATCCATGAAGCGGTCGTTCGCCCCTATCATCCCCACCCTGGCCCTGGCGTTCCTCGCCGCCGGGTGCGCGGAGGACACACCGGAGGCCGGGGATCTCCCTGACCGTGCCGAGCCCGAAATGACTGAACTCTCCGAAGAGGAGTTGGTGGAGCTGGCCCGAGGAATCCACGAGCGGGTCATTACCATCGATACCCACATCGACATTCCCTTCAACTTCGCCACCGACGAGGTGGATCCCGGGGTCCGGGGACCCTTCCAGTTCGACCTCCCCAAGGCCCGGGAAGGCGGGATGGATGCCTTCGTCCTCATCGCCTACCACGGCCAGGGCGAACGGACGGACGAGGCCATGGCCGAGGCCTGGGCCCGAGTCCTGCCAAAGTACCACGCCATCCGGCGGATGGCCTACGAGATGCACCCGGATGAGGTGGACATCGCCTACACTGCCGACGACGTGGTACGGATCCACGGCGAGGGGCGGCTGGTGGCCATTATCGGGAAGGAGAACCTGTGGCCCATCGGGTACGATCTGGATCGGCTCCAGGAGATCTACGACCTGGGTACCCGCTACATCTCCCTGACCCACAACGGCCACAACCAGTTTGCCGATGCCGCCGTGGAGCGTGCCGATCTGGGCGACGACGGTCCCGAGTGGGGAGGACTCTCGCCCCTGGGAGAGCAGGTGGTGGACGAGATGAACCGGCTGGGGATGATCGTGGATGTCTCGCACCTCTCCAAGGACGCCATGATGCACGCCACCACCCACACCCGGGCGCCCCTCATCGCCTCCCACTCCTCCATCTCGGCGATCCGGGACCACCCCCGGAACCTGGACGATGAGCAGCTTCTCGCCATTCGGGCCAACGGTGGGGTCGCCCAGACCACGGCGCTGGGGTCCTTCGTGAAGGCGCCGCCACCGGAGCGAGGGGAGGCCATCGCGGCCCTCCGGGACGAGTTCGGAGTGGCTTCGTTGGCGGAGATCCAGGCGCTCCCGGACGATGAGCAGGCGGCGTTCTCCGCTCGGATGGAGGAGATCAACGAGCAGTTCCCCCCGGCGGATGTGGCCGACTATGTGGACCACATCGACTACGCCGTGGATCTCATCGGCATCGACCATGTGGGGATCTCCTCCGACTTCGACGGAGGGGGCGGCGTCATGGGTTGGATGGACGCCTCCGAAACCTTCAACGTGACCTTGGAGTTGGTGCGGCGGGGGTACTCGGAGGAGGACATCCGGAAGCTGTGGGGCGGAAACTTCCTGCGGGTGTGGCAGGAGGTGGAGCGGGTGGCAGCGGAGCTGCAGGCCCAGGACAACTGAGGCCCCCCGGGGTTGCCCCGGGACACGTCCGCGTCGTCCCGGAAGCCACGGTGTATCCCGGACACCGGTCGTTTAGGCCGGCGAGCCGGGGATCCCACTACGCCCCCGGGTCCGGCAGGAAATGGACCCGGGGGCGTAGCTGTGCCCAATTTCAGGCGAGAGGTCGCCGCAGCTATACCCGGCCTCAGGGAGAGAGGTCAGCGCGGTAGTTGCCGACGAATTGGAAGAAGCGGGCCATCTCCACCATATCCGGAGCCTGGTAGCGCACCGTGCGGGCTCCGACCCGCTCCACGATGGGGAGGTAGGCCAGGACCTCGGCGGCCCGGTAGTGCTTGAAGCTGAGCTCCAGCGTCACCGGGGTGTCCAGGCGATAGGGCTCGAAGTCGTCCAGTCGCTCGAGGGCACGCCGGGCACCCTCCCGGATCATGCGCTGGGCCCGGGCCGGCGTCACTGTCCGGGCTGAATGGAAGCCCAGCGCCTCCTTCACAGCTACGCCCTCCACATCGCCCAGGAAGCCCCTGAGTTCATCCACAGTCACGTTGTCGCCTGTAACCAGAGCCACGGGGACACCGAAGTGTCCGGCCAGCGCGGCGTTGATCGCCCCCTCCGGCATGGCCTGGCCGTTCAGCGCCACCGATGTGTAATTGGCGCTGGAGAAGGTGTGGGCCCGAACCCCTTCCGGGTTCGTGGCGGCGGAGTGGTAGCCGATGAAGAAGACCGCATGGAAGGTCTCATCGATTCCCTCCATCATGTGCATGGGCCGGGGCCAGGCCCGGACGATCTCCACATCCTCCGGGAACCGGTCGATGAGGAGGTTCTGTCCGTTCCCATGGGAGTCGGCGACGACAAAGTGGGTAGCTCCCGCCTCCCGGGCGCCCTGGATGGCGGCCAGCGTCTCCTCGGTGGCGATCTCCCGGAAGCGATTGTACTCGAAGCCCCCCGGCCCCAGCTGTTCACCGGTGACGGCACCGGCGAGCCCCTCCATGTCAACGGAGATGAAGACCCGGAGCTCCCGGGGTTCGGGGTCGTCGCTGCGGGGCGCATCCCCGAAGGTGGCGGGGAATCCGGCGGCCAGGGCGGCGCCGGCCAGGAGGGGGATCAGGTCCAGCATGGGCGTATCCTCCGGTGGGGCGGACGGGGAAGGGACCGGGCGTCTTCCCGGATCAGGGGGAAGGGGGCCACGGCCGAGCGAGGCCCCCGGGGCGCTTCAGGCGGCCGACCTCTACGGTGGTGACCTCCAAGGTGGTGACCTCCAGGGTGGTGACCTCCAAGGTGATGAACTCTACCGTAGTGAGGTCGTGGACTCATGGTGGATCGTGCCTCGTTACCGGTCCAGGCCGGCGCTGCGGAAGGCGGAATCCACCACGGCCCGGGCCTCCTCCACGATGCGGTCCAGGTGGGCCGCGTCACGGAAGCTCTCGGCGTAGATCTTGTAGATGTCCTCCGTGCCCGAGGGGCGGGCGGCGAACCAGCCGTCGTCGGCCACCACCTTGAGCCCGCCGATGGGTGCTTGATTGCCCGGGGCCCGGGTGAGCCGGGCACGGATCGGTGAGCCGGCCAGCTCCCGGGCCGTCACGGATTCGGGGTCGAGCGCCTTAAGGACGGCCTTCTGGGCCGCTGTGGCCGGTGCCTGGTCCCGTCGGTAGAGAGGAGAGCCGAACTCTGCTTCAAGTTCCCGGTACCGCTCCCCGGGATCCTTCCCCGTGCAGGCGGTGATCTCGGCGGCCAGGAGGGCCAGAAGGATCCCGTCCTTGTCGGTGGTCCAGGGGAGCCCATCCTTGCGGATGAAGGTGGCGCCGGCGCTCTCTTCGCCCGCGAAGGCCAGGGAGCCCCCGAGGAGCCCGTCCACGAACCACTTGAACCCCACCGGGACCTCCACCAGCGGGCGACCCACGGAGGCCGCTACCCGGTCCAGCATGGAGCTGGACACCAGCGTCTTTCCCACACCCATCTCCGGCCCCCACCCCGATCGGTGCCGGAAGAGGTAGTCCACCGCCACCGCCAGGTAGTGATTGGGGTTCAGGAGTCCCTGGCCGGGGGTGACGATCCCGTGTCGATCCACATCCGGATCATTTCCGAAGGCCAGATCGAAGCGATCCTTGAGGGCCACCAGCCCGCTCATGGCCCAGGGCGAGGAGCAGTCCATCCGGATGACCCCGTCCGAGTCCCGGGGCATGAACCCGAAGGTCGGGTCTACCGCCGGGTTCACCACCTCAAGGTCCACCCTGTAGCGCTCAACGATGCGCTCCAGCACCTGGATCCCCGCACCTCCCATGGGATCGGCCCCGATCCGGACCCCCGCCCGGGCTACTGCTTCCAGGTCCACCACCTGGGTCAGTCCTTCCACATAGGGGGTGGTGAAGTCCCGGCGATGGGTGCTCCCGGCGGTGAGGGCGCGCTGGTATGGGATCCGGGGGAGCGAACGGACCCCCTCCTCCAGAAGCTCGTTGGCCCGATCCTGGATCCGTCGGGTCAATGCCGTGTCCGCTGGGCCCCCGGAAGGAGGATTGTACTTGAAGCCGCCGTCCTGCGGGGGGTTGTGGGAGGGGGTGATCACGATGCCGTCGGCGGGGGCATGGGGGTGCTCACGGTTCCAGGAAAGGATGGCGTGGGAGACCACCGGGGTGGGGGTGTACCCCAGTTCGGCGTCCACCTGCACTGGGATCTCCCTGGCGGCCAGCACCTCCAGCGCCGTTCTGCGAGCGGGCTCCGAGAGGGCGTGGGTGTCCATCCCAAGGAAGAGGGGACCCCGCACCCCCCACTCGGCCCGGAGTTCGGCCACGGCGTGGGTAATGGCCAGGATGTGCTCTTCGTTGAAGGTGCCGGCCAGGGCGGTGCCGCGATGGCCGGAGGTGCCGAAGGAGACGCGTTCGGCCGGGTTCGAGGGGACCGGCGACCGGGAGCCGTAAGCCCGGAGGAGGGACTCCAGATCCACACGTTCGCCCTCAGGCAGGAGGTGTCCGGCGTCGGGGTGTACACTCACGGAGTGCTCTCCTCCATCAGGGTGGTCCAGGTGATGCGGGATAGTTCGGCCAACACCCGGGATCCCTCCTCCTTGTCGTCATACCCTTCGGAAAGGGTGACCAGGAGGTAGGGGGCCCTGCCCGGGATCCGGACGATGGCGCCGTCGTGGAGGATCCGTGTGATGGAGCCGGTCTTGTTCCCCACCCGGACTCCCCCCTCCAGCGCGGAGGCCGGGATGCCGGCGGGGATTTCAGATCGGAACTCCTGGCCGTCCAGGACCTCCAGCATTTCGTCGCATGAGGCCCGGCTCGTCACTTCGCAGCGGGCGATGGCGTCCAGGACCCTCAGGTATGCCCGAGCCGTGGTTCGGTTGCTCAGGCCGGCCTCGAAGGCCGGGATGTCCGAAACTCCCCGGACCACTTGCATCTCCTCCGCGCCAATCCGGGCCATGGTGGATTGGACCGAGTCGGGGGTCAGGAGTTCCAGGAGAAGATTCGTTCCAAGGTTGGACGAGACCTGGATCATCCCCTCGGCGATGCGGCGGGCCGGAAGCTCCTGGCCAAGGGCCTCCATGAGCCCCTCATCCACATCCTCGTCCAGGGTGAACTCGCTCCCATCATACACACTCCGGAAGGTGTTTCTCACCGGCACCGGTTCGTCCAGCGATCGGAGCCCAAGTTCGCTCTGCCGGTACCATTCCAGGAGGACCGGGACCTTCATGGTGGAAGCCGCGTGGAACGATCGCTCCGCACCCACCTCCACGGACCGGCCCGTATGGAGGTCCAGGAAGGCCACCCCCAGGTGGATGCTGTCACCCTCCTGGGCGATCCGAGCCAGTAGTCGCTCTTCCAGAAGGGGCCAGGGAGACACCTCCAGAGCCCCAGGGGACGACTCTTCCGCAGCGCCATCGGGGAGCCCCTGGTCGATGCCGGGCCGGACCGTCGGGGCCTCGCCGGCGACGTCGGGGATGGCCGCCGCGGAGGCGGTCGCGTCGACGCCGTCACGGTCATTGGCGGACCCGCACGCGGCCATGAGGCCAACGAGTCCGACGGTGGTCCAACGGAGGGTGCTTAGGGCGCTCACCGGCTCCATCCCCGGGCGTAGAGGTCGCCCCGCACCGCCAGGTAGCCCGGATAATCCCCCCTAGCCTCTCCGACGCGCTCGGACTCCAGGACCACCACCGCTACCGGATCCACCGTCTCCAGGACCACCTCCCCGTCGGGAGCCACCACCACCGAGGGGCCTCCGATTGGGACTCCAGGCTCCGGCTCCGGGCGATTCACCGAGATGAGGTACGCCCCGGAAGTGAGGGCCACGGTTCTCAGGACCATCCGCCAGCGCTCCCAGCTCTCTCCCGGCGTGGCCCGGGGCAGAAGGAGGGCCTGAGCTCCCTCCATCGCCAGAAGGTGGCAGCCGGCGGGGCGATAGACGTCGGAGCAGACCTGCACCCCCACCGGGAACCCCTGCACCGGAACAGGCGAGGGAAGCTCTGAGCCCGCCTCGTAGTGCTCCGCCTCCCAGAATCCCTCCTCCCGGGGCAGGTGGGTCTTCCGGTATCGCTGCAGGATCTCTCCCCGGTCATTGAAGAGAAGGCCCTCGTTGAAGCGGCGACCGGACTGGGGGTCTTCCACCACAGCTCCCCCCAGGAGGGCGATCCCCGCCGCCGCCGCGGCTTCGGCCTGCCGGCGCTCCCGGCCTTCACCGGGACCCTCAACCATCCCGGGGCGAGGCTCCTTGGTGGCCGGGAACCAGGGGTGGAGGGGAAGCTCGGGGAGGACGGCCAGTTCCGCCCCCTCCGCCCGGGCCTGCCCCAGGCGGACCTTGAGGCGCTCCGGGCCGTCCTGGTCATGGAACGTTTCGGTGATGAGCGCGACAGCCAGGGTGGTACCGGCCACGAAGGACCTCCGGATACGGGTACTCGGGTGAGGTTAGCACTCGAGCGTACCCCCGCCGCACAACGGGGGCAAGGGGCCCTCGACCCGACCGGTACTCCCCTGTGGGGCACTGGCTCCTCCCTTGAGCCTCGGTCCTCCCCCAGGGAAGAGAGTGCCCATCACCGGCGCCGGAGCCGCAGCACCAGAATGGAGATCTCCGGGTCTGCGGGAACGACGACGACCCGGTCTCCCCAGAGGGCCGTCGGGCCTGCCGCCGGAAGAAGGAGGCTTTCAAGGTACTCCCCTGAATCGCCTTCGTAGAGGTCGAGCCAGCGACCGGCTTCCGGCGTTTCGCCGAAGAAGCGGATGGCGAGTCGACCACCGCCATCTCCGGATACCTGCCCGGCGGCGAAGGTCGGTTGCTCCATCAGGCGGGTCGTCATCGTCTGGTTCCCATCAGAGGACCGTCGTTCCACCACCCCTGGAAAGGGAATGGCCTCGGGATACGCCGGTGGGTCACCCAGGGCTTCCAGGCGATCCATGCGAAAGAACCCGTCCCCTACCGTGAATGCGTAGACCCACCGGCCGTCAGGCCATCCATCGGCGTCCACAAGCCCCACTGCCTGCCCTTGGAGCGCGAGGGCAGCCGCCCCCGGCTCCACCCCGGGAATGGTAATTCGAGCGCCCCGCTCGACCGTCCCTTCCCAATCGACACGAACCGGGACCAGGCCCCCGTCCGTCATCATCCCGAAGATCCCATCCGGCGCCAAAGCGAAGGACATCAGCGTCCCGTCGAGTCCACCTAGAGGGATCTCCCTCACCAAGCGCCCGGATTCATCAAAGGAGGTGACCCGGAGGTTGGTCGCATCCAGGACATGAACGGCCCCCTCCGGATCCACATGGAGGGTTCGGGGATTCAGGAACTCACCCGGGCCGCTTCCCCTGCGTCCCGCGTACCAACGGAGCCCACCGTCCCAGTCCAGGTGTGCCAGGCGCTGGGCCGCCCGATCCAGTACCCAGAAGCCTGCTTCTCCCGCCGCCAGGGCATCGGCGCTGAACAGCAGGGTGTCGGTGGTGGGGATCTGGCGATGGACCAGAGTGTCCCAACTCACCGCCACCTCCGCCCGAACCGGTCGGGATCGGTCCCAGGCTTCGACACTGTCGCTCGCCCCACACCCGCTGAGAAAGACACTGCCCAGGACCGGGGTTGCCAGGGCCGGAAGCAGGAGGAGTGGGAGTCCGGTGGAATCCCCTCCGGAATCGGACGGCCCCTCGACCCGACGGCGGCGCAGGATCGGCACACCCGCCAGGAATACCAAGAGGGCCAGGGGGATCTGGGCAGCCAGTCTGGTTTCGGCCCGGAGAACCTGCTGGTCCACATCCCTCTCCACTTCCCGGGTCTGCACCAGGAGCGGTGTCCGGATCTCTGTGGTGGTGGCCACCGCCGGATTGCCACCAGATGCCCCCCGGGGCACATCCACCCCAGATCGGGCCCAGATCTCAGGTCCCCATGCACTGCCAAGCCCGGCAGCCACCCAGCAGGCCAACCAGAGCCACCGGCGGCGGCTTGTGGGCCAGCGGAGCGGATAGGCGATAGGCGATCGGTAGATGTCCCATCCCATGATGAGCCAGACGGCGACCAATCCGAAGGTCAGGGTCCACAGCAGGGATTCCATGTCTCACCTCGGGTCAGAGGAGGAAGAAGGAGGGCACGGGGCTTAACCCATGTCACGGATCGACCCATGGCGTGGGGCTCCCATCCCTGGGGGCATTGCCCCGGGTAGGAGGGATGGACTCGGCTGCGGCGAGCGCCACCGCCGTCGCGAGCCCTGGCACGGCACCAGTGGGCGTGAAGTCACTGGCCAGTACGGTGCGGCCCCTGGCATCCACCACCAGTAGCGCAGGAGATCCCTCCACCGCCATGGTGCGAAGGGCTCGAACCGCCCGGTTCGCGTCGGAGGGAGCGAGCCGCGGGAGTCCATCAAATAAGGCGGTCAGGGACGGGGGGAGGGACAGGCCCTGGGCACCCATCTCCGCAACTGCCACAGGTAGCGGTTCCGGCCGGAGCTGATGGGGGACCGACTCCGCCCGGCCCTGGTCGGGGGCTGGCACCGCCGCTGGAGCGAGGCGAGCGAACCAGCGTTCCAGGGTGGTCGTGCGGTCCGGACAGTCTCCGGGCTGAACCACCAGGATCACCCCGCCTGTGGGAAGATCCTGGAATGCCGCTGGAGCACGCCCGTTGGCATCCATCCAGGAGAGGCCCAGGAGGGCCAGGGCCACCCCAATCAGGGCGCCGGATAGCCACCCCGACCCCCCTTGGGAGGCCGGGGCGGCGATTGTTTGCTTCCCGAGGGAAGCCCTGCGAGTGCGCGGTCGATCCGTCATGACCATAGTGTTCCGGGACCTGGGTGTGGAGTGAAGTGCCTTGAATCGGCTCAGTCGAACTCGTTCGTCCCTACTGGAGAGCGGTGGTGCCCCAGTAGTCGTAGGTCGTGGTGCATTGCCGGAAGAAGAGGATCCCGGCGCAAGCCTGGTTCTCCTTACAGAGAACCTCTCCGGGTCCACCGCAGTCGGCAGCGGCGATCTGGGTGTCGGGGGCCGCTGTGAAGAAGGCAGTTCCAGCCAGGAGCATGGCAGGGAGAGTGAGCTTCTTTCGCATGGGAGTTCTCCTTTGGAAAGGGGTTTGGATTCTTCCCGTCGGGGCTCTTGGTGCCCCGGACGGTGAGGGTCCCAGGACAGATCGGGTCCGCGCCGGATCCGACTCACCGGGGCCGCCTTCCGGGAGGTGGCCCGCGGAGAATCAAGATGTACCGGGAGTGGTGTCATCCTCCATGTCTAGATCGGCCTTCATGGACCCGCTCCCTCCATTGAGTCCCGCCGGTTGATCGGCGCCCCCGTTCCAGGGTATCCTCAAGGGTCTCGAGATCTATCCGGACCGAGGTGCCGGTCCCCTCTCCGTCCACCCTCCGCCCCTCCATGTCCCCTCCGGAAGACACGCCTCTCATGAAGCAGTGGCGGGACGCCAAGTCCCGACACCCTGACGCCCTCATCTTCTTCCGGGTCGGCGACTTCTACGAACTCTTCAACCAGGATGCCCGGGACGGCGCCCGACTTCTGGGGCTCACCCTCACCTCGCGGAACAACGGGGCGGCGGCGGAGGTGCCCATGGCGGGGGTGCCGGCCAAGGCGCTGGACGACTATCTGGCGCGACTCCTGAAGCAGGGACGCCGGGCCGCCATCTGTGAGCAGGTGGAAGACGCCTCCCAGGCCAAGGGCATCGTTCGTCGGGAGGTGGTGGAGACGGTCACTCCCGGGACCGTGGTCCAGGATGCCCTTCTCCGTGCTGATCGAAACAACTTCCTGGTGGCGCTGGGCCTGCCCCGGGATGGGCGGTTGGGGTTGGCAGCGACCGATCTCTCCACCGGGGAACTCACCCTCCAGACCGTCCCCCTGGCGACCCTCCCCGCCGAGTTGGGGAGACTGGATCCGGCGGAACTCCTCCTCCCCCGGGGCCTTCAGGATCGGGTACTGGACGCGGCCACCGGCAGGGACGGCGCCGGCGCCCGCTCCCGGGAGCCGCTGGCGGCGCTGGCCGACACCCTGGGAGGGGAAGGGACGGGGCATCGGGCCACCCTGACGGTACGGGACGACTGGCTCTTCGATCCGGAGCTTGGACGCGAAGAACTGCAGCGTCGCTACCGTGTCCTCTCCCTGGACGGCCTCGGCTTCGACCCATCCGATGACTTCCTCACCGGGGTGGCCGGCGCCCTGGTCCAGTACGTTCGGGAGATCCAGCCTCGGGGTTCGGAGCACCTGCAGGTCCCCCGGATCCTCCGGCCAGGGCGCGAGATGGTCCTGGACGAGATGACCCGCAGGAATCTGGAGTTGGTGGAGCCCCTTCGGGCCGGGGAGGAAGGGGGAACCCTCATCTCGGTGGTGGACCGGACCGTGACCGCCATGGGAGCCCGCCTGCTCCGTCAGTGGATCCTTCGTCCCCTGGTGGAGCTGGAGGAGATCCGCCTTCGCCAGGAGGCGGTGGCGGAGCTGGTGGCCAGACTCGACCCCAGGACCCGGATCCGGGACCTCCTGGCCGATGTCCACGATCTGGAACGTCTGGCCGGGAAGGTGGGCTCAGGCCGGGCGAACCCAAGGGAACTCCGCTCCCTGGGCAGGTCGCTGGCCATGCTTCCGGCGCTCAGAGAGGAGGGCGGGGAACTCGAGGCGCCTCTCCTGCGCCTCCTTACCGTGGAGCTGGACACCCTCCCCGACGTGGCC
>SKJY01000365.1 GCA_007121775.1 Gemmatimonadota bacterium
CGGGCCGCCATCATGTCCGGGTCCGCCAGATATGTCTTCCAGAGGTGGCGGTAGTCGTCCAGGGTGACGGCGTACCCACTGGCCCAATCCACCTCCTCTCCCAGGGACCCTCCGCCGCTGGGGAAGGGTTCGACCCGCCGGGCGGCGCCGTACCCCAGCGCTTCGTAGATGTAGTCTCCCAAGTGAAGGACGACGTCGATCTGTTCCTCCTCCGAGGCTGCCTCATCGTCCAGGATCAGCCTTCGCCACGCCCCGTAGAACCCGCCCTCGTAGCTCTGGCACGATACGAAGGCAAGCTTCACTGGCCGATCGCTGTCAGCGGGAGGAGCGGTGCGGGTCCGCCCCTCCATGGAGGTGGAGCCGCCTCCAGAGAAGCGGTACCAGTACCGGGTGTCCGGCTCTAGGTCGTGGACGATGACCCGGACGGTCCAGTCAGTGGTCTCATCCACCAAGACGGTGCGGGTTCCCACGATCCGGGCGAAGTCGGGGTCCAGGGCGACCTCGAGGAGGAGATCAACCCCGTCCGTCCCTGGCGGGGGTGACTCACCCGAGGGTACCGCCCGGGTCCACAGGACTACGGTGTCCGGGGTCGGATCGCCGGATGCCACTCCCTGCGGGAAGAAGAGTTCCGGCCTGGTGCCCCCCGGATCCATCCCCGGTCCAGCGTCGGAACCGGCTCCCGTCCCGGACCCGGCGCTCCCCCGGCCCGGGACCCCGTCCGTGCACCCCGCAAGCGTGGACAGACCCGCGAAGGTACCGGCAGGGAGGGCGAAGCATCCGGCTCCCTTCAGAAAAGTCTCGATGAAGGCACGCCGGGTGGGGCTCATCGTCCCACCCGGGCCGTGACTCGAATCCCCAGGTGCCGCGGGGGACCGGCGATGAAGGTAGGGATGCCGAAGGCTCCGCCCGTGTTACCGGCATCGATGAGGTAGGCCTCATCCAGCAGGTTGTTGGCGAAGGCGGTGAGTTCGTAGCGGTCGTCGGCCAGGCGGAGACCTGCCCGAAGACTGAGGAGCCCATAGCCTTCCTGCTCGATCCCCGGCTCATTGTCTTCCTCGAAGTAGACCTGCGACTTGTAGGAGAAGCTGGGCCGGATGAACCCCTCTCCAAGGCCCCCCACGCTCCCCGATACCTCAAGGGCGGCGGAGAAGGCGTGCTCGGGCGTGAGCCGGAAGCGGTTACCGGCCAGTTCCTGGGGATTGCCTTCGGAGTCGGTGTCGTCGAAGGTGGCGCTGATGTACCCGTAGCTGGCGAAGAGGGAGAGGCCACGGCGGAGCTCTGCCCGGATGGCCGACTCCATCCCGTACGCGGTGGCGCTCCCGGAATCCCGGACCTCCACCACCAGACCATCCGCCGTTACCTCGATGACCTGGGTCTGGAAGTTGTCGTAGTCGTAGAGGAAGGCGTTGGCATCCAGCTGAATCCGGCCCCCGCCGAGGAGCGTTCGGATCCCGGCGTCGTAGCTCCACACGATCTCATCGTTCAGGATCTGCTCGGAGGTGGCCGTGACGTTGATCACGTTGGGCCGTCGCCCTCGGGATACGGAGCCGTAGAGATTCGTCAGCTCATTCGGCCGGTATTGGGTCACGAACCGACCGACGGCGGAACGGAAGGTGTCGGAGGCGGTGCGTCGCCCGTTCGTGGGCGCGAAGAGGTTGTTGGGGGCTACCCCCAGGATGAACCCCAGGGTGCCGGGGGTTTCGGAGTTCGTGACCTCATAGCCGGACTCCACATCCTCGTAGGTGCCACGAAGACCTGCGGTGAAGGAGAGCCGCTCGGTGGCTTGGAGGGTGGCGTCGGCGAAGACCTCCACCGCCTGCAAGTCCCCGAAGTTCTGATAGGCTTCCGAGTGGAAGGTCTTGAGGGGCTGACCCGTCACCGGATTCACGGTGACGCTCAGGTTCGGGCTTCCGTCCGGGTTGATCAGCGGGATGAAGGGAACTCCGGCCGGGGCCAGGAAGGGCGAGAAGAGGGCGAAGAGGCTCCGCTCGTCCGTTTCCCACGGGACCCGCTGCGAACCGGACTCCCGGAAGTAGCTGGCTCCCGTGAAGCCGCTTAGACGCCCCCCACCCTCGAAGTTGAAGCGGGCCTCGGTGCTGAACTGGGTCCCCTTCGCTTCCTCGGCGAACCAGAGGACCGGGGCCGGGGTCCCGTCCGCGTCGAAGGACTCCTCGGAGTCGAAACTCCGATAGGCGGTGATGGAGGTGAGAGTCCAGGCCGGAGAGAGGCGGCGCTCGGCGAGCAGCGTCGCGCCCCACACCGTCCGGTCGATGTATAGGTCGTCGCCCCGTTCCAGGTCGGCGAAGGTGGCGAAGTCCAGGTCACCGCCGGAGGGGGCGTAGGTGCCGCTCTTGAATGAGGTGCCCGGCGGGTTGTCGTGCTGATAGTTGACGATGAGGTCGAAGCCCGTGTCCTCATCCGGCTCCCACCGGAGGAGTCCCCGGATCGCTGCTGTCTGCTTTCCGTTCAGGGTCCCGCCGGAGAGGTTCTCGATGAAGCCATCCCGACGCTGGAAGATCCCAGCAACCCGCCCAAAGAGGCGATCCTCCACCAAGGGCGTGTTCCACACCGCTTCGGCGAAGAGGTCCGAATAATCGCCCCCGCCCAAAGTGAGCATTCCTTCCGTGGTGTTGGCCGCCTTGTTCTGGATTAGGTGAACGGCGCCGATCTGAGCGCCGCGGCCGAAGAGAGTGCGCTGGGGGCCCTTCAGGACCTCGACCCGCTCCATGTCGAAGAGCTCCACCACGGAGCCCCTGGACTTGGAGATGGAGACGCCGTCCTGGAACACGGAGACCCGGGGTTCGATGCGGGAGTCTCCGTCGTCACTGGTGATCCCGCGGATCACGAATCCTGGGTTGTTGGGGCTCTGGAGCTGGATCTGGAGGCCGGGAACGAACTCGGAGAATTGATCAAACTCCTGGAGGCCCAGGTCGCTCAGGAAGGTCCCGTCCAGAGCGGTCAGTGGCACCGGCACATCCAAGATCGGCTGGGCCCGGCGCTGGGAGGTGACGACGAGTCCTTCAAGGCCGATGGCTGCCGCCGTCAGGGTGAAGTCCACCGTTACTGCCCGGCCCGCTTCCACCTGTACCGATCCACTTTCCCGAGCGAACCCAAAGTGTTCGACATAGACCGTGCGTTGTCCGGAGGCGATGCCGGTCAGCCGGAAACGCCCCTGGCGATCGGTGAGGGCCCGCTGAGGCTGACCCTCCACCCGGACCAGGACGCCGTCGAGGGGTACACCTCCCTCACTCCGAACCACTCCAGTCACCTCGCCCCCGGTTTGGGCCGAGAGGGGTGCGGCGGAGGTGAGGAGGCTGCCGAGGAGGAGGGTGGCAGCCAACGAATACCGGAGAATGGAGGCCGGCCACTGAAAAAACGTACAGCGATGAGACATAAGGTCATCCCGCGAGGAGGATATGGAGGCATTCAGACGAATCTCCACAAACCTCGTTCTGCGGATGATCTAGTTTCGGTTCTCTCCCGAAAAGGTGAGGTAACGATTCAAGGAAAATCTGCCGACGGCGGATCCGGGACTACCGCTTGAGCCAGTGGTTCATCCAGCTCACGGTCCGCTCCAGCGCATCAACGGTGCGCCAGGGGGTCCACCCTCCGTGAGCGGACTCCGGATACCGGACGAACTCGGTCGGGACCCCCAACTTCACCAGGGAGAGGTACCACTGCTCGGCGTCGGTCATGGGCGTGCGGAAGTCCACCTCGCCGTGGATCACCAGGGTCGGGGTGGTCACATTCTCCACGTAGGAGAGGGGAGAAGAAGCCCGAAAGACCTCCCGAGCCTCGTGGGGCGCCCCGCCGAACTCCCACTCCAGCGCCTGCTGCGCATCGCCGGAGAGGTAGGTGGTCTTCCAGTTGGAGATGGTGGCGCGGGTCACGGCTGCGGCGAAGACATTTGACCGGGCTGTGAGCCAGTTCGTCATGTACCCGCCGTAGCTTCCGCCCATGACCCCGAGGCGCTCCGCATCGATCTGGGGGTAGCGGTCCAGGACCGCCTCGACCCCGGTGAGGAAGTCCTCCTCATCCATGAGTCCCCAGGCGCCCCGGGTCACGTAGGTGAAGTCGTGTCCGTAGGCGGATGATCCCCTGGGGTTCGGGTAGAAGACGAAGTACCCCTCCCCGGCCATGACCTGGAACTGATGGGAATAGTTGTTTCCGAAGGCCGCGTGGGGACCGCCGTGGATAGCCATGACCATGGGGTAGCGGCCTTCTCCGCGGTAGCCCACGGGCGGCAGGACCCACCC
>SKJY01000114.1 GCA_007121775.1 Gemmatimonadota bacterium
GCCCGCCGCCTGACCCTGGTTCGCCGCATCCGGGAGCGAGACCGTCGGGTGGAGATCCCCACTCTCCGAACCATCCTCCCACTCCTGGCCCTCTACCTGGTCGCTGTCGCTTTCTGGCCCACGGGAGCCCCGGGTCTCTCGGGTTGGACGGGGGGATGGAGCCTGGCACCCGGCAACGGGCCCGCCGACCTGCGACTCCTCATGGCGACCCTGGAGTTCCTGGGGGCCTTCACCGTTCTCGGCTATGCCGGCGCTGAACTCCGGGGCAGGAGTGGGGTCGGTGATCTCAGGAGCGTGGCTGCGGTGGGGTGCGTGGCCGCCATGCTTTCCGTCCTGCTCATGGCCGGCCGGGGCTTCGTCACCGGGCTTGGTGCCAGCTATTCGGTGATGCTCCTTGCCGTGGCGGCGGCGGTGTTCGGCGGGTGGCTCTACGGGGTTCAGCGAGATTCCATCCGGGCCCTTCTGGGCCGAGATGGGGGAGCGGCTGGCCCTGAATCCGGGGCAGCCCGGTGCCACAGCGAGGCCGCCGGAATGCCAGATCGTGCCCTGCCGCCAGCGGAAGCGACGGATAAATAAAGACTTAGGCGGGTTTTTCAGCCCCCCGTTTGCCTTTTCGGAGGGGTTCCCCCATGGTCTTTCGGCGCTTTCCGGGCCACCCGACATCTCCGGATAGCCCCACCCCCAGGGGAACGTTGGACGTCTCCCCCCCAGGGCCCCTGGGCTCTTCCGCTCCCTCGGGAGCACTCCAACACAGAACAGCGAAGCAGATCGACTCCTCCGGAACAGGGTGAATTGTGCTCAAGGAATTCTTCAAGAACTACGGGTTGTCCTTTGTCATGGTCGCGAGCTACTTCGGCTCGGGATCCATCTTCATCGCCAGTCTGGCCGGTGTAGAATACGGCTACGCCCTGGTCTGGGCGGTCGTGGGAGCCGTGCTCCTGGGCTTCATGGCCCAGGACATGAGCGCCAGACTCGGGATCTTTGGCGATACCCTGATGGGCTTCATCCGCAAACGGATCGGGAAGGGCCCCGCGCTGGCCCTCGCCCTCTTCCTGAGTATTGGATGTATCGCCTGGGCGCTGGCCCTCACGGCGGCGGTTGGAAAGAGCATCGAGATTCTCTCCGGTGAACTCATCCCCTGGCAGCCCCTGGCGGTGGCCACCGGGCTGCTGGCCATCATCGTGGGCGTCTTGAAGTATTCGGCGGTGGAGAAGGTGATTACCGCCATGATGTTCCTCCTTCTCTTCCTCTACGTCTGGGTGGCGGTGGCCGCCCAGCCCGATGTGGGCGCCACGGTACGCGGCCTGGTGCCGTCAGCCGAGGCGTTGGACCTGAACGCCCTGGCTGTGGGCGCCGCCATCCTGGGAACGACTGCCCTGTGGCCCAACTTCTTCCTTGAGTCCATCCTGGTTCGTCGGAAAGGGTGGAACTCGAAGAAGCACGTTCGGCCCATGCGCATCGACCTGACCATCGGGTACGCGGTGGGGGGGATCATCACCCTCTGCATCATCCTGGTGGCCGCGGCGGTTCTGCGCCCTGCCGGGTACACGGAGTTGACCTCGTTCCTGGCTCCCGGTGAGGCGCTGGCCGAAGTCCTGGGTCAGTGGGCCATGATCGTCTTCCTCATCGGGGTTGCCTGCGCCGCCTTCAACAGCATCATCCCCATCATGTGGACGGTTCCCTACATGATCCTGGAGGCGGTGGACCACGATCACCGGGACGGCACCGGGCGCCTCTTCCGCGTGATCTTCGCCGCCAGCATAGGGATCGGAATGTTCTCGCCGCTGGTGGCCGAGGTGACGGGCCTCAGCGTGGTCCAGATGGTGACTCTGTTTCCGGCCTTCAACGGCGTGTTCGGTCTGCCCATCACCGCGGCTCTTCTCTTCTGGGCCGTGAACGACAAGCGGATCATGGGGGAGAATCGGAACACCCTGGGGCTGAACCTGCTGAACATCCTCCTGGTGATCTTTGCCATCTACATCGCCATCCGCGGTGGACGCGGAGTGCTCAGTCAGATCTTCGCCTTCATGAACTGATCACCGCTTGGCTGATCCTAGCGTGATGTCGGGTCGGCGGGGGACGCTCCGGTGTCCCTCCGCCGACCCGTTTCGTTTTGGGGGCTTCTCAGGTTTCAGCTCTTCTCCAAACGGAGTGCAGCTCCAAACGGAGTGCAGCGGGGAGGCTGAAGGGCTGACGCATGGGGCTGGGGCCTTGTTCGTGGATGCTGTTGTGGGGGGACGTTCCTGTGGCGGCACCTCTGAGATCGGGCCTGACAGACCAACACCGTGCACGAACAAGCGCGAGGGGGTGGCCCACAAAGCCCTCAGGGCCAGGCGGAAGGATCGGTTCGAACAACCGGAATCCGAACGACCGGAAAAGGCGTGGGGGCGGTTGAGATTTCGATCACAACGGCCCCGACCCGCACGTGGTTGAAAACTTCGCCGCTTCTGCCTGCGCCCCCGTTTACCGAGCCGCGCCTGCCTTCGCCGGTTCAGTCTGTTCGGGCCCCCATCATCGCGAAAAGCCAGGAGCAGGGCTCCGGTCGACTTTCCGCGAAAAGGGGAGCGGCTTGAGAGTACCAGTAGGATCCTCCCCCAAAAACCGAATCCAGATTCTGTTTTTAGGGGACTCACACCGATGTCGACGGTGGCTGCGGTTTGGCCGGAATTCCGAGAGGAGCCCATTTCAGCCCCACTCCACCCGCTACCCGGCGGCGAGTGAGCCGTAATCCCGAGTCCCTGGGAGTCACCCGGCGCCCGCTGACCCGTAATCCCGAGTGCATGGGAGTCACCCGGCGTACATGGGGAAGGTGACACCCAGGGCCCAGGCGAAGGCCACTGCGTTGGCCAGGGCCGCAGGGACGGGAGATCCGGTCCGGTGGAAGGCCCAGCGGCTCAGAAGCCCGTGGACCACGAAGAAGATGAGGATGACCGGGACGATGATGACCAGGAAGAAGAGGCCGGAGAAGTCCAGCGCCACCGCCAACGCCAGCGAGCCCAGGAAGAGGAGCTTGGTGAGGGGGTAGGCGCCGCGGTGGGGTGCCGCCTTCCTCGTCAGCCATTCATCGGCCAGGAAGAAGGGAAGGGTGCCAAGGAGGGTTGCTGCCATGAGGGGAAGCCGTTCCGCCGTGGGGGCGAAGGAGGTGAAGAAGCGGTCGATGGGCCAGGCCACCGCCACCATGAACCAACCTACCGCCAGGGCGGTGGCCAGGATCATGGGACCCGCCGATCCTTTCGGGAGCACGGCCTGGCGGATGGATGAGAACTCCGGCCGTCCGGCGGTCCACCAGAGGAGCCCCGCCGTCAGGATCCCGTAGGTGGCGAAGTGGGCCGCCAGGTAGTCGCCCACCACCACCGGGAGGAAGCCGGTGGGGAGGGGAGCCAGGAGCAGGGGGGTCAGCACCGCCGGGATCCCTGCTACCAGAAGGAGGCGTCGCCACCCCCCGGGCCGGGTGGGATTCGACGTCGCCCCGCCCGGCCGCGACGGACTGTGAGCGTCGGTGCCGGCTCTCCGGGCGGGTCTGATCGTGCCGGCCTCTGGAGCTTTCCCGCCAGGACCGGTCTCACCCGGCAACCGAGGGAGGAGACGGGAACCGGGCCAGGCCAGGAGGAGGAGGGCGCCCATGAAGAGGGCAATCCAGCCTCCTCTGCCGGCGGCCGGCTCGCCCCCACCCTCTCGCTCGAAGGTGGCATCGAGCCACGCAACCGTCTCCTCCAGGGTGGTCCGGCTGTAGAGGACCCCCACATGCTCGACCCGCGGAGCCACCACGAGCCGGCGGGCAGATCCGGTGGACGGGTCTCCATAGGTTGCGAAGGCCTCCACCTCTTCCGGCGGTCGCCCGGCGCCCAGGGCCACCACCCTTCTCCCTTCCGCCACCAGGCGCGGTTCCCATTCACCGGCCACCGCCATGAGGTTCGCTGGCGACTCGGCCTCCGCCGTGGGGGCCATGATGGAGACGGCCACGGTGGCATCCACCCCGGGCTGCTCCTGGGCGAAGCGTACCAGGATGTTGGTGGCCATGGAGTGCCCTACCACTGCCAGCCCCTCCCCGGCTCCCGGAAGCGTCCTGGCCCATTCCGCGACCTCGCCCACCTGGCCCATGAGGACGGCCGGTGTCCCCTCCTGCTCACCCAGATTGCCTGTGAGGGGGCGGGGGTGACGCCCATGCCCCAGGAAGTCGAAGGCCACCACCGTGTACCCGGCCCGGGCCAGACTCAGGGAGAAGGCATCCATGAGGCGCCTCGACCC
>SKJY01000269.1 GCA_007121775.1 Gemmatimonadota bacterium
CTCAGTAAGAGGCCGGAAATGACAGAGGAGGTGGGTTATGGGGAGAGGATCAGGGAGCGCGTATACTCAACGATCCCGCACTTTCAACCCACTGGGTATCTTCGCCGGAATCCTCATGGGCCTCATCCTCCCGGGAGCCGTTGAGGCTCAAGGGATTGGTGAGCGCGCAGGCATCCCCCTTCCCAGCATCCTCCAGGACGCCGATCCCCTGGGGCTTCGGGCAGGGCTCGGGGCCGATTCTGTTTCGGTCAAGGGTGAGGGCGAGGGCGGTGACCCAGGACATGCCACCTCGACCTCAAGGACTGCAGACGCGGAGGCCCTTCCGGTCACCTTCAGTCTGGTGGGGCGGCTTCAGCTCCGGCACACCTTCGAAGACGAAGGGGACGCCCACCACATGACCGTTCACCGGGCCCGGATCATCGCCTCAGGTGACGCCTATGACCGGGTGGGTTACTTCGCCCAGATGGCCCTGGACAACGGCGAGATGCGGCTCCTGGATCTGAACGTACGGATCCCCGTGCACAGCCGGATGATCGTCTGGGTGGGCCAGGGGAAGGTCCCGTTTGGTCGCCAACAGCTTACCCAGGGCTTCCTCCTCCACTTCGTGGACCGGGGGATTGCCGATCGCCGATTCGCATCGCCCAGGCAGCAGGGGGTGGGAGCGGCGGGGGTATTCGCCGACGGCCGGTTCGAGTACGGCGTCGGGGTCTTCACGGGCAACGGGATGAACGCGCCGGGCAATGACAACCGCCGTCTCATGACTGTGGGGCGTGTGGTACTGAGCCCTTGGGGCCCCCTACCCCTCATGGAGGGCCCCATCCCACCTCGCTTCACCGGCACTCGCGCCTCCCTCGGCGTGGCCGGCCTGCGCAATACCGAAGGGTGGGGCGCCGATCAGGTTGTGATCTCCCGAGCCAACCTTGAATTCGCCCTCAATCACTCCCCCTTCAATGTGGTGTCGGAGCTCTTCCGTGAGTGGGCCGAACCGCTTGGGGGGGAGGTGCTCCACACCAATGCCGGCTACGTGCAGGCGGGGATCCTCCTGGGAGACGGGCGACAGGAAGTGGCCTCCCGATACTCGCTCGTGCGGCCATCCTTCGGCGACCTCCAGGGACGGGACGAGGTGGGCCTCGCCTACAGTCGTTATCTGGAGGGACACCGATTGAAGGTGCAGAGCGATGTGAGGCAGATCCGTGATCGGGATCTGGATCAGATTCGTCGGGAGTTCCGACTGCAACTCTCCCTGATTCTCTGATGTCGACGTCCAGGTAGGCCCTCGGGGGGGGTGCTGGGAAGAAGTGCCTCCCTGATCCCCAACCGCCCCGGCCCGGGCCCGAGGCCACCGGCCCCACCCCTTTTGAAGGACGAGATCCATGCGTATCCGCATCCGAGGGAAGATCTTCCTTCCCGTCCTGGCGTCCCTGGCGATCCTGGTCGGGGTGATCTTCGTTGTCCTGCAGCACCAGCTGAACCGGTTGAGTCATGACTTCATGGCCGAAGTCGGCCAGAGCAAGATGGACGAGATCCGGTCCGCCATGGAACTCTCGTATCGGGAAGCGGAGTCGGTCACCTCCCTCTTCGTCCAACTTCCGGCGGTGGAACGCGCGTATCGCCTGGCTCTCTCCGGTGACATTGACGACGAGTGGTCGGCCGAGTCCCAGGCGGCCCGGGAACTCCTGCGCCGGGAACTGGCGGAATCCCAGACGAGCTTCCGCCAGATCCGGGGCGAAGCGCTCATGCTCCACTTCCACCTGCCGAATGGCCGGAGCCTAGTGCGTCTGTGGCGCGACCGGAACTTCATCCGGGACGGCGAGTGGGTCGATCTGTCCGACGATATCTCCAGATTCCGCCAGACGGTCATGCAGGTGAACCGGACGGGACGACCGGCACAGGGGCTGGAGGTGGGCCGAGGGGGCTTCACGCTCCGGAGCGTGCTACCGGTGAGGGGTGCCAACGGCGATCACCTGGGGTCGGTGGAGATGCTCATTGAATTCGAACCCATCGTGGAGGCGGCTGCCTCTCATGAGGGGCAGCACCTGCTGCTTTACATGAACCAGACCCTGCTGACCATCGCTCAGGAGCTGACGGATCCCCAGGCTCACCCCCTCATCGGGAATGAATTCATCCGGGTCTCGGGGGCGGGCGATGCAGAGCTGAATGACCTCATCTCGCTGGATCTGCTCAGGCAGGGGCGGAGCGGACTTACGGTGGAGACGGTGGGACGATATTCGCTGGCCGCGTTCCCGGTGGTGGACTTTGCCGGCGATCAGGTCGGAGTGATGGCCTACGTGCTGGACGCCACAGAGCAGCAGGCGGCCATGGCCTCCCTGATGACGGCCCTCATGATGGTGGTCACGGCGCTCCTGGTTCTTCTTATGGGTGTGGGGCTTGCTTCCACCAATGTGGCCGTGCTCAAGCCCCTGAGGCGGCTGGTGGAGTTCAGTGGGAAGGTGGCCGGGGGAGATCTGGATCAGGAGATCCGGATCGAAACCGGAGATGAGATGGAGGAGCTAGGGACCAGCCTCCAGGCTATGGTGATCCGACTTCGGGAGAAGATTGGCGAGGCAGAGCGCCGCACCGCCGAGGCCAGGCAGGAGATGGAGCGGGCCGAACGTTACAGGGCCCGGGCCGAGGCTGCCATGAAGGAGGCGGAGTCGGCGCGGCGTGGGGGAATGCTCAACGCGGCCCGCCGGATTCATGGGGTGATCCAGAGCATCTCGGAGGCCTCCGGGGAACTGGCCGGACAGGTGGATCAGGCCAGCCTCGGGGCGGAGGAACAGCAGGGTAGGACCCAGGAAACCGCCGCCGCCATGGAAGAGATGAATGCCACGGTCCGGGAGGTGGCCCGGAATGCCGGGCACGCGGCCGAGCACTCGGAGGAAGCGCGGAGGAACGCGAACATCGGCTTTCGCTCGGTGCAGGAAGCGGTGGGTGCCATCGGGAAGGTGGAGTCATCGACGGAGGAGCTTCGCCGGAAGATCTCCGATCTGGGCGACCGGGCGGAGGGAATCAGCCGGATCATCGAGGTGATCGAAGCCATCGCCAACCAGACCAACCTCCTGGCGCTGAACGCGAGTATCGAGGCGGCACGGGCCGGTGAGGCGGGGCGGGGCTTCGCGGTCGTGGCCGATGAGGTACGCGGTCTGGCAGAGAGCACCATGAAGGCTACCCAGGAAGTCCGCGAGGCGGTGGAGGTGATCCAGGCCGAGGTGAAGAGCAATGCGGCAAGCGTCGCCGCAACGGTGGAATCGGTGAAGGCGGCATCCCGGCTTTCCCACGAGTCGGGAGGGCAATTGGAGGAGATCGTCAAACTCGCGCACAAAGCCTCGGAGCAGGTGCGGGCCATCGCGCTCGCGGCAGATGAGCAGACGTCGGCCAGCGACGCCATCAATGCCTCTGTGGAGGGGATCAACCGGGTGGCGGGCGAGACGGCGGAGGTCATGGTGCAGGCTGCGGCTGCCCTGGGAGAACTGGCGGTGCAGGCGGAGGACCTACAGGCCCTTGTGCGGGAGATGGAGAGGGATGCGGCCACCTCCGAGGACGCGGCTACCTCCGAAGACGCCGGCACACCGGTGGCTTCCGGCACATCGGGGGGTCCCGGAGAAGCCGACCATTCGAACGGGAATGGCAAATCCTCGACAACATCCCAGGACCGGCTTATCCTTCGCAATGACTCTTTCAGCCGTACTCTGGGACATGGACGGGACGCTCGTCGATACTGAGCCCTACTGGATCGAGAGCGAATTCGAGGTGGTGGATCGCTTCGGGAACGGGGGGTGGAGCGACGTCCACGCCCACGCCCTTGTGGGGATGGATCTGCGCGACGCCGCCCGGTACATGCAGCAGCACGGGGCTGTGACCCTCTCCGTCGAGAAGATCGTGAACGCCCTCCTGGACGGGGTGGTGGCCCGGGTGCAGCATCGCATTCCATGGCGGCCCGGAGCCAGGGAACTCCTGGCCGAACTTGGGCAGCGGCGCGTGCCCTGCGCCCTGGTGACCATGTCGTGGCGCCGCTTTGTGGACGCCATCCTCTCCTCGCTTCCGGACGGATCCTTCCAGGCCGTGGTCTCAGGGGACGACGTGCGCCGTGGGAAGCCCCATCCTGAACCGTACCTCAAGGGTGCCGGCCACCTCCAGGTGGCACCCTCCCACTGCCTCGCCCTGGAAGACTCACCCACCGGGGCCCGCTCGGCGCAGGCGGCCGGGTGTGTGGTGACGGCCATTCCCAATGTGGTGGCCGTTCCCGC
>SKJY01000143.1 GCA_007121775.1 Gemmatimonadota bacterium
CCCTTCGACGGCGCCTTCCTCCCCGGTCCGGTCCTCTCGTGGATCTGCCGGGACTCGGCCCGACCGGGCCGCCCAGGCGCTGAGGGCCTCGCCCCTGACGCCCCGCCGGCCGGGGACTCCGGAGAGTGGCCGAGCCCGACACGCGAGCGATGGGTCCTCCACGCCGATCCCGCGTGGTCCAGGGAGCATCTGGAGCTTGAGCGGGATGAGGCCAGCACCCTCCTGGTGGATGCGTTCCGGGAGCTGACCGGGGCCCTGGGCGTGCCGGTACCGGAGGAGGGGCAGATCGTGGATGCAGTTGGGCACCGCTGGCGCTATGCCCTCCCGGAGTCCGTAGAGGAGCCGTACCTATGGGATCCGGAGCGGGGGATCGGGGTGGCGGGCGACGCCTGGGGCGGCCCCCGCGTGGAGGGAGCCTTCCTCAGTGGCCAGGCAGTTGCGGGCCGACTCCTGGGCGATCCTCCGCGCCGGGGGCGTGGCAAGCGAACCAGCGAGGGGGCTGGAGCCCACCACCCCGATCATGCCGGAGAGGCTTCCGACGCCCAGGGCTCCCTCTTCCACGACGGAGAGTGACGCCGATGGCCGCACCCCGATATCCACGTTGGGGACCGGAAGGGGGGTAACGCCCAAGGCCACTCCCCGGCGCCGACGTTGGGCACCGGAAGGTAGGAAACCCAGGCCGGTTTGATTACCATCGGAAGACGGGTCGGAGCCTCTGGTCTCCGGCCCGCCTGTCCACACGGTGTACGTCCGACTCGACTCCCCTGGAGGTTGCTTCATGAAGGATAGCCGCTCCACGCTCAGCTTCGCCGTGGCGGGGCTCGCGCTCCTCATGGGTGCCGGATTCTTCGTGGGTCCCGCCCTTTCGTCCGCCTCCGACATCCCGCCGGCTGACAACGCCGACTTCCGGACCGCGGCCCTCTCCGACGATGACCCGTCCGCCATCATCACCCCGGCGGACATGTACAACCGCATCTACTTCCTGGCCCACGACGGGCTCCGGGGCCGCGACACACCGAGCCCCGGGCTCGAGGCCGCCGCCGGCTACCTGGTGAGTGAGAGCCGGCGCATGGGGCTCGAGCCCGGCGTCGACGGCTCCTTCTACCAGCGCTGGCCCTACCGGCTCATGGGAACGGACCTGGAGAACACCTCCCTCTTCGTCCGGGGCCCCGCCGGGGAGCGGGCGGTTTCCGTGGGCACGGACGCCGCCGTCCGGGGCGGAACCGATCTGACCCTGGATCACCCCCTCATGCTGGTGGGGGGCTGCAACGCCGTGCCTGAGGTGGGACAGATGGACGGGATGGTGGCCGTCTTCTGCCTCCCGGTGGAAGGGCCGTGGACCCGGCAGGCGCAGGCGCTGGCCAACCGCCAGGCCCGCTTCGCCGAGGCTGCCGGCGCCGTGGCCACCATCCATATGCTGGCCGACGGCTTCCCAGCCGACCAGCTCGGGCAGATGGCCGAGGCCATGGGTCGCCCCTTCCGCATGATGGGGTACGACACTCCCGGCCCCCAGATCTTCATGAGCCGGGATGTGGCCCGTCTGGTGGACCCCTCCATCCCGGAGCGGATCCTCGAGCTGGATCACGGGGAGATGGAGGAAACCGGATCCCGCCTGTCGGGGCAGATGCCCCTGGAGATCCACGATGACGCCCACCCCGCCAACGTGGTGGCGCTCCTTCGGGGATCGGACCCGGTCCTCCGGGACGAGTTCGTGGTCCTGAGCGCCCACTACGACCACGTGGGCGTGGGTGAGCCCGTGGATGGTGACTCCATCCGCAACGGAGCCGACGACAACGCATCCGGCACCGCCGCGCTCCTGGAGGTGGCCCGGGCCCTCACCGCCATGCCGGAGGCGCCGCGCCGCTCCGTCCTCTTCGTCTGGGTGGCCGGCGAGGAGAAGGGGCTCCTGGGAGCCGAGTGGTTCGTGGACAACTCACCCTTCCCCACCGATCAGATGGTGGCGAACATCAACGCCGACATGATCAGCGGGAATACCCACGCCGACAGCCTCATCGTCATCGGCAAGGAGTACTCCACCCTGGGGGCGCTGGTGGACGAGGTGAACGCCCGGATGGACACGGGGCTCATCACCTCCGACGACATCTGGCCCGAGCAGCGCTTCTTCTTCCGCTCGGACCAGTTCCACTTCATGCGCAAGGAGATCCCGGCCCTCTTCTTCTTCACGGGTCTCCACGAGTGCTACCACCGTCCCTGTGACACCATCGATTTCGTGGACTACGAGAAGGCGTCGAAAATCGCGCGTCTTCTGACGAACTCAACCATCGAGATCGCCAACGCCGACGAGCGGCCCCAGTGGTATCCGGACCGCATCGCGGAGGTTCGGGAGATGACGAGCAGTCGATGAGCTTGGGACACCGGGCGGGGCAGCACGCTCCGCCCGGTGTCAGGGCCCGAGTTCCTGTACCCTTCCCCCCTCCAGCACCACCAGAGCCGTCCGGATCCGGGCCGGCTCGATCCCTTCTTCCCGCGCCACCGCTTCCCGGTACACGGCGAGCTGCGGTCCGTAGCGATCCGCCAGCGCCTCCGGGTCCGTGTTGCGATCGGTCTTGAAGTCCAGGATCCACGCCTCCTGCCCCACCGGGTCAACCACGAGGCGGTCCACCACCCCCTGCAGGAGCCTCCCGCCTCCACCTTGCCCGCCTCGATCGCGGAAGAGGAAGGGGCGCTCCCGGTGTAGCAGAGCCCCTTGCGGATATTCGGCGGCGGAAAGCACCCGTACGAAGGCTGGGTGCTCCACCCACTCCCGGAACCGCTCCAGCAGTTCGCCCACAGAGGCCGCCGGCTCCTGGGGCGCGACGCGGCGGGCGACCTGGAGGAGCACCTCCTCCGCCGGGAGCCCATCCTCCAGCCACCCCACCTCTTCGAACCAGGCGTGGACCAGCGCCCCCCGTCCCCGGGCGGGAGCGGCCCCAGGGAGCAGGAGGTGACCGAGGCGCACCCGCCCGCCACCCTCCAACTCCGACGGGGTCCGGCGAGGAAGAAGGCGGCGGCGGTGCCCGGCGGCGCTCGGTCGGAAGAGGGGGGTCGGGGTAGCCCGCGCCCGCTGGATTCCCCGGGCCGACCTCAGGGGAACGCCCCCGGGCTCCGCTGAGGCCGCCACGGCCACCGAATCCCGGTCCGGAGGTGGCCCGGCCCCATGACCTTCGGGCAGCACATGGGCCATCCCCCCTTCCGCGACATCCTGGTGGATGCGGAGTCGCTCCGGGGCCCCAGGGGCCCGCCACCACTCCGGATCTCCCCGGGTGTAGAGCTCCTGATCCGGCTCCACCCGCTCGTCCAGCCCGAGGGATGCCCGCACCATCCGGGCTGCGGAGGTGGCGGTGGACACGGTCCGACCGTCCGGCGACAGGAAGATCTCCACGGCGAAGCGGGCCCGGGTCAGGGCAACGTACAGACCGCTCAGCCCATCCCGCAGCCCTGCCTCCCTGGCCTGGAGCCACGCCTCCCGAGCCTCGGGAAAGAGGTGGATCTCATGGCTCCGGAGCGCCGGGTAGACCCGGGTCACCGGGCCGTCCACCGTGGGTCGGTGGGGGAGGGGCTCCCCGCCGTTCCGAGGAAGGAGGGAATGATCCAGGTCCGGTAGCACCACCACATCGAACTCCAGCCCCTTGGACTGGTGGACCGTCATGACCCGGACCCCGGCGGCGGCAGGCTCCTGCACCCGCTCCTGCTCGACCCAGCGAAGGAAGGAGGTGGGCCGCAGGTTTCCGCCCTCAGCGTCCCACCGGTGGGCCAGCTCCACCAGTTGGCTCAGGCGCCGCCGGTCCCGAGGCGACGGACCGCCCCCCCCGGAGGTGGCGCCGGACCCTTGCAGGGCCTCCACCCATCGGGCCAGCACGGACCCGTACCCCTCCTGGAGGAGCCGGCGGCGGATCGTCCGGGCCACCGCCTCGGCCCCGACCCCCGTCGAAAGGTCGGCGCCGTCGGGGAGAAGGGCGGCCACCGGGGTGCGGGCCACCTGGTAGCGGGCCACCCGGTCACCGGGGTGATCCGCCAGGCGGAGGAGGGCCAGGAGGCTCAGGACCGCCGGCGAATCCACCACCGGCACTCCACCCTCGCCGGAGGCTTCCACCCCCATGCGGCGGAATTCGGCCATGAGGCGCCCAACCCCGCGGTTGGTCCGGGTCAGGACCCCGATCTCAAGCGCCGGGCACGACGCCTGGAGTTCGGCCACCCGCCGGGCCGCCGCCGCCAGGAGGCGAGGGCGGACGCTCCCCCGGGACGG
>SKJY01000349.1 GCA_007121775.1 Gemmatimonadota bacterium
GCCCGGTCATCGAGTCCGACGTACCGCTCCGGATCGTGGAGGTGGGGGCGCTGGGCCTACGGGTGGACCCCGAACTCCATATGCACCGGTCGGTGGCCCGGACCGATGCCCTCCGGGCTGATGCTCTCTTCCATTTCTACGAGACCATGCACCGGCACCCGGGATACCTCCCGGAGGTCATCGCCGCCGGGGAGCGGGCCGCCGGGCAGGACGACGCCCTCACCCGGGGAGGGCGACTGGCCCTTGCCCGGGCCCACCTTGAGACGGGAGAGGTGGAGCGGGCCCGGGCTCTCCTGGAGGAGGCGGTGGAGCGTCGGCCAGACGACCCCTGGGGGTATCTGCTGTTGGGTGCACTCCTGGATGAACGGCTCGGTGACCCGGCGGCAGCGCTCCCCCTTCTGGATGAGGCGCTCCGTCTTCAGCCGCGCCTCGGCGAGGCCCGCACCAAGCGCGCCGAGGTCCTCTACACCCTGGGGCGTCGGGGTGACGCCATCCGGGAGCTCGAGACCCTCCTCCGGGACGACCCTCTCCATCGCCCCCGGAGTTGGTTCAACCTGGGGGTGCTGAGGCTTGAGGCCGGGGACGCTGCCGGCGCCCTGGAGGCGTTCCGAAATGCCGGTCGCGGGGACCCGCTCATGGGCGAGGCAGCGGTGCAGGAAGGTTCACTCCTCCTGGCGGCCGGGGAGATGGCGGCGGCGGAGCAGGCCTTCCTGCGGGGCGTGACCGGGGATCCGGAGAATCCGGCGGCCCATGGGAGTCTGGCTCTCCTCCGGCTCGAACAGGGACGTGTCATGGAGGCCCGGGAGGGACTTCTCCGGGTTCTGGAGTTGGATCCGGGGAACGCAGCCGCTCGGCAGATCCTGGAGCAGATCGGGGGCTAGGGGGAGAGGCGGCTCCGGTCTACTCCAGGAGGCCGGCGATGATGTCCGCCGGGAAGCCCCTGCGCTCCATGGACCTCCACCGGCGGGCCCGCTCTGCCGTATCCTCGGGGGTCTCCTCGCCGAACCGGGCGCGGTAGATCTCCAGGGCCACCTCCCCCCAATCCACCTCCGCCGCCTGAAGAGCCTGGGATGCAAGGGTCCGGCTCACCCCCCTCTGCCGGAGTTCGGCCCGGATCTTCCGAGGTCCGTACCCCCGTGCCACCCGACTCCTGAGATGCTCCGTGGCAAACCGGACATCGCTCTGGAGACCCTCCGAGGCCAGATCGTCCAGGAGTTCCCCTACCCGCGCCGACGGCCAGCCCCGGGAGGTGAGCTTCCGCGTGAGTTCGCTTCGGGTATGCTCCCGGCGGGCCAGAAGTCGGAGGGCAGCCTCCCGGAGTTCCGCGTCCGATTTCACCTCACACCTCCATCCCGGCGGGAACGGAATCTTCGGTAGAACCCCTGAGCCTCGGTGGCGAAGCGGGCCTGTGGCCGATGGGAAAGGATGAGGACCGGGCCCGGCGCCTCCCGCACCATCCGGGTCAAAAGCCCCCCGATCCGGCTTCTGCCTCCGGGAGGACGGGTACTCCCCAGGATGAGGAGGTCGAAGTTGGCCGCCTGCCGCACGATCTCGCCGATGGCCTCAGGCGAGCGGATGACCTCCGCCGTTCCCCGTCCCCGTGCCTCGTCCTGAACGAAGGTCCAGAGCTCCCGGAGCATCTCGCCCTCCGCCTCCTTCGAGGTGTCCGGAGGGATCACCCGGAGGAAGTGGAGTTCGTCCAGTCCCTTCCGTGCCAGCGTCCCGATGATTCGGGCCCGGAGACGGGCGTGGTGGTTCTCGCCACTCAGGGGGATGAGCACTCGGCGAGCCTGCGCCAGGTCGAACCCCAGTGGGGCATTCAGGAGGGCCACATCGCAGGGGAGGCGCTCCAGGAGCCGGTCCAGGGGATGTCCCCTACCCACGGCATCCAGGGGACCGTCTTCCGGGTCCGGTGCCTGGGCCATCCCCAGGAGTACGCTGTTCACCTCCTGCTCTCGGGCCAGCCGGGCGATCTCGCTCCACGGATCCGGCGCCACCGTCAGGAGAAGTTCCGTCTCCACGCCCTCCCGGCGGGTCCGCACCAGCGCATTGCCAAGGGCCGCGCTCCCATCAAGCAAGGCATCTCGAACCCGACCGTCGGACGTCTCCGGGTCAGCCACCACCACCTGGTGGAGGAGGACCCGGCCGGCCACCGGTGGCGCCAGCGCCGCGGCCAGGGATGCGAGAGCCTCCGCGTTGGCCGGGTTCGCCACCGGAACGAGGACGGAGAGACTCCTCCCCCGGAGCCGGCGCAGAAGCGGGTCACCACCGGAGAGGGCAGCGTCCAGGGCCTCGGCACGACTCGAGAGGAACCCCACATAGACAAAGACGCCAATCCCGAGCCAGACCAGGAGGAGAAGCCCGGCAATGGGCACCGTGACCAGTTGGAAGGCGACTAGCAGGGTGCAGGCCGTGAGCCCCACCACCGGCACCAGTGGGAAGAAGGGGGTGGCGAAGGCCGTCTCAAGGCGCCCCTTGCCTCGCCGCCGCACCTGCCAGGCGCTCAGATGGGTGATCCCGAAGGTGATGAGGAAGATGAGAGATGCCGCTGCACCCGCTGCCGCCAGATCCGGAACCACCAGGATCAGGATCCCTGCTGCCGTGCCCACGAAGATCACGGCGGCAACGGGCGCCCCGCTCTTGGGATTCAGGTGTTCAAGCGCCCGCGGAAGGGTCCGATCCCGGGCCATGGCTCTGGCGACCCGGGACGCCGCAAGGAGATTGGCCTGAAGCGCCGTGAGGGTCGAGAGAAGGGCTGCCACGATGACCAGCCAGAAACCGAAGCTTCCCAGGTAGGCGGATGCCGCCTCGGCGAAGAAGGTCTCGGGAAAGGCCCGGGCCATCTCCGCAGGGGATTCGAACTCCGGCGCCAACCCCACACTCATGACGACCAGGAGAAGTGGCAGGTAGACCAGAAGGGTGATCCCGAGGCTGGCAAACATGGCCCGGGGGATGGTGCGCCGGGGATTCCGGATCTCCCCGGCCACACCGGCGATGAGTTCAAATCCCTGAAAGGTGATGAAGGTGAAACCCATGGCGGCCACCACCCCCATCCACCCTGTCTCCAGGAAGGGGGAGAGGGGAGCCAGGGCCTCGGCCGGCTCTCGCCGGACCAGGAGGGCGAGCCCCGCGGCAATGAGGAAGCCGAAGACGGCCAGCTTACCGACATTTTCGATCTGTCCCCCGGCGGCTGCGCCCCTGGCCAGGTGGAGGGCGTACCCGGCGGTAGCCAGGAGAGCCAGGACAACGATGACGGCTCGGCCGCCCCACCCCTCGGATCCGATGAGGGCAGGGGCAAGGGCCTGTATCGCGGCCAATCCGAACTCTCCGAACCCCTGCGCGTAGAGCACCGCCGCCACGATGTGGGCGAAGGTCATGACCCATCCCACGCCAAAGGCCGCTTGGACCGAGAAGGCTCGGCGGGCGTAGGCGTACTGCCCGCCATTCTCCGGAAAGGTGGTAGCCAGCTCGGCGAAGGCCGCCGCCGTAAGGAGGGCAATGACGGCGTTGAGGGAGAAGGCCAGAAGGGCCGCTGGCCCGGCCTCCGCCACCGCCACACCACCGAGGACGAAGATCCCCCCACCCACGATGGCGGCCACCCCGATCCCAGTGGCTCCCACCAGCCCCAAGGTTCGGGGCCGGACGGAATCGTCAATGGCCTGGGAAGGGGTGGAGTCGGTCAAGTTGAGTGGGCTGGAAGGGAAGGATCCGGGGCAATGGGCCGGATGGCGCCTTGGGGGGGTGCACTGCCTACACGGGACCAAGCCGACCGGGTGTAGAGAGCGGAATCTCGTACCGGCGGGAGGGCGGGAAAATAGGAAGATGGGACGGTGACCGCCACACGTCTCTGGGAGACGCCGGTCGTACTTTCGCGAAGCCCGACCAAAAATAGAATCTGGATTCTATTTTTGGTTCCCCGCAGCCGCGGCCGGTGCGTCCCGGGCCCGGACACGCCCAGGGATCCCCCCCCCAAGCCCTGGCCTCCCGAAGCTCATGGAGGGCCTCTTGATGACGGACTTCCGGGCTGGGTCGGACACACGGCGATCCAAGGTTGCACTCGTCCTGGGATCATGGCAGGATCAGGGGCCTCCCAGACAACAGCGAAAAATCCCAGCTTCCCGAGATCACATGAGACCGCCAGACGAGCCGCACCGTTGACGCTGGAACTAGCCCTTCTCCTCATGGGGATCGCGCTCTTCGGCGGCGTGTGTATCACCACCATCGGTCCCGGTGGGATCTTCGTCAC
>SKJY01000109.1 GCA_007121775.1 Gemmatimonadota bacterium
GCTCCACCCAGGTCGCCTCCATCTCCCCGCCGAAGGTGGGGACGCCCCCAAACGCGCCACCCAGGCTGAACAGCCCCGCCAGGAGCGCCACCTCCCCCAGGATCGCCATGACGATGTAGATCCGTCCGGCCCTCAGCGCTTCATCGGACGCCGCGTGGACCACCAGTCCGTACGCGGCGAAGGTCATGAGGGCGAAGAAGAGGTAGAACCCCAGCATGTCGCCGGCGACGATGAGCCCGATGTTGCCGGCCAGGGTGAGGAGGAAGAAGAGGAAGAACCGACTCCGGCGCCCATCGGTGGCGTGGTAACCTCGTGCGAATACGCCTCCCGCCAGCCAGAGGATGGCAGTGAAGAGGAGGAAGGCCTGCCCGGTCCCGTCCAGAATCAGGTCGATCCCGGTGAAGAGGAGGGAGACGGATACCCCGAGCGCCGGCTCCCCCGTCTCCGGCGGGACCGGTCCGGGGGGGGCCACAAGGGACAGGACCGCCAGAAGGAGGGCCGGAAGCGCCCCCAGGGGAGCGAGCTGGATCCCGATGCCCCGGAGGCGGGCCGACATCCAGAAGAGGGACAAGGCAAGGGGGACGCCCCACGAGACGATCAGGAGCGAGGTGAGGAGGCCGTCCATCTAGAGCACTCCTCGCTCGATGATGAAAAGGGCCCACCCCAGAGGGCTCCACGACGACGCGGCCAGGAGTCCCGCCGCCAGGGAGAAGGCGGCGGTGGTGAGCGCCGGAACCACCATGCGCCAGTCCGCCTCCCACCGGGTCCTGGGAACCCGTTCACCCGTGGCCCAGGACGGGTCCGGATCGTCGAAGTAGGCGGTCTTGAGGATGGGAAGGAAGTAGGCGGCGTTCAGGAGGCTGCTGGCCAGGAGTACCCCAATGACCCACGGCTGCCCGGCTCCCAGCGCGCCGAGCCCCAGGTACCACTTGGAGAGGAAGCCGGCCACCGGTGGGAGCCCGATCATCCCCAGGGCTCCCACGGTGAAGGCCGCCATGGTGAGGGGCATGCGTCGGGCCACCCCTCCCATCTGGCTGATCTTCTTCACCCCCAGCGTCTGGGCGATGAGCCCGGCGCAGAAGAAGAGGGTGATCTTCATGATCCCCTGGTGCACCAGATGGACCAGGCCACCGGCATGGGCCAGGGGGTCCAGGAGCGCTACCCCCAGGGCGATATACGAGAGCTGGCTCACGGTGCTGAAGGCCAGCACCTTCTTCAGGTCGTTCTGGGCCAGGGCCCGCACCGAGGCGTAGACGATGGTGAAGGCGGCAATGGCGGCCACCACGGCGGCGGCGCCCATCTCCCAGGCCACCTCGATCCCGAAGAGGGAGTGGAGGAGTCGGGTTACACCGAAGGCCCCCGCCTTCACCACCGCCACGGCGTGAAGGAGCGCGCTCACCGGCGCCGGCGCCACCATGGCGGTGGGGAGCCAGCCGTGGATGGGGAAGAGGGCCGACTTCACCCCCATCCCAATCAGGAGGAAGGCGAAGATGAAGGCCCAGACCACCGGCGCGGCGGCCACGGCGGCGGCATCCACCACACCGCCGGGGGCGAACTGCACCGTCCCCGCCTCCACCTGGAACCAGACCGCCCCCACCACCAGGATGGCCCCGGCTCCCAGGGTGTAGAAGAGGTACGCGCGCCCGGCCCGAATGGCTTCCGGTGTCCCCTTGTGGACCACCAGGGGATAGGTGGCCCAGGTGAGGGCTTCGTAGAAGAAGACAAATGTGAAGAGGTCACCGGCCATGGCGATGCCGGTGGTAGCGGTGACGCAGAGGCTGAAGAAGGCGAAGAACCTCCGCCGGTTCTGGGACCCCTCCAGGTAGGCGATGGCGTAGAGAGTGGTAACGAGCCAGAGGACGGCGGAGAGGGTCACGAAGAGGAGGGCCAGGGCGTCGCCCCGGAGGGTCAGGCTGAGCCCGGGCAGCACCTCCAGCGCCCATTCGTACGAGGCCCCGCCGGCCACTCCCTGGAGCATAAGCCCCACCAACGCCACCTTGGCCACTGCGCCGGCCATGTTCAGGGTGTTTCGGAGCCTCGCCTGTTCCTCCCGGAGGAACATGATGGCGACCCCGGGCACGAACGAGCTCAGGACGATGGCCAGGGGGAGGGCGTTCCACTCCAGGAGGGGCGTCAGCTCCATGGCTGCACCCCCCCCTGAAGCAGGATCTGGAAGGTCTCTGTGGCCCGGACCCCCAGCGTCGCTGCCGCCAGCGCCAGGAGGAGCGCCGCCCACTCCATCCGCTTGGGCACCGGCCGGAACTCACCGCTCGAGGCCTCCCGGTCCAGGGCGTGGCGGAGCACCATGAGCACATAGGCGATGGTGAGGAGCCCTCCGGCGGTGATGACGGCAACCCAGAACCAGCCCCGCGCCGCCAGCGCCTCCCGGAGGAGGAGCCACTTCCCCACGAATCCCGCCGATGGGGGAAGCCCCGCCAGGGAGAGGCCGCCGAGCCCGAAGGCCAGGAACGACATGGGGAGCCGGTGGGCCACCCCCGAGATGTCCCGGAGCGCATCCTTGGCCACGGCGTAGGTCATGTTCCCGGCGGCCATGAACATGGCGGCCTTGGCCAGGGCGTGGGAGAGTGCCAGGAGGATCCCCCCGGTCCAGGCGTCGTTGCTCCACCCCGCAGACCCTTCGCCGGAGCCCGCCAGGGAAAGGCCTTCCGGCGCCAGGAGGGGGAACATGATGAAGAGGTAGCCGAGCTGCGCCACCGTGGAGTAGGCGATGACCCGCTTGAGGCTCCGCTGGCGGAGGGCGAGCACCGACCCCCAGAGGATGGCCGCCGCCCCCAGCCCGCCCATGAGGAGGAGTCCGCCGTCGCTTCCACCCCCGTACACCGCGAACCAGAGGCGCACCAGGATGAAGAAGGAGCCCTTCACCACCACCGCCGAGAGGAGGGCGCTGGCAGGGGCCGGGGCGCCGGCATGGGCGGGAGGGAGCCAGCCGTGGAGGGGGAAGAGGGCGGTCTTGGCCGCCATCCCCACCGTCATGAGGGCCAGGCTGCCGGCGGCCATGGATCCGGAGAGGTCGGCAGCGGCCAGCTCTTCCAGCGACAGCGTCCCCACCTCTGTGTAGAGGAGCGCCACCCCCAGGAGAAAGAGCATGGACCCCACCAGGGAGACGATGAGATACCGCATCCCGGCCACGGTGGCCTTGGGGGTCACGGCCAGCGTCACCAGGGCGGCGGCGGCCAGCCCCAGGATCTCCAGGGTGACGTAGAGGTTGAAGAGATCGGCGGAGAGGTAGATCCCGTTCAGCGCCGACCAGAGGAGGAGCCAGAGCGGGGCGAAGTAGCGGGCGGCTCGGCCTGCGGGGGACTTCTCCGCGTCCAACTGGGAGAGGTCACCGAAGTACGAGGTGGAGTAGAGGCTCACCGCCGCGCCCACCACGGCAGTGACGGCCAGCATGACCACGCTGAACCCGTCGGCCCAGAGCTCGATCCCCAGGGGAGCGCCCCACCCACCCAGGAGGTGGCGGACCGGCCCCTCCCGGGTCACCTCGACCCAGAGCCCGAAGCTCCCCGCCAGCGCCGTGGCCGAACCCAGCGCCAAACCGGCTCTGAGCGTCCAGGCCCGGCCACCAAGGGCGACCAGAGATGCCAGGAGCGGACCGAATACGACTGCGGTGGTCCATAGCTCGGCCCCCGTCAACTGGGCGCCTCCGGGGCGTCAGGGTCCGGGTCCGCGGTCTCAGTCTCAACCGTGAGGAAGGGTGAGCCGGTGCGAGCCACCACGCGGAGGGCCATCCCCAGGGCCAGAGCGGTGGCGGCCACGGCCACCACGATCCCGGTGAGGACCATCCCCTGGGGGAGGGGGTCCGCCATCAGGGGATCCCGCCGGGCCGGAGCGGCCAGAAGGACGAGGAAGACACCGGTGCCCATGAGGTTGATGGCCAGGACCTTCCAGATGAGGTGGGCCCGGGTGACCACCGCGTGGAGAGCCAGGAGGAAGACGGCGACCCCAGCCCAGGTATAGAGATCCAGGGAGGTCATGAGGCCTCCGTCTCGTCTTCCGGTGGGGCGGGGTCCGGGGCCAGGGCACGGCCCAGGGGGTCACCGTAGGGGTCCACCGCATCCAGCGCCGGATCGTGGACCGGAATGGAGGGCACATCCACGAAGAGTTCCACCAGGATGACGGCGACGGCCACTGCCAGCGCCGCCTCGAGCCCCAGGATCAGCGGGTAGGCCCACCCTTCCGGGTACGCCAGGAAAGCGCCGGTGAAGGGAAGCACGGAAATGCCCA
>SKJY01000314.1 GCA_007121775.1 Gemmatimonadota bacterium
GATCGATCACGCAGGGCTTGAACAGCTAGCGAACCGTTCGGCTGTCAGAGGCCGATGCGGCGATCGCTTGCCCGTGTCAGGCTGGAGTGGCTACTGGGACTAGACAAGGGATCACCTCCTTTTTCGGGTCGACATAGGGCGAGACGCCGGCGGGATCGGGGTCCCGCGGTCCGGGATGACGGCGACCATCTGGGTCACCTGTCTCCGGCCCAGACCCCATCTGGGGTCAACGCCAAGGTATCGAGGGTGACCCCGAGAAGTAAAGGGGTCCAGCGAACCTTTTTTGGGCCCTTCTTCTGTTGCGCCACGCCTCTCCCATCTCCGTCACGCCTTCCCCATCTCGCTCACGCCTCGCGGAAGGCTCGCACCACCAGCCAGCCACTCACCAGCACCGCCACCGTGATCCAGAGGATCCCCCAGATCACTGTGGGAATCCCGGTGAGTTCAGCCAGCATCCGGGCATCGGACGGGAGGTAGGGGCGGTCCAACACGTCGCTCTTGATGTCCAGGATGGCGTAGAGGCAACTGGTGAGGCCCAGCCCCATGAGGAGAAGTCGGTTCCCCTGGGCACCCACCATTCGCGCCATCGCCAGGAGGAACCCGCCGAAGAGAACACCGAACAGGATCCCGAAACCGCTCCGGACGAAGAGGAGGGTCACCGCCAGGGTGAAGATCCCCAGTGCCGTGGTCACCCGGTGTGCCTTCCCCCCCGACTTACGTCCGGCTTCCAGGATCAGCCCTCCCCACACCAGGCTGCCCAGGTACCCGGCGGAGAGGGTCAGGAAGGCGTTTCCGCCTCCACAGTAGCAGGCTCCACCGAGTCGGGGGTTCAGGGTGATCCGCTGGATGGAGCCGCCGGTGGCGATGGCCATGATCCCGTGGCTGATCTCGTGGAGGAAGACCACGAAGACCTGGATGGGATACACCACCGGCGTATTCCAGAAGATCCAGAGGAGAACGAAGTAGAGGGCGAACCCGGCGAGAAAACGGGCCTGTCGGCGCGAGCGTGATGTGGCCATGGCGGGATGGGGCGGCTCAGGGAGCCCGGGGACCGGTCACCGGGTAGGCCCCGTCCAGAAGGGGCGCGTACCGGTCCACCTCGTCCCGGGCGATGGCCCGGTTCTGTCCCGTTCCGGTGAGCGCCTCCAGGATCCTCTGTCGGAGCGCGGCGTCTCGGAGGCCCGTCTCGAAGCCGAAGATGCCGGCCCACTGGGCGACCCTTCGTTCCCACTCCCGTTCAAGGCGGCTCTCCTGGGCGTGGCCAAGGGTGATCCCCCGATCCTTGGCCATGGCACTGAGCCGCAGCAGCACCGCCTCTTCCCGGATGGCCTCTTCCCACCCGGGGGACGTGGGGTCCAGGAGGGTGCGGGCACGGGCTGCAGGCAGACCGGCCAGGTGATCCTCGAACCGGGTTCTGCTCAACTCGCCCCCGGGCCAGGAGGCCACAGGATCTTCCTCGCCGGGGTCCAGGGTCCCAATGCGGATCTCGCCCGAGCGCTCCGCCACCCACTCTTCCCATCGGGTCCTGCCCCCGAGCATTGCCACGACCTGACCTGCAACCCGGTCCCGGGCTTCGGGGAAGGGTACGGGTTGGCGATCCAGGAGTTGGATCACATGGAACCCGTATTCGGTCTCAACCACCCCGCTTACCTCACCGGATTCCAGCGCCAGGGCTGCTTCCCAGAACTCCCGTACCCAGGTCCCCTCACGGCCCGGTTCCAACCTTCCTCCCCTCCCTGCGGCCCCCGGTTCCTCAGAGTATTCGGCGGCCAACTCCGGGAAGGATTCGCCACGCCGTGCTCGCTCAAGCGCCTCCTCTGCCACCCGCCGAGCTTCGGCGCGCTCCGACTCCGGGCGCCAGCGTTCCGAGAGCCGTACCAGGTGACGGACCTCCAGCTCCCACTCCGGCCGGGTTCGGTACTGGGCCTCCAGGACCTGGTCGTCGACGCCCTCCCACTCCAGGGTCATCTCTTCCCGGAGGCGTTCCACCAGCGCCTGCCGCCGGGCAAGGGCGAGCCACGGCTCTCCCACGGCCACCACCTCGTCGCGGCTGACGGCCAGGCCAACAGCCGCCAGACGAATGAGGCGATCTCGCTGGGCCGGGGAAAGGGTGCCCACCTCCTCCTCCGCAAAGGTGAGGTCGTCGACATGAAGGGAAGCCTGCCCGTCACCGCAGCCGTTAAGGGTGGCCGCCAGGAGCAAAGGACAGACGAGACGGAGTGCACATCTACGACTACGACGGAGTGGTGGATGTGTGGCACAGGTAGGCATCATGTGCAGCGGTTCGGGATAATGTTTCCTGGTCAGGGCGCCTTGACGGCCGTCAAAGGGAGACGCCGACAGGGGGAGGTGACAACGGAGCGTGAAACATACGCATTTCACCGTATAAAGCGGAAAATCGGGGGTGGGTGGTAGCCGGAAAAGGTGACCGTGAGGGTGCCTTAACGACCTGTTAACACCGGATCCCTATTGGTTGGTGGTCAGTTTCAACTCCACACCGACGCGCGACGGACCGCCGGAAGCACCGAGAATCGGAAGGTTCAACGGACCTGCCGTTCTGGAACCGGCCTCGACGCGACAAAAACGACTACGATCCCACCCAGGCGTCGCCCTCCGGTCGGACGATTGGCGTCCCACCCTCGCCAGATGCGGATCGTCGCGCGTCGGTCTCCCTCCTCCTGGATCAGAAGCGGATGTCGTCCCAAAGGATGACGTCCCGAACCTCCACCTGATCCGAACTGCCTACCTCACCATAGACGCGGATTGCCACGTGCCAGACGTGCTCGCTTCCCATGGGGAGGCGGATCGGCGTCCGGGCCACTTCGGCCCGGTTGACGTAAATGGTACCTGTGCCGTCGGGGAGGAGCGAGAGGGCCAGATGGACCTCTCCGTTACCCCCTGTCCCATCCACCGAGTCATCGTCGGTACTCGCATATCCCTCCCACTCCAGAGGCGGAAAGGCGGGATGGAATCCCAGACGCAACCGGAAGCGGTCCTGGGATCTCTCCAGGCGCCCGCAGAGCCCGACTCGAGCTGATCCGGCGGTGTCATCCGGCGGCTCGGTGGTGGCCTCCGTCAGCGGGCTGCCACCCACCAGTAGGGGAGGTCTGCCCCGGGTGAGACAGAGCCCAAGGGTGGCACCCTCTCCGAGACGTGCGATCTCCGCCTCCAGAGTCCCCCCGGTCATGAGGGAAAAGCCGTCCATGGACCGAAGGACGGCTTCCTCCACATCGGGGCCATTCAGGCTCCCCGGGACCGCTCCGGCGCGAAGGAATTCAAATCCTGGCGCCTCATCCGGGGAGGAGAGGGGGGCGAAGGCATGCAGGAGGACTCCCCGAGGCTCAGCGACCTCGTGGACCATCACCACCACCGAGTCCGCAAGCCACCCCTCGTACGAGGCGATGAGTGCCGTCTGCCCGGGCCGGTTCGCAGATACTCTGCCCTGAGGGGTCACCGAGGCCACCTGGGGGTTCCTACTCTCCCATTGGACTCCCTGGCGGAGTGTGGAGCCGTCCGACCTTTCCAGGAGGGCTCGGACCCAGATCTTGTCGCCCCAGTCCACGTCGATAGTGCGATTTCCTTCCACCATCACTGCGTGGGGCCTGGGTCGGGGCGGGTCAGCGGCCCAGTGGATCTCCCGCAGATGGAAGGGTGGAGCCGCGGAGACGGGATGGGGCCGCCCGGTAGAGAGATCGGCCACGTGAAGGCGCAGCTCTCCATCATCGGCCACCACCGCCGCTAGGTAACGCCCGTCCGGCGAGCAGGCCAGGAGGGACCCCGGTGTGCCGGGGACCGGGATTTCCTCAAACCTCCCGCTCCCCGGTTCCCAGAGCGCCAGACCCGCATATGAAGCATCGGTGATGTTCACCAGGAGGCGCAGGGGCGAGCCGTCACACCAGGCAGCACCATGGAATGCCTTCCACTCCCGCTCATCCACTGCCCTGCCAAGCGGCGTCCGAATCAGCCCGACGACGCTGCCCTCAGGTTCTGATCTGAGCTGAAGCACCGCGGATCCAGATGGCGACGAGATATTTATCGGTGCCGAATCCGGTTCTTCGCTGTTGCCTGTCGGTCCCTGGATGAGGTCGGGGGTCGTGTCGGGACGTGGGAGCCCGGCCAGGGCTCCGGCCGGGTCGCTCACTTCCCGCACCCCCCATCCTGCCTGGGGATTGACCACGGTGGCCCGGAGTTCCAACATCTCCCCGTCGGCTCCCACCAGAAGGATGGGACCGCCACCCATGGCC
>SKJY01000102.1 GCA_007121775.1 Gemmatimonadota bacterium
CCACCCGGGCCGAGATGGTGAGACCGAAGGGAGATCGGAGCGCATTGGCTCCGCGCCGGCTCTGACCGAACGCCTCGTTCACCTCGTAGGCGAAACCGCCGCGGTCCTGATCAAAGCCCCGGACCCGGAGGAGGACGGGCTCGGCGCGGGCACCGTCGCCCCATCCCCGCATGTTGTCCCGGCCATTCACGAGCTGGTCCATCCCCGTAAGGATGTTCACTGCATCCACCGAGACGGTGACCCGCCGCTCCAGGCCAGGGAGTTCAGGGCGGAAACCGACGCGGGCGCTGAGGGACTGGGTCCAGCCGTTCCGGCAACTGTTGCGCCCCGCGATCCCGCCCATCTGATCGGTGAGGCAGTCCACGATCCGGGAGGGTGCCGTGGCGAGGAGGGTTTCCATCCCCTGCGCCAGTGCCGGATCGGCGACGACGGTGGGATCGAACACGAAAGCCCGGTCATTTCGGAGGCCATCGCCGTTGATGTCCCGGTCCACAAGAGGCGTGAAGGGAGTGCCTGACGAAAGGCGACCCGATACCGAGACCTCGAGGCTGGGACGGAGGGCCCTGGACACGTTCAGGTTCAGGGTGTGGCGCCGGTCGTTGGAGGAGGGCGCCCAGTCCCGCTCATTGGGGTTCCCTGCTGTTGGAGCGAAGAGGCTCCCGCCACCGCCGGCGAAGCGTCCGGTTCCGCCGCCGGCAGACCCCTCATCCCGGGTCCAGCCCATGGTGTAGGAAGCCACCACCCGGGTGTCGGAGCCCAGGGAACCGAAGGCCTGGGCCGAGATCTGGTGGGACGCAGAACGGAGGTTCGTCATGACCTCCATGACGTTGCCGAACTCGGGATCCATGCGGGATCCCACAGACGAGACGGCGCCGGTTCGGACTGCGATCGATGACGCGTCCCCAAAGAAGGGGCGCCCCTCATCCGCCAGGATGAAGAAGCGATCCTCGTCCAGGTTGATGTCCCGAGCGCCCCAGAGCCCGAAGCCCCGGGACCAGGTGTAGCGGACGTTCACCGGTAGGAGGTCACGGACCCGGGTCCGGTAGCCCAGGTCGGCCCGGAGGGACGAGGGTAGGCTCGGAGACGATCCCAGGAGCGTCACATCCGGAGCCCGGGTGGAGAAGGCCGGCGGGACGCCGGCGCCGCGCTCGGCGCAGACGCCGGGCACGAGTGACGGGTCCCCGGCCAGCGCACGCCAGTCGGGGATGGGAACGGCGTCGCCGATGCAGATGAGCTGCTGCTCCGCCGACGGGAGCCCGGTCTGGCGGAAGGCCTGGGTGAAGACCTGTACCGGAGCGCGGCCAGCGAACACGCCGATTCCACCGGATAGGGTGCGGCCCATTCCCGGGAGAGGCGGCCCGTCCCCGCTCCGGGAGAGTTGGTAGTTGAAGCCCAGGCGGGGGCTCACCATGGAGGCACCGGCCCGGACATCGGTTCGGCGACCGAAGGCCTCGGCCACCGCCGGGTTGTACTCGGGGCGGTCCTGGAGCCCGGAGTAGTCCCACCTGACTCCCATGGTCAGCTCCAATGGCTGACTCACACGCCAGGTATCGCCCACGAAGAAGCCCAGGTCGGTCCGGGTGGTGGTGAATTCCGTTCCGGTCAGGGCTCGCTGGAAGCGGTCCGGCAGGTTCGCCTCGAAGTCTTCCAGCGAGGCGTAGCTGTATGAGCCGAAGAGATTCGTGCTGGACTGGCTCACCGTCTCCTGGCGCTGGAAGGCGCCACCGACCTTGAGCCGATGGATCTGTGACCCCACAGGCTGGAGGAAGGAGAGTTCGTTTGAGAGCTGGAGGTCCGTGGAGCGGAGGTCCGAGGGCATGCCCCGATTCCCGCCGAAGGTGAGGGTGCGCGCCTCCCGGGTTCCATCTTCCCACTCCGAGGTGACGCGTACCCGTCCTTCGGGCATCTCGGTGAAGGGGAGGGTGGCGTTGGTGGTACGCCCTGCCGACGCGGTGAAGCGGTGGGTCCAGGTGGTGCGGAAACGGGAGTTGAGGGTTACCGCCGCCAGCATGGAGTTCCGCTCAGTGTCACCGCCGCGCTCAGCCAGATCCAGGGGGCTGATCCGGGTGCTGTCCTGGTCCGCCAGATTCAGGTTGAATCGGGTGGTGAGGCTGTGGGATGAGGTGGAGCCCTGCTGAATGTTCCAGTCCAGGCGGCCCGATAGCCGGAGGTCATCGGAGACCTGGCTGTAGGGCCCGGTGAGTCCTGCAGAGGGGAGGACCCGGTCCTGCCCCAGAATGTCCAGGAAGCGCAGGATGGAGTCTGGGGCCACGCCGGAGCGCTGGGCCGCCAGCGGGTCGGTCCCGTCCAGGGCAAACCGGTGGTTGCGGTTCCGCCCCGCTTGGAAGGACACGTTGTAGAAGAGTTGGTTCTGGATGAGAGCCGAGCCCCACGATCCCCCCAGGTTCTGCCGCGAGAACCCTTGGGTCACCGCCGCAGAGTTCATCTGAAGGGCGTCGTTGTCAAAACGCCAGTTCAGGGCCCCGCCCGGCCGGTTGGAGCCCCGAGCCGAGGTAAGGGACACGAGCCCCCCGGCAAAGCCACCCCGGCTCACATCGAAGGTGCTGGTAGTCACCTGGGTCCGGCGGATCCCTTCCTCGGGGATCTGGAGGCCCCCATCACCGAGGGAGATCCCGTCCAGGGTCACGTCGTTCAGGAGTTCGCTCATACCGCCCACCGAGAACCCCATCTGCCCACTGATGGAGTCGAAGTCGGTGGCTACGACCCCGGCCGAAAGGAGAGCCAGGGTGGTGGGATCCAGATCCGGGAGCGGGAGGCGGTTCAGGAGATCCTGGGAGAGGTCGGTGGTCTGCTCGCCGCTCTGAGCCAGCGCCGGGGGGGTCATACGGCCCTCCACCTGAAATCCCTCGATCTCAATGGCCTGGGGCTGCATGGTGAGGTTCTGGAGGAGAATCTCCTCCTCTCCCTGGCGCACCAACGTCACGGCTACATCCCGCTGGCCGATGAAGCTGACGCGGACCACATAGGCACCGCCTCCATCCGGAAATAGGATGGTGTAACGCCCATCCCGGTCTGTCAGGGCGGACCGACTGGTCTCGAGCTCCAGCGAGAAGACCTCCACCCGTGCCCCCGACAGGGGGCTTCCGTCGGCTCGTGTGACCTGCCCGGTGATGAGGTCGGCGGCCTGGGCCTGGAGGGCGTCCCCGGGGAGAAGGGCTGGAGCCGTGGCTGCCGTCGCCACCAGGAGGGTGGTCAGAAGCAGGAGCCGCTTAAGAGATCCGGAGGGGGAGTGAGCAGGGCAAGGGGAGCCGGGCATGGAGCCGATCCAGGGTAAAGGGTAGAGAGCGGCCGCTGCCACGCGCTCTCCTCCGGGGTGGAGGGGAGCGGCCGGCAAGGGTCACCATATATGGAGCTAGAGGCCGGTCCCATGCCATTCGTTAATCGGGCTGGTGGAGCACCGAGCCCGTCCTCCCACCCTGCTCAACCCGGTCGGTACCGGCGGACGGCCTCAGCCTCGATCTCCTCGTCGGTCCAGAGCGTGGGAGTCATGCGGTGCTCCACGAAGTCCAGGAGCTGGTCTTCATGATGGGGGCTCTCAGGGCGCATGCTCTGTCCGTACGCCAGTACGGTGTATCCGCGGGGACGGGGCCCGAACTCCACCGCCGAGATCCATCCGTCACCACCCCGGACCCGTCGCCGCCCGTCGTCATCATCCGTGAACCAGATGACCCGGAAGCACCCGAGAAGGCCGTCGCACCCGCTCACCGGGAGATCCAGGCGGCCGTGACGCGCCCGGTGGATTGCGCCCCAGGGCACATCCACCGCACCCCACCTGTCCCGGGTCGCTTCCGCCGCCTGGCGGAAGGCCCGGACCGCGCCCTCCGGATCTGCGAGTCCGTGGGGGGTGGTCATGGGCTCCTCAGGGGTCCACGGTTCGGCGAAGAGGCGCTCTGCCGGGGCAGGGAAGCCCGCCGAGGCCGGGCCGGCGGGAGCCCGACCCACCCCTGCCAGATAGCGCTGCCACCACTCGGCGAAGAGAACCGCCCCCCGGGCCTCCACCTCCACGCTCCGGTTCCACCCTCGCAGGGTCTCCAGGGCGTGGTCCAGAAGGGGGGACCACCCGTCGGCAGCAACCCGGGCAGCAACCCGGACCCCATCCAGCGCCTCAAGGAGGTCGTCCAGCACCCGGTCGGCCAGGAGCATTCGGTCGCTGGCGCGGAGCGCTACCACATCTTCCAGGGAGAAGCG
>SKJY01000341.1 GCA_007121775.1 Gemmatimonadota bacterium
CATGTGGGACCACGCGCTCTCGGTGGGCGAAGCGGGATCTCCGTTCCAGGTCGGACCGCCGGCGACCTCCGCCAGATCCGTGTCGGTGCCAGGCCATCCTTCGGCCCCGTGGGCCATCTCCCAGAAGGCGATCTCGTAGAGGAGGGTGAGCCGGTAGGCGTCGGCCATCCGGGCCCGCTCCGCCGGGGACACCTCAGCCGCCAGCGCCTCCAGCTCACCTCCGAGCCACCCCACATATCCGGCGAACTCCGAGCCTGACCAGTTCTCCACGAAGGGCATCCAGGGAGACTCGGGGTCAATCCCCTGGCGAACCACCTTCCACGAGTCGTGGTAGGCGCGCTCCGCCGCGTACAGTACGGTCCACGCCACCGGGTAGCTGGCGTAGGCGGCCGTGCTCAGGAGGAACTGGACGTAGGCGTGACAGGCGAAGGCCGGGGGAGCGCCCCGAAGCTCCACATCGACCCGGGCCGCCCGCTCTTCGAAGAGCCGGAGTTCCTTCTCAAGGGCCGAGATCACGCCGGCGAGGGGTGCCCAGTGGTGGGTGGGCGCCTTGGGAAGAAGGGCTCCGATGAATGGGATCGCCGCCTCCACGAAAAGGTAGTCCTGGCGCATCCAGGTGGCGAAGGTCTCCCGGGGGATGGTCCCGTCTCGGGTCTCCAGGAGGAAGGGGTGCTCCCGGATCCTGCTCCAGAGGGGTGCAAACCGTCGGTCCTGCTCGGCAATGAACGACATGGGCCCTCGCGGTCCGTAGGTGGGGTCGGACGGGCCGGCCGCGTGCCGAGCTTCCGCCGGGACCCCAGAGTGGGATCGTCGACGGGGCTCCGGCTCGCGCAGGGGTACCCTGCGGCTGAGGTCACCGCCTGGGAGGGGCGGTAACGCCGGATTCGACTCCCTTCGCCAGCATGATCTGGATCAGGTCGCGAGACCGGGGCTCCGGAGAGCCCGGTCGGAGGGTATGATCTCAGCCCCACCGTGCTGCGTGGCGGGACACCCCTGTCGATGCCGAAAGGCTAGCGGGCGAAGGGAGGTGGATCAACCGGGCAGGCGTTGGTCGGGAAGGAGCGTGCCATCTCGCCCGGGCGCCCCCTTACCGGATCCGAATCTCCCATTCTGTCACCCCCCCTCCATACCTTGGAGTCTCGTCGGGGCGATTCGCCTCACGCCACTCACCGAACGTCGCTGGTTCGGCCCGTACCCGAGGCCGCACGCGGCTCTGGCCTCCTCTCGCCGGACCGGCCGCTCGTTCTGAGCCGCAAGGTAGGTGAACCATGCCTGAAGATCCCGAGGGAACCCCGGAGGCTCTGGCCGGCGCCAGCGCGGGGTGCGAGCGCTGCCTGCTGGGTGATCCCGACCACGCGGCCAGCATGCTTCGACTGGACGTTGACGTGGGCGGGACGCATCACGAGGGGCTCCTGCTCAAGCGCTGCGCCAACTGCGGGACCCCGGTGCTTCAGCACTGGCTTGAGTTCCTGGATTGGAACGACCGGTGGGGTGGCGACCAGTTCTGGACCCACTGGACCCCCCTGACCGAAGCTGAGAGCCAGGTACTCCGGGAGCAGGTACAGGGGGGGAAGAGGGAGGTGGCGGAGCAATTGGCCCGGTCCCTCTCCAAGTCGCGGCGGCACCTCACCAGGGACAGCGACTTCCGGTTCCGGTGGAAGGAAGGGCCCGACGCCAGCGACATCCTCTATCCCTGTTGAGCAGGGCGCAGGTGGATCACCGCTCCCGCGAGAACAGCAGGTCGGCGCCGGTCTCCCGTCCGCTCTCGGTCCGAAATGACCACCGGTCCGTGATCTCGTAGCGGATGCGAAGGGTCGACACCGCGTCCTCGAACAGTCCGAGCCCGTAGGAAACGAAGAGACGCGGGGTCACGTACGTCCCCACCACCAGCGCTGCGTCGGTGAGGGTCTCGCCCCGCTCGATCCGGGCCTCGGCGAGCCCCAGGGAGGGTCCGATCCGGTCCAGGACGGCGGCGCCTCCGGCGAGCCCCATGGAGGTGGCCACCTCTTCCATCAGGTCCCCGTCCCGCTCGCCGGTGCCCCGGACGGGACGTCCGATGAGAAGGTAGGCCATGGCGTCGGCCTGGGAGAGGACCGGGTCCGAGAAGACCGTCACCTCCGGCTCCAGGGCCGTACCCCGAACCTCCATGATGGCCAGGATGTCCCGGGTCTGGCGGGTGATGCGGAGGTCCAGCCCCGGGTCTTCGATGGGGCGGTCCGAGAAGATGAGCCGCCCCCGCTCGATGGTGAGGCGCTGGCGTGCCGCCGTGAAGGTCCCGTCCACAAGGCGGAATTCGCCCTGCCCCGTAGTGAGGCGGCCGGGCTCCTCCACCAGGGTCACGGCTCCGGTGATCCGCCCTTCCACCCCGAATCCGTCGAAGGAGACCGAATCGCCCATCTCCACCCGGATGCGGGCAGCGAGCCCGGGAGGCGCGGCGGCCCGAGCGGGCACCTCTTCCTCCAGCCCAACCACCACCACGTCGGGAGAGCGGGCCACCATCCCCTCCACATCACCAGGGGTGAGCTGGGCCCAGGGGACCCGGACCGTGCCCTCCACGTCGATCCCTTCGGCGTCGGCCTGGAGGCGCAGGGATGGCGTGATCCGGACCCGTCCCAGGCTGCTGTCCAGCGCCTGGAAGTCCCGGCCAGACAGCTGAGCCCAGACCGAGCCCGGTCGATGGGGGCGGGGGAGGAAGGCGCTCCCCTCCAGGGCAATGGATCCAGGCCCTGAACGCACGTCGCCGGTGAAGCGCCAGGCGTCGGGGCCGTCGTCGGTGGCCCGGAGCTCGAGACCCTCCAGGCGGAGTCCGAACTCGGGGATCTCGACCCTCCCTTCTTCCAGCGCCACCTCGCCGGAGAGGAGCGGCACCTCGGCGGTGCCGCCCAGGGTGAGGGCGCCCCGGACGACGCCCGAACTGTTCCAGAGCTCTTCCGATGTGGCGGCCAGCAGGCCCCGGTCCTGGAGCTCCATAGCTACATCGCCGGAGAGGAGGGTGGCGGGTCCCGCAGGGTCGGGATTGGTGGCCAGATTCGCCAGGAGGAAGCTTCCGTCGTCCAGGCGGAGGGCCACGTCGCCCTCGAGTCGGCCCTCCGGCAAAACCAGGAGGTGGAGTTCGGCTTCGTCCACGATCCGCTCCTCCTCGGTGCCGAAGCCGGTGGGGTGGCGGATGCGTCCACCCTCGATGGCGCCCTGGGCGCGGACGAAGGCGCGGCCCTCCGGGTCCATGGCGAATTCGCCGTTGAGACCAGCCACGCCCTGGATCACCAGCCCAGGGGGGAGGAGTTCGGCGAAGCGCTCCAGCTCCACGCCGCGGAGGTCGGCCCGCCCCTCTCCCCCATCCTCCGGAGACCACACCCCCTCCACGCAGGCCTCCGCCCCCTCGCTCCCCAGGCAGAGGAGGGAGAGGGCCAGGGCCTGGGGAGAGAGGCGGAGGGACGCGGGAGCCTCGAGCGCCCACTCGCCGGCCGCGCCGAGGCCGGCCTGGAGGTCCAGAAGTTCGCCGTGCCAGCGGGGGAGGGAGCCGCCGTGGGGGTCATCCGGGTCGCCGGTCTGACCAGGTTGGGCGGCCGTGGGGGCGTCCGGGCGGGCCGCAGGTGACGCCGTTTCACCGGTCGTCTCACCGATCACCTGCGTCCCCGCTTCAGGGACCGGAAGCTCGAGGGCGCCCGAGAGCACCAGATCCAGATACTCGCCGGAATCCAGCGCCGCTGTGGCCTTGAGGCGATGACCCGCCAGGAACCCTTCCCCCGTTAGGCTCCCCTCCACCTGCGGGGCGCCCGGGGCCGGGGTGGCGACGAACTCGACCCGCACATGGGAGGGTGAGCTGTCGGCAAGGTCGACGGTGGCGTCGAGGCGAGCCCGGTCAAGGCGGGGACCGCCCTTCCCACCCAGCGGGGCACCGTCCTCCCCACCCACCAGGGCAACCCCCTCCGCCTCCAGCGCGGCTTGGACCATGGGGCGGCGGAGGGGACCGGAGACGCTCCCTTCTCCCATCACTCTCCCCTCAAGCCCGGCTCCCTCCGAGAGATCAGGTGCCTCAACCCGCCAGGTCAGGGCCCACTGGTCGTCCAGCACCCCGGCCAGGTGGAGGCGATTCGGACCGCTCCGGACGTCCAGGGCTTCAACCCGGACAGTGTCTCCGGAGAGGCCTCCGGCCCCCTGGAGCTCGACCCGGCGCTCATCCTCTTCCCAC
>SKJY01000318.1 GCA_007121775.1 Gemmatimonadota bacterium
GTCCCGGCGCCCCCCTCCCCGAAGCAGTAGTTGGAGTCCGGATTGACCTCGTGGCGGGTGTTGATGGCCTTGATGTCGGCGATGCGGGCCCGCACATCCTTCCCCCGCTCCAGCACCACCGGCCGCAGGCCCTGCTCCACCAATCGGAGGGCGGCGAAGAGCCCCGCCGGCCCCGCCCCCACCACCAGCACCTCCGGCTGGTCGCCCACCCACGGGTACGCCGGGAGCGACACCTCTCGCTCCGGCGGATCCTCGCCGATCCAGGCCCGAACCCGGAGCTGGATCCGCACGCGACGACTCCGTGCGTCAATGGAGCGCCGAAGCACCTCCACCGCCCGGAGGTCGGCAGCATCCACCCCCAGCGCCTTCGCCGCGGCTCGGCGGAGTTCGTCGGGTTCGGCGGCGGTGCGGGGGTCCACGCGGAGGTCCAGGTCTCGGTTCATGCTCCGATGATGGCCGAACGGGGAGGTGGGGGGAAGGGAGGCGGGGCGCCCCCCGCATGTACGCAACAATCCTAGTACGTTACCAGTGCAGATCGTTCCGGGGCTGCTGCCTCGTCCCTGCTTCTCATTTCAAGGAGTCCCGAATGTTCAGAAACATCCTCGTGCCTCTGGATGGATCTCCCTTCTCCGAGCAGGCGCTTCCCCGCGCCCTCGCCATCGCCCGCCGCAGCGGGGGCGCCCTCCACCTGGTCACCGTCGCCGAAGACAATGGGCCGGAGGCTGAATCGCCCGGGGAGAAGGGTGCCGCCCGGGAACGGGATGGACAGCTGCAGGCTGCTGAAGCCTACCTCTCTGCCGTGGCCAAGCGAATCCCCAAAGGTGCCGAGGGCGAGGGTGAAGTTGAGGTGACGACCCACGCCCTTCCCGCCGGTGGCGTGGTGTCGACACTTCTCGCCGAGCTCACCGATCACCCCCAGGATCTGGTGGTCATGACCACCCACGGGCGCGGCCCCCTCGAGCGCACCTGGATCGGGAGTGTGGCCGATGGGCTCATCCGTCAGGCCCCCTGTCCCGTGCTCCTGCTGCACCCGGACCAGGAGGGGAAAGAAGGCGGCGGCACGGAGCCCCGGGAGCAAGCCGACGCGGAGGCCGGTGAGGAAGGCGCCCCCTTCCCCGTGGCCGAGCCCTTCCGCCATCTGGTGGCCCCCCTGGACCGTTCGCCCCTGGGCGCGGCGGCGCTGGATCTGGCCGCGGGAATGGCCGAGTTGGATGGCGCCCAGCTCACCCTTCTTCACGTGGTGCCTACGCCTCCCGGCGGAGCCTTCCCCTACCTCATCGGGAACTGGCGCGAAGAGCGGGCCACCCCGGAGCTGGCGAAGGGAGCCGAGGAGGACCTGGCCCGCGCCGCCGAGACCGTGGCGGGGCGAGGCGTCACCGCCACCACCGAGATCCGGACCCTGGAGCCCCCGGTGAAGGGCATCCTCAAGACCATCGAGGACCGGGGCGCAGACCTCCTGGTCATGAGCACCCGGGGAAGGGGCGGTGTCGAGCGCCTCATGCTCGGAAGCGTCGCCGACAAGGTGGTGCGAAGCTCGCCGGTGCCCGTGCTCGTCTTCCGGCCGGTCGGGGAGGGGTAGGGCGAGGGTACCCGGGCGAGGCCCCGGGGGCTCTGGCGGGCGGGGTCCCGGGGGCTCTGGCGGGGCCCCGGGGGCTCTGGCCTCTTCGGGGGGGCCAATCCCTTCGAGGGGGGGGCGGCTCCTCAGAGACGGAAGGCGTTGCCGGACAGTGACCCAACCATAACCTGGCTGTCTGGCAAGGGCGCTATGGTAGGGCATGTTTGGAACCCTGCCACCTACTCGGACGCATATCTCTCGTACCCCGGAGCGGTGTGGCGTCGACAGCCCGCCATTCCGGATGGCCGATGCCTAGCGGGGTGCGCTCCGGGCGGTTCACCGTGGCCGATGTGGTTGAGGTCTGGGCACCGACCGGGGGAGGGATCCGATCGTGGGTCGAGGCCAAGGCCCACGCACTCCGGGAGAGAGGCGATTCCATTCACCTCCTGGTCGTTCCCGGGGCCGAAACCCGCGTGGCTCGCACTTCCGGGGGGCTGCTCGTTGAGATCCGCAGCCCCCCGGTTCCCCGTTGCCCCCCGTACCGCTTCCTCTTGGACCGGCGATCCGTGTTGCGGGCGTTGCGTCAAATCGGTCCCGATGTGGTCGAGATCGGTAGCCAGTACCGAATCGGACCGACCGTTCAGAGATGGCGCGCGGAGAGTGGTGGCCGACTCGCGGCCTTCCTCCACACCGACCTGGCGGGTGGGTACATCGGACCCTGGGCACGGCGACTCTTCGGACGCGGGATCGGACGGACCATCGAACGGCGGGTCCGGGCGCACCTTGGGAACGTCTTCCAGTCCGCCGACTTGGCCATGGCCGCAACGCCGGGCGGTGTTCGGAGCCTCTGCGAAATGGGGGTGGAGGCGCCGCACCTCCTCCCCCTTGGCGTGGATCTAGCAACGTTCTCTCCGGGGCGGCGCAGTTCCGCCCTCCGGGAAGAACTCCTGGGCTCCGATCCGGAGGGACGCCTGCTGGTCTTCCTCGGACGGCTGGACAATGAGAAGCGCGTCCCGCTTCTGGTAGAGGCGTTCCGACGTGCCCGTCAAGCTCACCCCAACCTCCACCTCCTCGTCGTGGGAGACGGACCTCTCCTCGGCCGGGTCCCGGAGTGGAGGAGCCAGGTCCCAGGCTTCCACCACAGTCCTTGGGAAGGCTGCAGACTCGGGGTTGCTAGGCTTCTCGCCTCGGCGGACGCGTATGTGACAGCGGGACCCTACGAGACCTTCGGGCTCTCGGTGCTCGAGGCTCAGGCCTGCGGCCTTCCGGTTCTCGGGGTCCGCGCCGGTGCCTTGGCCGAGCGGGTCGACCGCTCCTCAGGTTGGCTCGTGACCCCGGATGATGCGGAGGCGCTGGCCGTGGGCATGGGGAAGATCGCTAGCCTGCCCTCGGAAGGGCTTCGAGAACGAGGTCACCAATCGCGCCTTCGTGCCCTGAAGGGGGGAGGGTGGGAAGCGGTTTTCCAGCGCCTCTTCGCCCTCTACGGGCTTCCGCCACACGCCGTCCCGTCGGAGTCGGAACCGGAGGAGCGCCGACAAAGGTTCGCCGAAGCTCGGTGATCCTCCGTCCCCTCGCCCGGGTCCTCCCCTGGGTCCTCATCCTGGGCATCCTCGCCGGCGTCGGCGTGAGTTTGGTTGCGGGCCCGGGCTTCGACCCAACCCTTCTGTGGGAAGTGGACCCCCGCTTCCTCCTTCTTGCCGCGGGCCTCGGGTTCGTCCCCTGGATGACTGACTCCCTGCGCCTTCTTTTGTGGGCCCGGGTCCTCGCCCACAGGCTTACGGTTCGCCAGGCCTTGCGGGTCGTCATCGGTACCGAGCTTGGAGCAGCGGCCACCCCTACTGCGGTGGGGGGGCTTCCTGTGAAGGTCGCCCTTCTCGCTGGTGAAGGAGTGCCTTCCGGACGGGGAATCTCCCTCTCCCTGCTCAAGAGTGCGGAAGACGGGGCCTTCTTCGCGATGGCCCTCCCGCTGGCGCTTTTGCTTCTCGGCCCCACTCGCCCCGCCCATTTGGCGGAAATCCCCGGGCGATGGGCCGATGGAGTCCGGGGAATGGGGGAAGCAGGCGCGCCCGTGGTGTTCTTCGTCGTCGCCGCCGCGCTGGTGCTCGGCCTTGCAACTGTTCGGAGCAATGCGGTGCGAGGACTGGTCGAAGGAGGGTGGCGAAGGGTTCCCCGACTCCGCCGCATGATCCGGGATCTCAGGCGCTCGTGGAGCCTCATGCTCGGTGCGCCGCCGCTCCTGGTAGGGGCTTCGTTCGGAGCGACGGCAATTCAGTGGATCTGCCGGTATTCAGCCGTTACCGCATTGGTCTGGGCACTGGGGATCCCGGTGGACCCGGTGCTCTTCTGGCTCCTCCAGTGGCTTGTGTTCACCTCCATGACGCTGGTGCCCACCCCGGGAGCGGCAGGGGGCGCTGAGGCGATCTTCGCCCTCGTCTACGGTCCACTCCTCCCCGCTGCGGCGGTGGGGTGGCTGGTGGTGGGATGGCGGGGGGTCACCTTCTACCTCCAGCTCCTGGCGGGAGCGTTGGTATTCGCCGGGCTGGAGGCGACCCGGCCCGGCGACCCCGTCCACTCCCCTAGGCCATCACCATGACTTCCGTCTCACGACGGAACCTCCGCAGTGAA
>SKJY01000008.1 GCA_007121775.1 Gemmatimonadota bacterium
GGGCGGGGCGCATGGGGTCGGCGGGGCGCGCGAGGTCGACGGGGCGCGCGGCTTCGGCGGGGCCGACGCCTTCGGCCGTCCCGGGAGCAAGCTCCGGGGGAGGTGTTTGCCAGGGGAAGGGAGAGCGCCCATGATGGCGGGACGATGTTCCGGATCCCTGCCCATGATGCCCGGAGTTCGCCATGCCCGACCGCCGCCACTTCCTCTCGACCCTGGCGGGGGCCTCCCTGGCCGGTGCCGCCGGCCTGGTCCGCCCCCCTTCCCTCTCGGCCGCACCCACGGCCTGGCTCGAGCCTTCCCGTCTGGACGCGGTGGCCGACCTCTTCCGCGGTGACGAGCGTGCGCCGGCCACGGCGGCTCTCGATGAGGATCTCTGGAGGGAGGTCCAGCAGGCCTTCACCGTTGACCGAAGCCTGGTGAATCTGAACAACGGCGGGGTGAGCCCGGCGCCGGCGGTGGTGCAGGAGGCCATGGCCCGGTACCTGGCCTACTCCAACGAGGCCCCGGTGCAGACCATGTGGCGGATCCTGGAGCCTCAGAAGGAGGGGGTGCGTCAGCGACTGGCTGCCTCCTTCGGGTGCCAACCGGAAGAGATGGCCATCACCCGCAACGCCTCCGAGGGGCTTCAGATCTGTCAGTTCGGCATCGACCTGGAGCCCGGGGACGAGGTCCTGACCACGGACCAGGACTACCCCCGCATGCTCACCACCTTCGAGCAGCGGGTGCGCCGGGAGGGGATCCGGCTCAAGACCTTCCCCATCCCCGTCCCGGCTGAGGATCCGGACGAGATCGTCCGGCGCTTCGAGGCGGAGATCACACCGCGGACCCGTCTCATCCTCATGTGCCACATGATCAACATCACGGGGCAGATCCTCCCGGTGAAACCGGTGGTGGAGATGGCGCGGAGCCGGGGGATCCCGGTCGTCGTGGACGGCGCCCACGCCTTCGCCCACTTCGACTTCACCCTGGACGATCTGGGGTGTGACTACTACGCCACCTCGCTCCACAAGTGGCTCTTCGCCCCCTTCGGCACCGGGTTCCTCTATGTCCGCCAGGACCGGATCCCGGACCTCTGGCCCCTCATGGCCTCGCCGGAGAGAATGGATGACGACATCCGGAAGTTCGAGGAGATCGGCACCCACCCGGCCCCCAACTACCTGGCCATCGGGGCGGCCCTGACCTTCCATCAGGGGATCGGCGCCGACCGGAAGGAAGCGCGTCTGGTGCACCTCCGGAACACCTGGGCCCAGGCCCTCCTGGAGGAGGATCGGGTGAGCCTGAACACGAGCCTCCTCCAGGGCTTCGCGGCCGGGATCGCGAATGTGGCCATCGAGGGGATCGAGCCGGGAGATCTGGCCCGCTTCCTCTGGGACCGGCACCGCATCATCGTCACCCCCATCGGCCACCCGGCCTGCCGGGGGCTCCGTATCAGCCCCTCGGTCTACACCACCATGGAAGAGCTGGAGCGCTTCGTAGACGGAGTACGCCACGCCATTCGCCACGGAGTCGCCTGACCATGAATCGTCCTGACTACTCGAAGATCCGTCGGCCGGTGGGCTCTGCCCTGGCGGCGGGCCTGCTCCTCATGGGCGGCTCAGCTTGTGAGCCCGCCTCCTCGCCTGCCCCCCAGACCCCCACCTGGTCTCCGCCCCAGGCGGTGGAGACCGCCGCCGCGCCGGAGGCCATCGGCCCCTACAGCCAGGCCATCCGTGCCGGGGGGACCGTCTACCTGGCCGGGCAGATCGCCCTGGACCCGGTGACCGGTGAGATGGTGGAGGGGGGCATCGAGGCCGAGACCCGACAGGTCATGGACAACCTGGGCGCGGTGCTGGCGGCGGCAGGGATGGACTTCTCTCATGTGGTGCAGACCCAGGTCTTCCTGACGGACTTGGGCGACTTCGCCGCCATGAACGAGATCTACAGCGGGTACCTCTCCCCGCCCTACCCGGCCCGGGCCACGGTGGGGGTGGCGGCCCTCCCCCGGGGAGCCCTGGTGGAGATCCAGATGGTGGCGGTGGACGGACCCTGACGCCTTGAGGGGGTTCTGGCGAGGACCCGGCCTCGGGCATAGGTTGCCTGAACTCGCTCCCGAGGCCACCCCCAACCCGCCTGGATCCATGAGACGTCGCCCGGCTCCATCTCTCGCAGCACTGGCCCTGATCCTCCTCCCCGCTCCGCTCCTGGGGCAGAACATCCCCACTCCCCTGGAGCACTTCGGCTTCGAGATCGGAGCCGACGGGACCATGGCGGACTGGCACGAGCTCTCGGCCTATTATCAGCGCCTGGCCGAGACCAGCCCCCGGGTGACCATCGAGACCACGGGGCAGTCGGTGCTGGGGGAAGACTTCCTCCAACTGGTCATCACCAGCGAGGCCAACCACCGGAATCTGGACCGGTTCCTGGAGATCCAGCACCTCCTGGCCGATCCCCGGCGGACCTCCGGGGAGGCTGAGGTGGAGCGGCTCATCCAGGAGGGGCGGACGGTGGTGCTCCTCACCAACCACATCCACTCCAATGAGATCGGCGCCGGGCAGATGCCGGCACGGCTGGCCTACACGCTGGCCTCGTCCCAGGACCCGGAGATCCTCCACATCCTGGACGAGACCATCATCGTTCTGATTCCCTCCCTGAACCCGGATGGGACGCAGATGATGGCCGACTGGTGGTACGAGTGGAAGGGCACCGAGTTCGAGGCCGCCCCCCTTCCCCGCCTCTATCATCAATACACCGGGCACAACAACAACCGGGACTGGTTCTTCTTCGCCCAGCCCGAGACCCGGAACACGGTGATCCACGCCCACAACCGCTGGAAGCCCCAGATCGTCTATGACACCCATCAGATGGGGAACCAGGGGGCCCGCTTCTTCATCCCCCCCTACATCGATCCGGTGGAGCCCAACGTGGACCCCCGCATCGTCGCCGGCTTCAACGCCCTGGGGATGGACATCGCCGCCGACATGACCAAGCGGGGATACAGGGGTGTGGTCACGAGCGCCATCTTCGACATCTACACGCCGGCGCGGGCGTACATGCACTATCACGGGGGAATCCGGATCCTCTCGGAGGCGGCGCGGCTCGATGACTTCGCCAACCCCATGTTCCAGACCATGGATGACCTGCGCCCGGCCCGGGACTACGACCCCCGGGTCATGAGCGTGACCTTCCCGGCGCCCTGGGAGGGGGGGCGGTGGGGGCTGGACGACATCGTGGATTACCTGGAGGCGGGAGCCATGGGGCTTCTCCGCAATGCGGCCCGGAACCGGGAGTTCTGGCTCCAGAACTTCGCCGGGATCCACGCCGACGCGGTAGCGGGGTGGGACCGGTGGCCCGACGCCTGGGTCATCCCGGCGGGTCAGGAGAATGAGCTGGGGCTCCACCACCTCCTCCGGGTCCTCACCACCGGGGCGGTGGAGGTACACCGGGCCGAGGCGGCCTTCCAGGTGGATGAAGAGGCGAACGGGACGGCCCGCACCTTCCCCGAGGGCTCCTGGGTGATCCCCATGCAGCAGCCCTACGCCTCCTTCGCCCAGACCATGCTGGAGATCCAGGAGTACCCGGATCTTCGGGAGTATCCCGGTGGGCCGCCCATCCGCCCGTACGACGCCACGGCCCATGCCCTCCCCCTCCTCTTCAATGTGGAGGCGGTGGCGGTGGAGTCCTTCCCGCACGGCTCCGTCTCCCTGTCGGAGCCCATGGAGATGGTGACGGAGCCGCGCTTCGAGGCGCCGGATTTCCTACAAGGACCGAACGCCCCCCGCATCGGCCTCTACCGCTCCTTCCAGGAGCCCATGCCGCAGGGGTGGACCCGCTGGCTCTTCGACGGCGCCGGGGTCGCCTACGATGAGGTCCGGAACCAGGACCTCCGCGACGGCGGTCTGAACGATCGCTGGGACGTGATCATCTTCCAGGATCAGTCTCCCCAGTCCATCCTGAACGGGTGGAGCGAGAATGTCATGCCCGCCCCCTACGCTGGCGGGGTCGGTCGGGAGGGCGTGGCGGCGCTCCGGGAGTTCGTGGAGCAGGGCGGGCGCCTGGTGGCCATCGACGAAGCCACCGATTTCGCCATCGATGTGCTGGAGCTGAATATCCGGAACGCCACGTCGGACCTTCCCCCCCAGGACTTCTTCATCCCCGGTTCCATCCTGCGCCTCGACCTGGATCCGGCCCACCCCATCCGGGAGGGCGTTCCGGCCGAGTTCATGGCGTGGTACTGGCGGACGAGCCGGGCCTTCGAGGTGAACGACCCCCGGGCCCGGGTGCTGGCCACCTTCGGCGAGGGGAATCCCCACCTGGCGGGCTGGGTCCTGGGTGAGGAGTTCATCGGCGGAATGCCGGCGCTGGTGGAAGCGGAGGTGGGCGAGGGATCCGTCCTCCTCTACGGCTTCCAGCCCAACTTCCGCGGTCAGACCGTGGGTCTCTGGCCCCTCCTCTTCAACGGTCTGCGCTGACCGGTGCGGCGGCTCGTTTGGCCCGGCCCCCGCCGGGGCCCTTCTGCGCTGGGTGTACTGGTGGTGCTGCTGGGGCTGGCGGGGCCGGTGGGAGCCCAGGAGGGACCCACCACCGGTGAGGTGCGGGACGGGGTCGTGAGGGTGGAAGCGCTCCCCATCTCCTCCGCGGAAGCGCCCCGCATCGACGGAAGCCTGTCGGAAGCGGTGTGGGAGCGGGCGCCGGTCATCGGTGGGCTCCGGCAGGTGGAGCCCTTCGAGGGACAGCCGGCCTCCCAGCGCACCCAGGTCCGCCTTCTGTATACGGAGACGGCGCTCTACATCGGCGCCCGGCTCTACGACGACGGCCCGGTGAGCTCCCGCATGGGCCGGCGGGACATGGCCCTGGAAGACGCGGACTGGTTGGGGGTCGCGCTGGATTCCCAGTTCGACCGTCGCAACGCCTACCTCTTCCAGGTGAGCCCCGCCGGGGTGCAGCGGGACGCCATCCTGAGCGACGGGTCCGGTACGGCCTTCTCCGAGTCCGAAGACACCACGTGGGACGCGGTCTGGGAGTCGGCCACCCGCATCGACAATGGCGGGTGGACGGTGGAGATGCGGATCCCCCTCTCCCAGCTCCCCATCCCTGAGCGGGACGTCCACACCTGGGGGCTTCAGGTGGAGCGGATCATCGGTCGGGAGCAGGAGCGCTCGGTCCTGGCCTTCGTGCCCCGAGAGGAGCGAGGCGGGATCTCCCGCTATGCCCAGCTCGAGGGGATCCGGGACATCGCTCCCGGGCAGCCCCTGGAGCTCCGACCCTATGTGGTCATGCAGGGCGAGTCGGTGGATCGGGGCGCCAACCCTTTCCGCAATGCCCGGGAGGGTTCCGTTTCGGGAGGGCTGGACCTTCGCTATCGCCTGTCGGGAGACCTCCTCCTGACCGCCACCCTGAATCCGGACTTCGGCCAGGTGGAGGTGGACCCGGCGGTGGTGAATCTGGGGGTCTACGAGACCTTCTTCCAGGAGCGTCGTCCCTTCTTCCTGGAGGGCACCGACGTGTTCGACTTCGGCGGGGGCGGGTCCAACGCCGGCGGACGCCTCTTCTACACCCGGCGCATGGGGAGAAGTCCTCAGCTTCCGGCCCCGACACCCCGCTCCGATACCCCGCGGCAGGCCAACATCCTGGGGGCGGCCAAGCTCACCGGTCGCACCGACGGCGGGTGGCGGTTCGGGGTCATGGAGGCGGTTACGGCCCGGTCCGAGACCCGCTTTATGGATGAGGCCGGCGAGGCGGGACGGGTGGTGGCCGAGCCTCTCACGAACTACGCCGCCGTGCGGGTGCGACGGGACCTCCGGGAGGGGGCGTCCTTCGTAGGTGGGATGCTCACCAGCGTGCTCCGGGAGAGCGACCCGGCCCGGGCGGACCTCTTCCTCCCGTCTTCCGCGTGGGCGGCGGGGGTCGACTTCCGCCACGAATGGGATGAGCGTCGCTGGCTGGTACAGGGGAGTGCCGTGGGGACCCGGGTGGCTGGTTCGCCCGAGGCCATGACCCGGATCCAGCGGGCCGGCCACCACTTCTTTCAGCGGCCCGACGCCCCGCACCTGGGGGTGGATTCCACAACCACCTCCCTCACCGGAGGAGCCGTGTCGGCCACTCTGGCCCGCCGGATGGGTCGGAACTGGCAGGCCGAGCTAGGTGGAGCGCTCACGACGCCGGCCTTCGAGGTGAACGACATGGGGTTCGGAACCCGCACGGACCGGCGGGATGTGAGCACGCAGCTCAGGTACACGGAAACCACCGCCGGCGACCGGTTCCGGAGCTGGAACGCCTCGGCCCGGGTCCGCTACGAGTTCAACTTCAACGGCGAGATGATCGCCAACTGGCACACCGTCCGGGGGAGCGCCACCACCCTGGGCTTTCTGGAGCTCAGCGGATCCCTGACCCACCGGACCCGGGCCAATGATGACCGCCGGACCCGTGGGGGGCCCCTCACCCACCGTCCGGCCCACACCTCCTTCTCAGGCTCGGTGGCCACGGACCGGAGGCGGGCCGTGGGCCTGAGGGTGGACACGGGGATCGCTCGGGATGAGGCCGGGGGCCTGGAGGATCAGCTCCAGACCCGTATCGTGATTCGCCCATCGTCCCGGTGGGAGCTTCAGCTCGCTCCCGAGGTGATCCGGTTCAAGGAGGCGGCCCAGTACGTCACTACCCTCCCGGACCCGGACCGGCTGGCCACCTTCGGGCGAGGCTACATCTTCGCGCCCCTGGACCAGACCACGGTGTCTCTCGAGACCCGGCTCAATGTGGCCCTCTCCCCCACCCTATCCATCCAGGCCTACGCCCAGCCCTTCCTGTCGGCAGGGGACTATGGCGACCCCACAGTGCTGGAGCGCCCGTCCTCCTTCACTTTCGCTCCATGGGTAGGAGCGGGTGAGGTGCCGGATCGGGACTTCAACCTCCGGAGTCTCCGGGGGAACGCGGTGCTCAGGTGGGAGTGGAGCCCGGGGTCGGTGCTGTACGTGGCCTGGCAGCAGAGCCGTCGGGACATGGTGCGGGGCCTTGGAGACTTCGATTTCTCCCGGGACCGCTCGGCGTTATTCCGGACCCCCTCCGACAACATCCTGGTGGTGAAGGCCAATCTCTGGGTCACCCCCTGAGCGCGGCCTGATCCATCTTCATGACCGATCCCCTCGAGGGTCTCCGAGAGCAGGTGATCCGATGCCGAGCCTGCCCCCGCCTCACTCGGTGGCGGGAGAAGGTGGCCCGGGAGAAGCGCGCTGCTTTCCGGGATGAGACCTACTGGGGAAGACCGGTCCCGGGCTTCGGCGATCCGGAGGCTAGGCTCCTTATCGTAGGGCTGGCTCCCGCCGCCCACGGCGCCAACCGGACGGGGCGCATGTTCACGGGGGATCGCTCCGGCGACTGGCTCTTCCGAGCCCTTCACCGAGCCGGGTTCGCCAATCAGCCCCACGCCGTGACGCCTGACGACGGACTGCGCCTCAGAGATGCCTGGGTGACGGCGTCGGTTCGCTGCGCTCCGCCCGGAAACCGGCCCTCTCCGGACGAGCGGAAGCGGTGTCGTCCATTCCTGGAAACGGAGCTCGATCACTTCATGCCCCGTCTTCGCTGTCTGGTGGCTCTGGGAGGCTTTTCCTGGAGCCACCTCCTCCGCATCCTTCAGGCCCGCGGGGTGTCGGTTCCGGTCCCCCGACCCGCCTTCGGACATGGCGCGGAGGTGGCGCTGACGGATGAGTTGGTGCTCCTGGCCTCCTATCACCCCAGTCAGCAGAATACCTTTACCGGGCGACTCACCGAGGAGGGATTCGACGCCGTCTGGCGTCGGGCCCGGGAGATCCTGGGATAGGCTCTCGCCGCCTCACCCCCCGCCACTCCTCCAGAACCACGATCCTGTATCCCATGAATCGATCCATGTCTGTCCGATCCCCCTCCCGTCGTTGGATCCCGGTGCTCCTGGTTCTGGGCCTTGTGGCCCTTGCCGGGTGCTCCCCCGGGGATACTGTTCCCGGCACCCAGTGGGACCAGTGGCGCTCACCGGAGGCCGGTGGGATGAGTTCAGAGGGGCTAGCCCGGGTGGAAGAGCATCTGGCCGGAATGTCCACCTCGGCTATGAAGGTGGTCACCGGCGGGCGGGGGGCCTTCGCATACGGCGATGTGACCGAGGTGAGCTACCTGGCCTCGGTTCGGAAGAGCATCCTGGCCATGCTCTACGGGATCTACTGGGACCGGGATATCATCGATCTGGACTGGACCCTGGAACAGGTGGGGATCGATGAGCACGGTGGCCTCACGCCCGAAGAGCGGCAGGCCCGGGTCCGGGACGTCATCGCGTCCCGGTCGGGGATCTACCGGCCCGCCTCCAACGCCGGCGATGACCTGGCTTCGGCGCCTGAACCCGGGAGCGTGGCCCCCGGCGAGTACTACCTCTACTCCAACTGGGACTTCAACGCCGCCGGGACCATCTTCGAGGAGCTGAGTGGGGTGGACATCTTCGACGCCCTCACCATGGAGCTGGCCATCCCGCTCCGGTTCCAGGACTTTGATCGGGAGCGACACCAGAAGGGCGGTGACCTTGAGCGCTCCATGCACCCCTCTTACCACATGCACCTCTCGACCCGCGATATGGCCCGGGTGGGGCTCCTGGCGCTCCGGGAGGGCCGCTGGGGAGATCAGCGCCTCATCTCGGAGGAGTGGATGGAGAAGATGGCGAGCCCCATCACCCCGGTGAGCGAGATGAATCCCGAGCATCGCCGGGAGGGGCCTCACGGCTACGGCTTCATGTGGTGGGTCTGGGACGGCCCTCACAACGCGGGGCCCTACGCCAGCGCCTACGTAGGGGTCGGGGCCGTGGGTCAGTACATTGCCGTGCTCCCTGCCCTGGACATGGTGGTGGCCCACAAGACCGTGCCGGGAGGCGATCGTCGGGTGCAGCACCCCGAATTCTGGGAGTTGCTGGATCTGGTGGTGGAGGCCCACTGCGGCGACGCCTGCTGAGGCGTTGCAGGCGCCGCCGCACCCCTACCAGCGGGCCCGCACCCCCCGGGTGTCCACATGGATGAAGGGGCCCCGCACCGCATTGGCCCGGTAGCTGGATAGCCCGCCCTGGACCACGTGGGGCTCCCCCAACTCCTGTACCCGCTCCACGATCCGGAAGAGGAGGCGGGCGTCCGCCTCCCCGCCCTCGCCGTTCCCGGTGAGGTCGTCCATGCGCCCGTTCCCGGTCTCATCAATGAAGAAGTCGGCGGCGTCGCCCCAGAGGTGGCGGCTGTGGTCCGTGGTGTTGCCGATGGCCCGATTGTACCAGGGGGTCCGGAATCCGGACATGACGTAGAGGGTCGAAGCGTCGATCCCCTCCACCCGGACCTCCTCCAGGATCGCCTCCATCTTGAGGGTCAGGTGCTCCGAGAGAACCAGGTAGCGGGGGTCACCCTCCTGTCTCGGGAGGAACTGCTCCAGGGTGAAGCCAGGCGCCACAAGGAGATCCAGGAGCTCAGGCGCCGCCTCCACGAAGCCCGGGGGCGGCGGCAGATCAGGCCTGGTCCGGTAGGTCCCGATGCGGAATCCGTTCAGCTCTCCATTCTCCACCGCCTCGAAGGGGTGGAGCACCAGGACGTTCAGGGTGATGGCGTCCATATCCAGGGGCGACTCGACGCGGAGGGGGACCGCCTCCCCGGGGGTATCCGGGGCCGTCCACCGCCAGAGACCGGGCGCCACCTGCGGGGCCACCCCCTCGGGAGTGCGAAGGAGGAAGGCTTCGGCACTCCCTTCTCCCCACACCTCATCCAGCTCCAGCTCCAGCGTCTCTCCAGGCCGGGCCGTCACGGCCAGGATCCGGTAAGGCACCACCGCATCCCGGACCCGAAGTCGGAAGGAGGCCCGGACCTGTTCGCTGTAGGGGTGGGGGCGGACTTCGGGAGTGGTTGCGGCACCGGGCAGGGGGGCCGGGAACTCCCGGGCCAGCTCCAGGGGAAGGACCTCGAAGGGATTCTCCTCTTCCAGACCAGAGACGTTCGCTGTGGTCGCGTCAGGGTCCGAAGCGGGCCGAAGGTCCACCCAGGAGCCAAGCGCGGGGCCCAGGATCAGGGCGGCCAGGGGGATGGGGAGGGCGAAGAGAAAAAACGAACCGGTACGTCGAGTTGGCTGCGACGGCATTCGGCTGAGGGGGGTGCAAGGACGCCGTCGGATTCCGGTCAGGTCCCGGGAATATTGGATTTCCGACGAACAACTCCCCTTCTTACTCCGGGTTCCGCCAGGAGGATCCCCCTGGGCCCCGAGCCAGCGCCTCTCCCACCGCCGGGTCCAGGCGGTAGATGTCGTCGCGGAACTGCACCACACCGTCGGCTCCCACGAAGGCGGTCCGGTACTCCAAGTGGATCAGGTAGGGCCGGGCCAGCACCACGTTCCGCTCCCGCCCGGCAGCGATGACGGAGTCAATGCGGTCCCGATTCCACTCCGCCTGCTCCCGGAGGAGGTGTTTGGCCACCTCAAGGGCTCCCTCGATCCGGATGCAGCCGGAAGACAGGGCCCGACCGGGTTGGGCAAAGAGGTGGCGGTCCGGGGTGTCGTGGAGGTAGACGTTGTGCCGGTTCGGGAACATGAACTTCACGTGGCCCATGGCGTTGCGGGGGCCGGGATCCTGGCGGAGGCGGTAGCGGCGGTTGAACTCCGGGCCGCTGATCCCCTGCCAGTCCACCGTGGCCGGATCCACCCGGGCGCCGGTAGCCTGATCCAGCACCTGGATGCCCTCCCGGGCGAGGTGCCCCAGGTCGGCCCGGATTTTCGGAAGCTGATCCCGGATGGCCAGGGTGGGGGGCACATTCCAGTAGGGCGCCAGGACCAGGTAGGTCATGCGCCCGCTGAAGAGGGGGGTGGGGCGATCCGTTCTTCCCACGATGGCCCGGATCGCCAGCGACTCGTCCCCGTCGTCGTAGATGTGGACGGTGTGGGCCGCCACATTGACCCGGATCTCCCGTTCCGTCCGCTCCCGGGGGAGCCAGCGCCACCGTTCGAGCCCCACCTCCACCTGCCGGAGTCGCTCGGCGGCGGAGACGTTCAGCGCCCGGAGGGTGGCTGGACCCACCCGGGCATCCACGCCCAGCCCGTGCCGCTCCTGGAAGCGCCGCACCGCGGCCTCCAGTTCGTCGTCGTAGAGCTCCGGATCCGCCTCTGCCGCCGGCCCGCCGATCCCTGTGATTCCGGGGAGGTCGCCGCCCGCTTGGAGCCGCTCTCTCAGAAGCGCCACCCGGGCGTGTCGATCCCCGGGATCCAGGGTCGGGCCATCGGGGATCCGAGGCCAGCCGCCGTCCGCCACGATGCGGTCGAGGCGATACGCCTCGGCGAGGAGGGTCTGGTACCCGGGACCGGGGGGCCTGAGATCATCCAGGATTCCCGCCAGCTCCAGGGGGCCCAGGCGACCGGATGGCGGGATCGCCGCCGAGAGCCGGTCCACCGGATCGACCCAGGATCGGGGGGCCGTCCAGTGACGGTTGAGGCTTCGGGGGTCCAGCCGCCCATGGGCCAGGTGATGGATCAGGTGCAGCGCCGCGTCGGTGAGGAGGAGTTCGGCGTCGGCCCAGGCGCCGGGGTTCCCTTCCCCGGACTCTCCCCCTGCTCCGGACCGCTGCCCCTCACCCGACTCCCCGTCCTGGGACTCGTCGCGCACCACCACCAGGTCCCGAAAGAGCTCGGCCAGGGTGTCGGCGTGGTAGTCGTTCGGGTCGAACCGATCTTCCGACACGGACCGGAGCGCGCGATGGAGGCCGATCCGGTCGGCGGAGTCGTCCATCCTCCAGACGGGAGCGAAGTCCCTCTCCCGGTAGAAGCGCAGGAGGGCGTCCCCGGAACGGAGGGGTCGCCCACCCAGGTAGAGACGCCCGTCCCGTCCGGCGGCACCCTCCGCCGCAGCATGGGTCAGTCGCTGATGAAGTTCACCCTGAAGACCGGTGTGGTCTGGATCCGGGATGGTGTCCCGGACCGGATCCGCTCGGGCCTCCAGGGTCGCGACGGGCGGAGTCTGCTCGGGGTGGGAGGCGGATGCCGGGAGCGCCCCGGTCGTGAGGAGGAGGCCTCCCAGGCCCAGGATCAGGAGGAGCCCGTTCGCGCGGCCGGCCCTACCGCCGCCAGCCCTCCCGCCGGACGCCCCCCCGCCGCGAGCCCTTCCCCCGGAAACACGAAACGGCGAGGGGTTGCCCTCTCCCCCGCCGCTCCGTGCCCTCCGAATCGTGTTCATGATCCCTTCTACCCCCGAACTCAGGGGAGTTCTCATGGAATCAGTGGAACTCGAAGGCCTCCGTGTCCGCGTCCTCGGCCACGGCCGCCGGGGCACCCTCGGTGGGACCCAGGTCGTCCCAATTCAGGATGGCGTTCCAGGCCAGCGCCATGCTCCCCCGGGTCTGGTTCCGATGGAGCGCCCGGACCCCGTAGAGGACGAGGAACCCGTCGCCCTGGGGCACCGAGATCACCGCCGGGTGTCCGCCGAGCCCGCCCCGCCCCAGCACCAGCCCGCTCAGGAAGACCTCATCCGCCGGGGCGTAGCGGAGGACCACATTCTCTTCCAGCTCCGACGAAACCGAGAAGTAGGGGCCGAAGCGGTCGAAGACCGGGAAGCTCTCATCGTACCCGGCCAGGATCGGGTGCCCCCGGTCCGCCCCTTCCCCCTTCACGATGGAGCCGGGGCTGAACAGGTTGCCGGTGGAGCGCAGGGTGACCCCGCGCACGAGCCCCATCTCCACCGGGAGGGTGGCGGCGGAACCCATGGCCATGAAGGTCCCCCCGTCATGGATGAAGTCCCGGATGGCCTGGAGCCCCTCGAGCCCCATCCCCCCCGTCATGTCGGAGGTGGTGGAGAGGTGGCCCAGGCTCGGGAACCCTTCCATCCGTTCCCAGGCGATGGGTCCGGACGACGGATCCAGCCCCTCGAAGATCTGCCGGGCTGAGGAGTTCCGCCCCTGCTCCGGGAAGAGGATCACATCGAACCGGTCCCGGAGATTGCCCTCCCGGAGGCGGTCTTCCGAGAAGTAGGTGTAGGGAATCCCCCGGTCATCCAGGGCGAAGCGGACGGCGCCGTCGTCCTGGGTGTTCCGCCAACTGTGGAGGACGGCGATGCGGGGGAGGGTCTGACGGCGCGGGCTCAGCTCTTCCTCGGCCCCGGCCCCGAGTCCCACCACCTCCAGCCCGTACTCCCGGGCCCACGCCTCTACCTCAGTTTCGGTCATGGCGTCCGTGGGGATGAGCCAGCTCCCGGGGTTCCAGCGGGTGTCGCCACCCACCTCCACCTCCTGGCGGGTGGTGTAGACCGGAAGGTCTTCGCCCAGCGCCCAGCGGGCCTCCAGGGAGTGGGCCGACCCCTCGACCCGAACGGCCCACCACGCCGGACCGCTCCGCCCCGCCACCGAGCGAACGCTCCCCGGGAGGTGCACCCGGTCGTCCACCAGGGTCATGGCGGATTCGAGCACCGCAGGATCGGTGATCTCGTGCACCTGCACGTTGTAGAGGAGGGGGAAGGTCCACGCCACATCGTCGTAGGGGCGTGGCGCGTCTTCCGGGTAATGCTGGATCTCCATGAGGTTGCGGACGAAGTTGGCATACGGCTGATCGGCCCGGATGAGGAAGTCGCCCTGACGGATGGCGACGGCGCCTTCCTCCCCGGCCTCGGCCTGGCGGGCCACCCATCCGGGCACCCCATCCATCTCGGCGGCGGCATCGGCCCGGTGGATCTCCACCCCGTGGGTCAGGAGGAGGTTCAGCATCTGGGAGACGTCGGCCCTCCGCCCCTGCTCCGCCGGGATCACCCAGGCGTGGGGGGCGCGGGTGCGACCGTGCTCCACCGCGTTCCAGTTCTTCTGCCAGTAGTTCCGCAGGACCTCCCGACGGTTCCGGGCCTGCAGGTGGACGGAGTGGAGGAGCCCGGTCTGGGCGTAGTTCAGGTTGTTCCGGATGGACCAGTCCACCTCCGAGTAGGGGGGATTGGCCCGGAACCACTCCACCGAGGTCCAGTTGGCCCCCACCTCCCGCCGCATGGTCTGGGGCACCGAGTTCCCGAAGGTCTCGTAGAAGCGGGCGTTGGCGTTCCGGTTGTTCATCCCGAAGATCCAGTAGCCCGGGTTCCAACCATCGAAGAAGTCGTGGGTCCAGGCGCCAGGCATCCCCTGGGCCGTCACCTGCGTCACCTCATGGTGGGCGACCCACTGCCACTCGTGACGGAGGATGGCGTCCAGATTCTCGTTGTACGGGCCCGTTCCGGTGGAGACGTAGAGGAAGGGGACGGACTCGTGGAGGTCGATCCCAACCGGCATCTTCCAGTGCTCGAAGAGGGAGAGCATCTGGCGGGTCGAGGCCTGGGTTAGCTGGAAGCCGTCCCGGTTGATGTCGTGGCGGATGTACGTTCCCCAGAAGGGCGGGCCCGGGGGCCGGTCCGAGAACTCCCGGACGTCGGTGGCGTTCACGCGGTACCACTCCACCACCC
>SKJY01000213.1 GCA_007121775.1 Gemmatimonadota bacterium
GCAGGGGCGGCGGGGTGGTGGAGGGCCACCACTCGCGCTGCCTTCCTCCGGGCACAGGCGGCAGGCTACAGGACCGTGGGCTTTCAGCGGGCGGCCCCGGATGAGGTCTTCGCCCACTTCCTCCTGGCTACCGCCCCCGGGTGAGCTTCCAGATCCCCAGAGTCAGGACCGGAAGCACGTAGACGGCCAGGAAGCCCCAGGCGATAGTGCCGTATCCCCGGGCAATGAGGGGGATGATCCCCACCGTGGCCAGGATGGCGCTGAGCCCGATCCCGGCCACCGCCAGCGCCGCCCGTTGGGAGGGGCTCAGGCGGGCTTTCCGAGCATCCCGGAGGTAGCCGTCCACCCGCTCGATGCTCCCCTGGATCAGCCCGGCCCCGGTTTCGATGAAGGTCCCAAAGAGGGCCACCAGGTAGACTGCCAGAAGTGAGGCCAGCCCCAGAGAGGTGATCATGGCGAACACGGGGATCTCCTGGGCCAGGATCCCCGGGTAGTCGCCCAGGAAAGAGATGTGGAAGAGGAGGGCCGGGAAGGCACAGATCACCGCTGCCACCACGGCGGACCCAACGACCTCCCGCCGCGTCTCGAGCGCCCGGGTCGAGAAGAGAATCGCCGGGACGATGAAGAGGTTGTAAAGAGCGTACTGGAAGCCGCTCACCCCCCACCCGGGAGCCACCTCCCAGGCCGCCAGTTCCACGCCGATGGCGTCACTCCCCTGGGAGAGTGCGGCGAGGAAGTAGAAGACGAACATCCCGTAGAGGAAGAGGGTCCAGAGGGCCAGGCTCTTGGTGAGGATGTCGCGACCGAAGAAGGTGAGGGCCGCCACCACCACCAGCATGGCGGTGATCCCCACGAAGTACGGGATCCCGAAGCGGGTCTCCAGGATCTCCCCGGCGGCGGATGCCACAACCGCCAGAACCAGGAGGAACATGAGGATGAAGAGGATCTCGAAGAGGACCCACCCCCGCCCAAGCAGGCGCTGGAAGAAGCTCCGGTAGTCGTAGACCTGAAAGACCCGGGCGAATTCCCAGGTCACGGTCAGGACCAGGATCCAGCAGATGACCGTAACCCCCAACCCCAGAATCCCACCCCCGGCACCGAAGCGAGTGAAGAACTCGACGATCTCCCGTCCGGTCCCGTAGCCTCCCCCCACCAGCACCGACTGGAAGATGACGCCGGGAATCAGGTACTTCTTCACCCACGGTGGGTCGAGGAACCGCATGCCGGGTGCTCCTGAGGCTAGATGACAGGGTCTTGGATGGAACGCCGCATCCCTGGAGGCCCGCCCTTGCATCCTACGGGCCCACCCTCTGCGTCCCCGTGGGCCCGCCCTCCGGATGAGGAGCCGGCCCTCTTGTTTTCATTCTTGCATACCAAGTGGAGCGCAGATTAGGGGCTGGACCCAGGCGTGGCAAGATCCCTCCTCCAGCGGGAGCTTCTCCTACCAGCTCCCCCGTTCGCCTACCCTGTCGATGATGCGGCTAAGTCGCTGGGCGGCATTCCCCCAGTTCTCGAAGACCGCCTCCTGGGCCTTCATGGGCGCTCCGATCCGGATCGCCTCAACGATCCTCTGGTGCTCCCGTACGGAGGTCCCCACCTCACTTCCCAGGGCCTGGACATATAGGCGGACGTAGCGCTCAGCCTGGGGCTTCACAGCGTCATGGAGGGTGGCCAGCCGGTCCGCCGATGCCGCGTCCACATAGAGTCGGTGGAAGGCGTTGTCCAACTCGAAGTAGCGGCCCCGTTCCGTGAGGGCCATCCCCTCCAGGGTGGCGAGTTCTTCGTTCGCCGCCCCGAGCCGCTCGGCCACTGCGCTCCGTTCGTCGGCGGGCAGGCGGGCGGTCCGGGCCGCCGCTAATCCCTCCAGGGCGCCCACAATCTCGAAGAGCTCCTCGGCATCGCTACGGGTGAGGGGTGCCACGGAAGACCGGGAACGCTCTCCGCTCCGTCCCGCTGTGACGAACCCTTCCTGCTGAAGGCGCTGGAGCGCACTGCGGATGGGAGTGCGGCTCACCCCCAACCGCTCGGCCACCTCCGTTTCGATGATCCGGCTTCCAGGCGCCAGGAGGCCGTGAACGATGAGTTCACGAAGGCGTTCATACGCCAGTTCGCTGCGCCCGAGACGATCGCTCTCGTTTTCGCCCTTCGAATCCTCCATCCGGCAGTCTCCGTGTTCGGGAAGAAGTGGTTCAGTTGCCACATTCAACGTCGTGGGGCACCACGTTCAAGGTCGTGGACATCCCCACCCTCGGGAAGATGGCGGTCACCGGCCCGGGCCCCGCGATCCCGGTTCGGGGATATGGATCTCAAGAAGACAACGCCTCCTCCCTCAGGGATCGACCATTTGAGCCGGTCTCAGGAGACTGACGCCGAGGAGGAGGAAGGCCGAGACCGCAACAGCCGGGAGCATGGCCGGCACACCGAAGGGCGAGCCCGCCAGGTACCACCCCAGGGCCGTCCCTCCTCCCCCAAGGATCCCGGCGAATCCTCCGGCCGGGGTGGCTCCCCGCCACAGGTACCCGGCGTAGAGGGGAACCAGGAGTCCGGCGCTGTACATGGTGTATGCGAAGACCACGGCGGTGACGATGTCGGGCATGACCCAGGCCACCATGAGAGCGGCCAGGGCAAACCCGCCCACCGCCCACTGCCCCACCCGCATCATGGACCGGTTGGAGCGGGCAGGGCCGGCCAGGGGCTGCACTAGGTCCCGGGTCAGGTTCACACTGGCGCTGAGGAGGATGGAGTTGGATGAGGTCACGATGGCGGAGACCACCACGGCGATGACCACGCCACCAGCCACCGGCGGGATGAGCGAGCTCACAGCCACGGCGAAGACATCGCTGGCGGCGATGCCGTCTCCCAGGATGGCCCGAGCGCCCATCCCCAGGACCGATACCAGGAAATAGCCGAGGAATGCCGCCGGAATCAGCCAGAAGAGGGCGCGTCTCGCCGTGTCCGGGTCCCGGGCCGAGAACACCCGGCTGAAGATGATGGACTGGGAAACCGCCGTGATCCCGAAGGCGGCCACGGCGAACCCTACCACCTCCACGGCGGTGGAGCTGCCCAGGGGGCGGAGTAACTCCGGGGGCAGGGCGGCGAGCCCGGCGCGGATCCCATCCCCCAATCCTGCCCCACCTCCCACCCCTCCTCCCTCCGGCCCGGCCACGCCACCCCCCGCGACGAACCACGCACCAAGGGAGAGTCCGGCCAGGATGAATGCCGCCTGCAAAGCATCGGTGAGGGCTACCCCGCGCATCCCGCCGAAGAGGGAGATGAGGGTGAAGGAGACCACGCTCAGAAGCATGGCCAGGGGGCGGGTGAGGTCGGTGAAGGCCACGAGAGTGCCCGTCATGGCGATGATCTGCACCGCGATCACGGCGATGTCACCGAAGATGATGAGCACCGATCCCAGGACCCGTGACGGATTCCCGTAGCGGAGGCCGAGCATGTCGGGAACGGTGAACTGCGCCGCCTCCCGGAAGCGGCGAGCCAGGAAGAAGGCGGCGGCGGCGATTCCCAGGAGGGCCCCCAGCCCGCTGAACCACCAGTCCACACCCAGCACATAGAAACTTCCCGTCCACCCCACCACCGTGGCCCCGCCGATGAAGGTGGCGAAGAGGGTGCCCAGGAGCATGGGCCCTGAGAGGGAGCGACCGGCCAGGGCGAAGTCTTCCAGCGACTGCACTCGGTGCCGCTGCAGGACCCCGATCCCGACGATGACGGCCAGGTAGAGGAGGATGCCGAGCGTCACAGCTCCTCAGCCTCCCCGAACGGTCTCGAAGACCCGCAGGAAGCTGTTCCCCATGACCTTCTCGACGTCCGTGTCGCTCATCCCGCCCCGCCAGAGCGCCTCGGTGATCCGCGGGTAGTCCCGCACCGTGTCGAATCCTTCGGGGACGGGGACGGGGCCGCCGTCCAGGTCCGCACCCAGGCCAACGTGATCGGCTCCCACAACCTTCACAAGATGGACGATATGCTCCACCAGCCGCTCGAAGGGGGGGCGGGGGCGGGGCTTGCCGAAGACACCGCGTAACCGCTCCGCGGCCACCCGATCCAGGTCATGCCGGGGCACCGGGGGTCCGTCGTGGCGGAGGTTCGCCAGCGCTGCCCCGGGATCGGGGTTCACCCGGTCGCAGGTGGCCTGGTCCAGGATCTCGTCCACGA
>SKJY01000046.1 GCA_007121775.1 Gemmatimonadota bacterium
GCATGCTAGCCCACCACCCAAGCCACGGCTTCTTCATCGCCGCCCTTCCAGGAGCACCGGGGACCCTGGGCACCCAGCGGGCCAACCCCCTTCCAGTGAATGACGTCGTTCTCGCTCGCGGGCATGGGCGGGCTCTACAGGTCGGGGGTCCGGGGGTCCGCAGGGGGGAGAAAAGATCGCGGGCACACCGCGGAAAGGGTGGGCGTGGCGGGCCGGGAGCCGGGCACAGTGAAGGCCCCAAAGTAAAGTGGGGCAGTACCACGTTCGTACCATTGGTACGAGATCGGCCCTACTGGCATGTATACATCCGCTTGGGAAAGCGAAGATGTGACCGGCGTAAGCCAATTCTTTGCAACGGCTTACCGATAGCGCCGGGGGCGGCATCAGCTGCGCTGATCCCGCTGCTCGCCATGTGGACTGGTGAACCTATGCCGGGGGCGGGAGTCGAACCCGCACGGGGCGTGCGCCCCAGAGGATTTTAAGTCCCCTGTGTCTACCGTTTCACCACCCCGGCCGCCGTTCCACTTGGGACGCTATGATCATCGGCGAAGGCGGTCAACTCACCGCGCCACCGTCTCTCCCAGCAGGTAGATGGCTTCGAAGATCTCCGGGCCCCGACACTCCTCGCAGAGGATCTGGCGACCCCCCACCGCCTCCCCGGTATCGACCCGCAGGAGGCGGGCGCCCACGGTATAGGTGAGCCCCGATGTCCCCACACTCCCCAGGAGCACGAAGTCGGCGTTCAGCATCTGACCCACCCGGAGCCCATCGGCCTCGGTGATCCCCTGCTCCTGCAGCGCCAGTTCATCCAGGAGATCCTGGATCCGGATCCGCTCCACCACCCGGATGTTCGGGAGGTTGGCCAGTTGGGTGGTGAGGAGCTCCGGAAGGACCCCGAACAGGCTCCGGGACTCCCCGTCGTCGCGCTGGTCAAAGGGAAGGATGGCCAGAACGATGGTGTCACCGGCGGGGATCAGGGGCGCGTCCGGACCCAGCACCCGGATCCGGCCGGAAAGCCCGGCCTGTCGGCGGTCCAGATCCTCCACCGTGGGCTCCCGGGATCGCTCGATCTCCCACACTGCGACGTCGCCGTCGCCAACCCCTGCCGCCACCCACCGGTCGCCGGGCGACACCCCCACGACGGAGGCCCGGGCCGGAAGCTGCACCCTTGCCGCCACCTCCCCGGTGCGCAGGTTGTGCAAGGTCAGACTCCGGTTCGTCGCCACGGAGGCGTGATCGTTTCCGGGACCCACCACGAGGTGCTCCACCGGCCCTTCTTCCAGACGGATTCCCCGGATGCGACCTCCGCTGAACCAGTCGTAGACCAGGAGTTGATGCCTCCGCTCCAGATCCGAGGGACGGGCGGGCCCCCGGAGCCCTCCCCTGGGTAGCGCCACCTCCTCAAGCCCCACCACCAGGACGTTGGCACCCCGGTCCGCCCCTGCCGAGTGGACCACGGTGCGGGAGCCGTGGAGTTCCTCGCCCTGTAGTTCGACCCTCCGAAGGATCTCCAGCGTTCCCGGGTCCCACGCCGTCAGATCCCCACGATTGGTCAGCGAGATGAGCTGACGACCGTGGCGGTCGAACCCCACATGCATGATCTCGCCCGATCGACCGCGAGCCTCGAGCCTCCCAAGCGACGCGCCACGGGTGAGATCCAGGAGCTCCAGATCGTGGTCCGACCGGGCCACTGCCAGGAACCGGCGCCCGGAATCCAGAGCGAGGAACGAGGCGCCCGACGGCACCGGCGGCCCTTCCTGAACAGGATTCGACTGGGGATCCTCCCCGCCCCGGAAAGGCAGGATCCCGGTGGTACCGGCCTCATCCACCACCACCACCGCCGAATCCCCTGCCAGGAACGCCGTGAAGCGGACTGCGCGTTCCGCCAGGGGGCGGCGAACCACCACATTCTCGTCCCGCTCAAGATCGCGGATGGTGAGATAGCCCGCGGCGTCGCCCACAGCCACATATCGGTCGTCGGTGGAGAAACCGATGCTCCGAACCTCACCGGCCGCGCTGAATCCGCCTCCCGGAAGGAGTCGAACCTCCTGCCCCACTCCCGCCTGGGGCATGACCACCACCGGTCCCAAAAGGAGAAGGAGTAGCGCATGGATCCGGACCGCCATCTGGCCCCCCTACCGGCGGAAGAGGAAGCTGAGGCCGGTCTGGAAGAGCACCAACCCCTGGCTCATGTCTGATGAATCGGTGAGGTAATTGGCACCCACATCCAGCGCCACCTGCGGGGAGAAGAAGAACTTGAAGCCCCCGTTCAGGCCGATCCAGTTCACATCCGCGTCCAGGTCCTGCTTCCACCACTGGAAGCCCAGGTATGGGACCGTGGTGGCGTCTTCCATGAGGAAGGAGTAGGAGCCGAAAACGCCGAGACCGATGGAATAATCCGTGACGCCAGACCCGGCACGGCTGATCCCAACACTGGGGAAGGCGCCGAGCTCCACCCGATCCGTGAAGAAGTAGCTCCCCTTCCCCTGCAGGAAGCCGGCGGCAAAGGACACGTCAGCGCCCACGGTAGAGAAGTAGCTTCCTGTGAATTGGAGCTCCACATCCCCTGCCTGCTGTTGAGCCGCTGCCGGGGCCGGTGTCAGGACAAGGGGAGTGAGCAGAACGACAATGACGAGACACGCACGATGAAGCATCCTGCTCTCCTCGGATTGCGGGCGCCGGAGCAAGCTGTCAGGGATGCGTAAGCATAAGTAGCAAGCAGGCCAAATGCCAGCCGGAGGCCGCAGGGGGGAACGGCCTTACTTCACGGCACACCCCCCACTTGCCCTCCACACATGGGCAACGCAGTCTGATGGGTGTCCCGTCCAAAAAATAGAATCCAGATTCGGTTTTTCGCGCCCCCTCAGCCCTCCAGCCCCGGTCCCCATGTCGCCACGACCCGCTCTTTACCGCCCAAGTCTCGCCCTAGCACTCTGTCTTGCCCTTCCCCTGGTGGCCTGTGGTGACGGGCCGGCCCCGGACACCTCCGGCGAAGCTGGCCAGGAAGCCCAGACTCAGGCAGTCGGCTCCCCGGAAGCGGCTCCCGGCATCGCCGTAGCCGATCCACAGGCGGCGTGGTGGGCCAACTTCTCGGCGCCGTGCGGAGACGCCTTCCCGGGATCCCTGGGCTACGCACCTCCCGGAGACGCCATGCTTCAGGGCGAGGAGCTCCTGGTGGTCCACTTCGATGTCTGCGAGGCCAACGAGATCCGCCTCCCCTTCCACATCGAGGGGCTCGACGGCGAATGGGACCGCTCTCGCACATGGATCTTCCGGCAGACCGGCGACGGCCGCATCGAACTCCGTCACGACCACCGGATGCCGGACGGGACCGAAGACGAGCAGACGTGGTATGGGGCCTGGACCATCGATGAGGGCTCGCCCACGGAACAGCGGTTCATCATCCAGGACCGGGAGTGGCCCGACGGCGAGCCCCGCGGCTGGCGGGTGATCATCGAGCCCGGGGAGCGCTACACCTACGGCACGATCCGGGGCGATGAGTGGAGCTGGCGGGTCGACTTCGACCTCTCCGAGCCCACCGACACCCCACCCCCGGCGTGGGGCTACGAGGACGGGGCGGGGCCACCCAGGTAAGCGGAGCCTGTGGGGGGGATGGGGGCCGAGGGGTTCCCACGGAACCACCAAAAAAACAGAATCTGGATTCGGTTTTTTGGGGCGATGAGTCCAAACGGAGGCGACGAGCCGAGCCTGTTTGCCCCCCCTCACCCTCCCGTCAACCGCACCCCCAGGTAATCCTCCACCGTCTCGTGGGCGACCTCTTGGAGGAAGCGCGCCACGGCCGGGTCCACCGCACGCCATGCGTCGTAGCTGTTCCCCACCGGCGAACGACCGTAGAGGGAGGCGTAGACCGTGGCCGCCGCCAGATACGTCCCCAACAGTGACGGGTGACTGTGGTCCTGGAGATTGTGAAGCCGGAGGGATGGATCTCGGAGGAGGGCCGCTTCGAAGGCCAGGCCCACCGGGATCACCAGGGCTCCGATCTCGGCACCCACCTCCGTGTGGAGAGCCTCGATCCGCCGAATATTGTCGGGCGAGGCCAGCCGGTGCTCCTCGGCGTAGGCGTGGGTCATGTAGAGAACGGTCCGCCCCCCGCGCGCCCGGATCGTAGCGTTGTGCTGCGCCACCCCCTGGCGAAAGTCCGC
>SKJY01000062.1 GCA_007121775.1 Gemmatimonadota bacterium
GAGTGCCAGTAGGCGAAGTTGGAGTCGGCAACGGCATCCATCCTGCTGGGGTTCACCGGATCCCGGATGTCCAGGAGAAGGCCATACCCCTCACAAGCACCACCGGCCAGCCCCATCTCAGGGTACACGGTGATGTCGTGGCACTGGGTCGGTCCCAGCCGTGTTCCGTCCGGCGCCTCGACACCGCCGGTGAAGATCTCGGTGATCATGACCTGGAGTTGTTCCCGTACCGCGGCGCTGTCGGCGGCGGTGGGAGCCCCGGTTCCACCCCGTTCCGCTACGGCAGCGGCGAGCCACTGGGCGGCGGCCTCCGGCGGGAGCTCGAAGACGTCACCGGCGGCCTCCACGGCGATGATTCCCTCTTGCTGGGCCAGTTCCAGCCGCTCCCGGTCCGCCGGGGCCAGGCCGTGGATGGGTGCTGCCACCAGATCGTCGAAGATCCGGGGGGAGCTCACGATGGCGGCCCGGGTCGGGTCGGCCAGCGGCACCTGGATCACCTCGATCCGGAAGAGGGCCGACTCGGGATCCTCGAAGGGGGGAGCGGCGATGCACCCGGGCAGCTCTTCGTAGGGACGAACCGGAGCTGAGCCGGAGACGTAGATGTAGACGTTTTCGCGGTCTCCGGGGTGCTTCAGGACCGTATGGGTGTGGGAGCCCCGGCAGGTCTGGACGTTGTGGACGTAGACCGGATTGCGGATGTCAGAGATGTCGAAGATGCGGATCCCCCGGAGTCGATCTTCGCTCACCGCCTCCGGAACCCCTTCCACCCCGCAGTCCAGCCTTCCACCCAGCCCTTCTCCCGAGACGAAGAGGAGGTCGCCGTACACCGATACATCGCTCTGGGAGGCCGGACAGAGGTAGTCGATCACCAGCTCCGGAGCCCGCGGATCCGAAAGGTCCCAGACGATGAACCCGTTGTAGTTCCCCTGGATGGCGTAGGGCCCGGTGAAAGCCAGATCGGAGTTGGTGACCCCGATGAAGTCCGGGGGCGGAGGGGTGGCTGAAAGCATCCGCATGTTCCAGATGGCCTCCTCCGCGTCCAGGAGTCCGCCAGCCAGCCCTGTACGGGGGTCAGGGGAGGGGGGAGCAGCCAGCTCCGAGGGGACCACGGTGACCCGAGGCCCGGTAGCGGGAGACGGCGGGGCCTCTGCCGTCGCGGTGGGGACGGGCGCGGGTGCGGGAGCGGGCCCTCCAGCGGGTGCGCAGGCCACGGCCAGCGCCACGGTTCCAAGGGCGACGATCGGCAGCGACAGGGCAGGGAAGAGGCCGGCGCGGCGGCTTATGGAGCGGTTCATGACGTGGGGTGGAGATGGGAGGAATGGTGCGGCTGCCCATGGGAGCCGGGCGAGTCATGGGATTCGGTGGAGTCAGGCGGTACCTGGAGATCCGGTGGGCCACCCAGGGAGGTGAGGAGGAGGCGCATCCGGGCGACCTCGATCACCTGATCGGCGTGGACGTCGGAGGCGAAGCGGAAGATCTCCTCATCCTGTCCGGCACCATCGCTGGCAAAGAGGTCCCGGACCATGGTGACCGCTCCCTCATGGTGCTCGATCATGAGGGTAAGGAAGAGGCGATCGAAGGCTTCACCGTGAGAGGTGGCCAGGAGGCCCATTCGGTCTTCATCGATCATCCCGGGCATGGCGTGATCGTGACCCGGCGCCCCCGCGCCATGAGTATCATGGTGATGGTGGCCGTGGCTCGGGTGGTGGTCATGGTCAGCGGAGTCGTGATCCTGGGCGGGGTCCGTCATCCGTCCCGTCTCCAGGTCCACCGTCGGCGCCGGCCGTCCCCTGTCTTCCAGCCACTGTCGCATCAGGGTGATCTCGTCTTGCTGGCTGATGAGGATCCGCCCTGCCAGGGCCTGTACTGCCGTCGAAGCTCCGTGGGTGGGAGCCAGCACAGCCATCTCCAGGGCCTGGGCGTGATGGTGGATCATATCGGTCATGAACCGGACATCAGCCTCGGAGAACCGGGTCCGGGCTCCAGCCAGGCGTTCCCGGTAGATGGCCTCGATCTCGGCGGCAGAAAGGGGGTGGGTTCCGCCATGATCCGGGGCTACCGCCGGCTCCGGCTGGGGGGCCGCCGACGGAGAGGGGCCGGCCCCGGCGCACCCTGAGAGGAGACCCAGCGCCAGGACGGCGAGGATTCCGGCCAGAGGCGAGGTCCAGGTGCGGCATGGTGTGTTCAGCGGCATGGTGTAAGCTGCCAGGTGTCGTTGGAGGCCGGGGCGGTGCAAACCATGGCGGAGACGGCCCGGGTCGAACCTGCATCCTTGAAAAGCGCCGGTGGAGGGGCTAGCCTCGGGGATCTTTCCCGACCAGAGCCATCCCGCGATCTAGCGGTTTCATACCGCCCAGGACCCTGCCTGGATCCTTCGCCACCCCTCGTCCGGCATTGCCCCGGAACCCCAACCCCGCTGATTCCATGCATGACGTCCGCCCCACAATCGTCCGTCTCCTCTCAAACCTGGGGAGCGCCCGGGAGATCCAGATCTACCTGGACCGATTCAGCCAGGTGGATGCGGTCCGCTTCGCAGTGGTGAAAGTAGGGGGCGCAGTGCTCAGGGACCAGTTGGGGCCGCTGGTATCGTCGCTGGCCTTCCTCCAGCAGGTGGGGCTGACCCCCATCGTGATCCACGGGGCCGGCCCGCAGTTGGATGAGGAGATGGCGGCGGCGGGGATCCGGAAAGAGACCGTGGACGGTCTTCGGGTCACCTCTCCCCAGGGGCTCGCCGTGGTGCGCCGCGTGCTCCAGCTCCAGAATCTACGCTTGGTGGAAGCCCTGCAGGCCGAGGCCATCCGTGCCACCTCCATCCCCACCGGGGTCTTCGAGTGCGAGATCCTGGACCGGGAAGTCTATGGGCTGGTGGGGCGCGTGACCCGCGTCCACACTTCGGGGATGAAGACAGCCATCGACGTGGGCTCCATTCCGGTGATTGCCTCCCTGGGGGAGACGGCGGAGGGTCAGATTGTGAATGTCAACGCGGACTGGGGTGCCAATGAGCTGGTGAAGCGGATTGAACCGTATAAGATCATCTTCCTCACCGGTACCGGAGGCCTGCTGGACGGAGACGGGCGTATCATCGACTCCATCAGCCTGGTGACGGACTACGACCGGCTCATGGCGGAGCCCTGGATCCACTCCGGGATGCGCCTGAAGATGGAGCAGATCCACCAGCTCCTCATGGATCTACCACCGGCGACCTCCCTCTCCATCACCAGCCCCGATGAGATGGCCAAGGAACTCTTCACCCATAGGGGATCGGGAACCCTGGTGCGGCGCGGGGAGCGGATCCTCACCTTGCAGTCGTGGGACGACGTGGACCTGGACCGGTTTTCGGCACTGGTGGCGTCCAGCTTCGGGCGCCCGCTGGTTGCGGACTATTTCCAGCGGACCCGGCCCCTTCGGATCTATCTGAGCGAACACTACCGGGCTGCGGTGGTCCTGACCGAAGAGGACGGCAGGGCCTACATGGATAAATTCGTGGTGGCGGAGGAGGCCAAGGGGGAAGGGCTGGGACGCGCCATCTGGAAGGTGATGCGAGGCGAGACGCCTCAGCTCTTCTGGCGTTCGAGGCAGGACAATGCCATCAATGAATTCTACTTCGCCCACGCCGACGGAACCTTCCGAACCGATCCGTGGACCGTGTTCTGGTATGGTATTCCCGGTTGGGATGCGGTGCAGGCGGCGGTGGAGCATGCCCGCGCCCGCAGGGTCAGCCTGGTGGATCCCGTGTCCGCAGCGGCGCCCGACGCCACCTGATTCCACCTCCGGCCCCGATTTCCCCCATGACCCGACCCTCCCACCTCATGCCCTCTTCCCGGAGCGGCCTGGCTCGGTACCTGCGGTGCCCACGCCCGCTGACTCCTGGACGTCTCCCCAGCCTCCTCGTCCTCCTGCTGGTTTCGGGAGCATTGGGCCTGTCCGGTCCCCTCCACGGACAGGATGCGGAGCGGAGGGGGATGCAGCCCCAGGACTTCCACGAGGTGGTGGGAGTAGCGGATCCACAGCTCTCTCCGGCCGGGGACCGGGTGGCCTTCACCCGAACTGTGGTGTCGGACGACCGCCGGGCCCGGCACTCCCAGATCTGGATGGTGGCGGCCCATGGGGAAGAGGAGGCGCGGCCGTTCACCAGCGGGAC
>SKJY01000124.1 GCA_007121775.1 Gemmatimonadota bacterium
CGACCGGCCCTGGTCATGTCCCACAACAAGACGCTGGCGGCCCAGCTCTACGGAGAGCTGAAGCAGCTCCTCCCGAAGAACGCGGTGGAGTACTTCGTCTCGTACTACGACTACTACCAGCCCGAGGCCTACGTCCCGGCCACCGACACCTTCATCGAGAAGGACTCGGCCATCAATGAGGACATCGACCGCCTCCGCCTCCGGGCCACCTCCTCCCTCTTCGAGCGGGACGATGTGGTGGTGGTGGCCTCGGTGTCTTGCATCTACGGCCTGGGGAATCCCGATGACTACCGCTCCCTCATGTACGAGGTCACGGTGGGCGAGGAGGTGGCGCGGGACGACTTCCTCCGGGGGCTGGTGGAAATCCAGTACCGCCGCAACGACATCGCCTTCGAGCGGGGCACCTTCCGGGTGCGCGGCGACACGGTTGAGGTGCTCCCCGCCTACGAGGAGCAGGCCATCCGGGTGGAGTTCTGGGGCGACGAGGTGGAGCGGATCACCCGCTTTGATCCTCTCACCGGCGAGCTCATCACCGCCCTGGACCGGACCGCCGTCTATCCGGCCTCCCACTACGTGACCCACCGGCGCACCATCGAGGACGCGGTGCCCCGCATCCGAGCCGAGATGGAGGAGCGGGTCAAGCACTTCCAGCGCCACGGCCGGCTCCTGGAGGCCCAGCGAATCGAATCCCGGACCAACTTCGACATCGACATGATGCTGGAGATCGGGACCTGCCCGGGGATTGAGAACTACTCGCGCTTCATGGCGGGGCGCGGGCCCGGCGACCGTCCGGCCTGCCTGTTCGATTACTTCCCCGATGACTTCCTCTGCATCGTGGACGAGTCCCACCAGACCCTGCCGCAGATCGGCGGGATGTACAACGGGGACCGGGCCCGGAAGATGACGCTGGTGGACCACGGCTTCCGTCTCCCCTCGGCCCTGGACAACCGGCCCCTCCGCTACGAGGAGTGGGAAGACCTCCTCCACCAGGCCGTCTTCGTCTCAGCCACCCCTGCCGACCGGGAGCTGGACCTCTCCCGGGGGGTGGTTGTGGAGCAGATCATCCGCCCCACCGGTCTGGTGGACCCGGAGGTGGAGGTGCGTCCGGTGAAGGGGCAGGTGGACGATCTCCTGGCGGAGATCCGGCTCCGGGCCGAGCGGGAAGAGCGGGTCCTGGTCACCACCCTCACCAAGCGCATGGCTGAGGACCTCTCCGAGTACCTGCAGGGGGTGGGGGTCCGGGTCCGCTACATGCACTCGGAGATCGATACCATCGAGCGGATGGAGATCCTGCGTGGGCTCCGCCTGGGGCGCTTCGACGTCCTGGTGGGGATCAACCTCCTCCGGGAGGGGCTGGACCTCCCCGAGGTATCGCTGGTGGCGATCCTGGACGCGGACAAGGAGGGCTTCCTCCGAAATGCCCGCTCCCTGATCCAGACCATCGGTCGCGCCGCCCGGAATCAGGACGGGAGGGCGATTCTCTACGCCGACCGCATCACCCCCTCCATGCGCCAGTGCATCGACGAGACGGAGCGGCGGCGGGCCATCCAGATCGAACACAACCGGAAGCACGGAATCACTCCGGCCACCATCCGAAAGAGTATCCAGGAGATCGAGTTCTCCACCCGGGTGGCCGATGCCAGGGAGAAGCCCCTCCCCCGTGTGGCGGAGGTGGCGGCGGGGTATCAGGACGAGATGGACGCGGAGGATCTCATCAAGGCGCTGGAAAGCGAGATGGAGGAGGCGGCGGCGGAGCTGGACTTCGAGCGCGCCGCACTCCTCCGCGACGAACTCTTCGAACTGCGAACCCGGTTGGAGAAGGGCACGGTGAAGACCGGAGGAAAGGCGGCGAAGCGATGATCCTGACCGAGCGGGAGCTGGTGAAGTGGGGGATGACGCTGGGCCGGGAGATGGATGTACCCATCTTCCTGGGGCTCCGGGGGCAGCTCGGCGCTGGCAAGTCCGTCCTGGCCCGGGCCATCGCGAGGGGGGCCGGGGTGGAGGGCGCCATGCCCTCGCCTACCTTCAACCTCCTCTTCCGCTATCCGGCGGGGGAGGGGGTGCAGGTGGTCCACATGGACCTCTACCGCCTCCGGGATCCGGAGGAGCTCTGGGAGTTGGGGTGGGAAGAGCTGGGCCAGGGCCCTGAGATCGTCCTGGTGGAGTGGCCGGAGCGAGCCGGTGAGCACCTCCCGGGCGACCGCTGGGACATCCATCTTGCCTCTCCGGAGCCGGGATCCCAGGAGCGGGTGGTGCAGGTGCATCGGGTGGGGACCCCACCCCATCTTCCAGGCTTCCCCGTCCGCCTCGAGAGCCGCACCTGAGATGGGGGAGCGACCTCCAGTGGATGGGGAGCGCCCTTCCGGTATGGATCCGGAGCGCCCTTCCGACACCGATCCGGAGCGCCCTTCCGGCGACTCGGGTGCGGGGCCCCTCCTTCTGGCCATCGATACCTCCGGCGCGGTGGGTTCCGTGGCGCTGGCCCGGGGGGAAGAGTTGGTGGCGTCCGAGTTTCTCCCGGAGAGGGGAGCCCACGCTCGGCGCCTCATTCCCGTCATCGGGGGACTCCTCCGAACTGCCGGGGTGAGCCGACGGGAGCTCCAGGGGATCGTGGTGGGCCTCGGGCCCGGCTCCTTCACCGGGGTGCGCATCGCCGCCGCCACCGCCCGGGGCCTCGCGGCCGGCCTGGGGGTTCCCGTTTGGGGGTGGTCGTCGCTGGCGGCGGGGGCGGCAACCCATCGTCTGGCACTCCCCGAGGGGATGAGGCGAGGGGCAGGGATCTGGCGGGTGCCGGGATTCGATGCCCGGGGCGAGCCGGAGCTTCCTTCCGAGGCCAATGAGTGGCCCCGGTACGTGCTCATGGATGCCAGGGGTGACCGGATCTACGGCGGGTGCTACCGGATCTTCCCGGACCGGATGGAGACGCTGGTGGAGCCTCGGGGCGGGACTATCCACCAGGTCCTGGAGGAGCCCCTTCCCTCTCCGGTCCTCTTCTGCGGTGAGGGCGCCCTTCGTCACGCTCCACTCCTGGAGGAGGCGGGGCACCGGGTACTCCCCCTCCCGGCGGGGCTCCCCACGGCCCATGGGCTCCTGCGAGTCCACCACCTCCACCCGGGCGCCGAACCCTTCGCCCCGGACGACCGCTGGGAACCCGCCTACATCCGGTCGTCCTCGGCGCGCCCTTCGTGAGGGGCGCGTGCGGTAGGCCGGCGGGGTGCCGTCGTGCGGGAGGCCGCGGGGCCCGGATCCGTGCCTGGATCGCCCCATGATCCGTCCGGCCCGCACCGAGGATCTTCCCCGTATCGCCGAGGTGGAGCAGGCGGCCTTCTCCACCCCCTGGAGCCTCCACTCCTTCCGGGCCCTCATCCCCCTGGAGCGGGTCCTCTTCCGGGTGCTGGAGGTAGAGGGGGTGATTCTGGGGCACGGGGTGCTCTGGCAGGTGGCGGATGAGGGCGAGGTGGCGAACATCGCCATCCACCCCCTGGCTCGCCGCCGGGGCTTCGGCACCCGCCTCCTGGAGCACCTCCTGGAGGAGGCTGCCTCCTCCGGCGTCGTCCGGGTCTTCCTGGATGTGCGGGAGTCGAACCTGGATGCCATCCGGATCTACCGGAGGCGGGGGTTCCAGGTGGTGGGGCGCCGCACTGATTATTATGAGAAGCCGGTGGAGGATGCGCTGATCCTCCGCCTGGATCTGGCCGACGCCGCTCATGACGACCCGGGCCTTCCGCCCTCCCTTCCTCCCTCGAACCCCCCGATCTGACCATGGACCTGGACTTCTTCCGCGGTCGCCGTCTCCGTCGCACCCCCCAACTCCGGGCGCTGGTGCGGGAAACCCACCTCCATCCGGGCTCCCTCATCCTCCCCCTCTTCGTGGAGGAGGGCGAAGGGATCCGCAAACCCGTGGAGTCCATGCCCGGGGTGGTTCGCACCTCTCCCGATGAGGTGATCCGGGAGGGAAGGGAAGCGGCGGATCTGGGCTTGGGGGGGGTCATCGTCTTCGGGATCCCCGCCCGGAAGGACCCGGAGGGCTCCGGGGCGTGGGCCGACGACGGGATCGTGCAGCAGGGGGTGCGGGCCCTCAAGGCGGAGTGCCCGGAACTCCTGGTCATGACCGATGTCTGCCTCTGCG
>SKJY01000181.1 GCA_007121775.1 Gemmatimonadota bacterium
CTCCGGTGAGGTTCCGCTCGACCCGGGGCAAATCCCCGGAAACGGATCTGGCCGGCGCCCTGACCCGGGGCCTGGCGCCGGACGGGGGGCTCTACCACCCCGGCCACCTCCCTCCCTTCCCTGCCGGCTTCCTGGCCGAGCTGAGGGCGTCGGACCCCACTCCGGCAGACACGGGAGCCGCCGTCCTGGGCCACCTTCTCTCCGGTCCCGGGGGGCTGGACCGGACCCGGGTTGAGGCCGCCGTGCAGGAGGCGCTGGACTTTCCCATCCCTCTGGTTCCGCTCTCAATGGGGGCGGGGGCAGGCGCGGGGGCCGTGCCGGCGGGTGGGCCCGCCCTCCCCATCCACGTCCTTGAACTCTTCCACGGCCCCACCCTGGCCTTCAAGGATGTGGGCGCCCGGGTCATGGCCCGCCTGGTGGGGCTTGTGGCCTCCGGAGTCGGAGGAAGCGGTCCAGGAGGCGGCGGAGAACAGCGGACGCACCAGGACGGTCCCCTGACCATCCTCACCGCCACTTCCGGGGATACGGGGGGGGCGGTGGCGTCGGCCTTCCACGGGGTGCCTGGCACCCGCGTGGTGGTCCTCTTCCCCCTGGGCCAGGTGAGCCCCAGGCAGGAGGCCCAGTTCAGCACCCTGGGCGGGAATACACAGGCGGTGGGGGTGCACGGCACCTTCGACGACTGCCAGCGCATGGTGAAGGAGGCCTTCCGGGACGATGACCTCCGGACCCGGCACCGTCTCACCTCGGCCAACTCCATCAATGTGGGCCGCCTCCTTCCCCAGATCACCTACCACGTCCACGCCTGGCTCCAGCTTCCGCCCTCCAGCGACCCGGTGGTGGTCTCGGTCCCTTCAGGCAACTTCGGCAACCTCACCGCCGGGCTCATGGCGAAGCGGATGGGCCTCCCGGTGACCCGCTTCGTGGCAGCCACGAACCGAAACGACGTGGTTCCCCGCTTCCTCCGGGGAGGGGCCTATGAGCCCGACGCATCCCACCGCACGCTTTCGTCGGCCATGGATGTGGGCGATCCCAGCAACTTCGAGCGGATTGTGGCCCTCTACAGTGGGAGGGCGCTGGGCTCTCCAGGGCCCGAGGATGTGGCCGGGGACGTGGAGGGTACATCGGCGCAGCCCGCCCCAGGCCCGGAGGCCGCCCGGGAGGCTCTCGGGCGGGACGTGACGGCCTCGGGGTGGAGCGACCAGGAGACCCAGGGCGCCATCCGCCGCATCCACGGAACCGCCGGGATGGTGGTGGACCCCCACACGGCGGTGGGTATCCTGGCCCTGGAAGAGGCGCTGGCACACCTCCCGGGAGCCCAGGGGATCGTTCTGGCCACTGCCCACCCAGCCAAGTTCGCCGAAGTGGTGGAGCCTCTTCTGGAGGGGAGCATCCCCATTCCCCGCGCCCTGGCGGACCGGATGGATGCCCCCCGTCAGGTGACCGAGGTGGCGCCTTCGCTGACGGCCCTTCGGAAGGTACTGGCCGCCGGAAGCTGAGGTCGTCGCCGGCCTCTTGGGGAACCCTCTTTGCCCACCCCCCGTACCACCGGGAAGCCGTGGCCGTCCCCGATCTCCTCTGCGGCTTCAGATGGGTCCGGCTTCGGCTTCGGTCCGACCCGGGCCTCTCCCGGGCGGCGGACCCTGTGCCCACTGCCCTACCTCTAATCCCCGTCCTGCCATGGTTCGACGTCCCTCGTTCGTTCTCTGGTTTGCCCTTGCAATCCTCGCGTTCTCGGCGCCGCTCCCGGCCACCACGTCCGATCTTGAGGCCCAGACCCAACTTCTCCGCTTCCCGGACATCCACCACGACGTCGTCGTCTTCAGCTATGCCGGCGACCTGTGGCGAGTCTCCAGTGAAGGGGGAGAGGCCGTTCGTCTCACGGCCCACCCCGGGAAGGAACTCTTCCCCCGAATCAGTCCCGATGGTCGGATGGTGGCGTTCACCGGCCAGTATGACGGAGATGAGCAGGTCTACGTCATTCCCATTGAGGGGGGCGAACCTCGACAGTTGACCTGGTATCCGGCTCAGGGTCCCCTCCCCACTCGCTGGGGGTACGATCATCAGGTGATGGGGTGGACACCGGACGGGAGCGCCGTCCTCTTCCGCTCCCTCCGGTACACGTGGGCGCTCGGGCAGGGACGGCTCTTCACGGTTTCCTTGGACGGAGGGCTCCCGGAGGCGCTCCCAATGCCCACAGCCGGGGCCGGCGCCTTCTCTCCAGACGGAAGGCGTCTGGCCTACAACCCCATTCCCAGGGATTTCCGCACCTGGAAGCGCTACGAGGGGGGGCAGGCTCAGGATCTCTACCTCTTCGACCTGGATGCCGATGAGGCCACCCGGCTCACCGACCATGTTCGAACCGAGCGGGACCCCATGTGGATTGGGGATCGGGTCTACTTCACTGCCGACTGGACGGGAACGCTGAACCTGTATGGCATGGATCCCGCCACCGGAACCATTGAGCAATTGACCCACGGCTCGGAGTGGGATGTGCGTTGGCCCAGTGCCGGGCCCGGTGGACAGATCGTCTTCGAGCGGGGGGGTGAGCTCCACGTGCTGGATGTGACCACCGGAGTGGAGCGTCACGTCCCCGTCACCGTGAACGACGACGGGCTGTGGCGGCGTCCCGGGCGGGTGGCCGCCGGGAACCTGGTTTTCGACTATCAGCTGAGCCCCAACGGGGAGCGTGCCCTCTTTGCGGCCCGGGGCGACATCTTCACGGCCCCGGTGGAGCATGGACCGACCCGAAACCTGACCCGTAGTTCAGCATCCCACGACAAGCACCCCCGCTGGAGCCCGGACGGCCGGCACATCGCCTTCATCTCCGACCGGAGTGGCGAGGAGCAAATCTACCTGGTTTCCCAGGACGGAAGCACCGAGCCCGAGGCCCTTACCACCGACCACGCCGCCATGCTCTACGCGCCGGCCTGGTCGCCGGACGGGGCCAGACTGGCCTACTCCGACAAGGAGGGGCGGCTCTTCGTCCTCACCCTGGAGGGCCGCCAGGTCCAACAGGTGGCGCACGAGGCCCGGGGGCAGGTCACCGACTATGCATGGTCACCCTGCGGTGGGCACCTGGCCTTCAGCCTCAGCGATCCCAGTACCTTCCGGTCGCTCTACCTCTTCAGCGTTTCGTCAGGCGAGACGGTCCGCGTCACCGGTGAGATGGCCAGCGAATTCTCACCGGCCTGGGATCCGGACGGACACTACCTCTACTTCCTCAGTCCCCGCCAGTTCGCACCCCAACTGAGCCAGATCGAGTGGAACTTCGCCGGCAACCGCATGACGAAGATCTTCGCCCTGGCCCTCCGCCGCGATACCCCTCACCCCTTCCCCGCCAGGAGCGACGAGGTGGCCACGGAGGGTGAGGAGGAGGATGAGACCGAAGGACGCACCGCCGACGCGCCCAGGGGGGATGACGGTTTCCTGGAAATCCACCTGGATGGGCTGGCCGATCGGGTGATCCGGATTCCGGTACCGGCGGACAACTACGGGAACCTGGAAGCCCGTAGTGGGCACCTTCTCTACACAGTGTCGGGCCCCGGATACTACGGGCGGGCCAGTCACAGGCAGCCCGCCCTCCACATCTTCTCCATGGAGAGCCGCCAGGAGACGCCCCTGGTGGAGAACATCCAGGGCTTCCGCCTCTCACCCTCCGGATCCCACGTCCTCGTACAGCGCGGGGGCGCTTTCCACCGGGCACCGGCTCGCCCCGGAGGGTGGGACCAGGCCGCCGCCATCTCCACCTCCGATCTCTATGTCCACAGGGACCCCATGGCGGAGTGGGAGCAGATCTTCCACGAGGTGTGGCGACGCTTCCGTGACTTCTTCTACGTGGAGAACATGCACGGGTACGACTGGGAGGCCCTACGGGATCAGTATGCCGAACTCCTGGAGCATGTGGCCCACCGGGCGGATCTCAACTACCTCATTGGCGAGATGATCGGGGAGTTGAACGTCTCCCACGCCTACAAGCAGGGAGGCGACTTCGAGGTGCCCCCACGGCCCCGAGTCGCCCTCCCCGGAGCACGTTTCGAGGCCGATCCCGTGAGTGGGAGATTCCGCATCGCCCGGATCTTCACCGGGCACAACGAGGAGAGC
>SKJY01000054.1 GCA_007121775.1 Gemmatimonadota bacterium
CCTTCCGCCGGAACGATGTAGACATCCTGCCGCCCCCCATACTGTCCGGTGAAGGCGAGCCAGCGCCCATCGGGGGAGAAGCGCGGGTGGGTCTCGGCGCCGGGGTGGGAGGTGAGGCGGCGGGCCACGGCCCCGGCCGGGCTCTCTGCCCCGGACCGGTCCGCGATCCAGATATCGTTGGCGTAGACGAAGGCTACATGGCGTTCACTCACCGCCGGCATGCGTAGGAGGAGGGTCCCGCCTTGGTCGGAGGCTTGGAGGGTCTCCGCACCCGCCATCTGAGGATGACTGTGCACCGCTCCGAGCCCCTGCGGGGACATAGGTAGGAGGAGGGTCGAGGCCACGGCGGCTCCCACGACCCACCCCCGTCGGCGACGGGGGTGGGCGGGGCGGGGAGGGATGACTGGGAACATGGCTGGCTCGGTTGTGGGCGCGGGAGCTGTGGAACGATCGGGTTCTGACAAAGGCCCCTCAGGGCTCGGCCAGGGCGGCCTCGATCTCCTCCGCCACATTCAGAACATTGGTCCAGTCGAGCCATGGGCCTCGACCGCGGAGCCAGGTCTCGAACCACCCCACCTCACCCATGAGCTTCACCAACTGGTTCCTGGGGTCCTGAAGGGCGTGGAGCTCGTCGGGGTAGACCAGGAATTCAGTGGGTACGCCCAGCTTCTTCAGGGCCATGTGGAGTTCCTGACCCTGGGGCATGGGGATGCGCTGATCGGCCTGGGGGAAGTGGATCAGGGTGGGGGTGACGGCATTCTCGATGTACTTGAGGGGCGACTCGGCCCACCAGTGATCGAAGTCGTGCCAGGGCTGATTCGGGGCGTTGAGCCCCGCATCCCGCCCCAGATACCACTCCCGGGACGACTGGTTGTCGGTCTGGCCGTAGAGGGAGATCCAGTTGGTGACGCCGGCGCCGGTGGCGATGGCCTTGAATCGGTCGGTGGTGACCAGCATCCAGTTGGACCAGTGCCCACCGGCGGACCACCCCATCATGAGAAGAGAATCGGGGTGGGCCAGCCCTTCCTCGATCAGATGGTCGATGCCGGTGTGGATGTCCTCGGTGGCCCGGGTCCAGTAGTCGCCCACGATCTCCACCTGGAAGTCGTGCCCGTAGTGGGACGAACCCCGGTAGTTGGGGAGGAAGAGGGCATAGTCCAGCGACGCCCAGTAGTGGCCGTAGGCCCGGTGCGGGTTGGAAGAGGTGGGGAGGAACTCGTTCACGTACGCCGCCGCAGGTCCGCCATGGATGTCGGTGACCAGGGGATAACGGCGGTTCGGGTCGTGGTCCAGGGGGTACACCACCAGCCCCTCCACCTCGGTCCCGTCGGTGGAGGTCCACCGGACGGTTTCGGTGCGGGCGAGGCGAACCTCCTCCACCCAGGGGTTGGAATCGGTGAGGCGGGTCCAGGCGTCCCGGTCACCGACCCGGTTCCACGGAACCGCGTAGAGATCCTCCGGCGCCTCCGGAGTGGTGAACCCCACGATGGCCAGGGGGCCTGCGCCGCCGCCTCGGATGGCCGCCACCCCGCGCCAATCGGAGAGGCGCTCCACCTCTCCTCCCTCGATTCCGACCCGGAAGAGCTGCCGGTTCACCCCATCGGCGCCCACGAAATGGATGGCGCGCCCATCTTCACTCCAGACCCCGCCCAGGAGGGTATTGTCGAAGGCTCCGGTGACGGCCGTCCACTCCCCACCGTCGACGGGACGCACGAAGATGTCGCTCACCCCGGAGCCCTGGAAGTCCCGGGGAGCCGAAATGGCCAGATGGGTCCCGGCAGGAGAGAAGCCCACCAGCGACTCGCCCACCTCGTTGTCGGTGAGCTGTTCCAGGGCCCCGGTGGCCGGGTTGAGGAGGTGGATCTCGTTGGGGCGGTTGTCCACATGGGGGTCCAGCGGCCCCACCACCAAGGCCACCCGGTCGCCCCGGGGCGAGTCCTGGAATCCCTGGACGATGAAGTCGCCGGAGGTCATGCGGCGAGGCTCCGCGCCCACAGTCACCTGCCAGAGATGGGTGGGGTGAAGCTCAAGGAAGTCGGGGAAGACGAGCCCCCGCTGGATGGGTCGGGCCCGGAAGCCGGCCTCCCGGCGACGGTGGTCGCCCTCGTCCCAGCCGTCATCAGCTAGAAAGAGGATCTCGTGCCCGGACTCCCGCCAATGAAAGGAAGAAACCGGGGTGGGGTGCTCGGTAAGGGGCTCCATGGCGCCCTCCGCGCTCCCGTCGGTGATCCAGATCTGGCGATTCGCCCCGCGCCCCCCCAGCACCGCCAGGTACCGGCCATCGGCGCTCCACCCCCACCCTTGCACCCCGCCAGGAAGGTCCGTGACTCGCCGTGCCTCCCCGCCGTCCACGGGCATGAGGTAGAGCTGGCGCCCATTCTCCCGGGTGGAGGTGAACCCGAACAAGCTCCCGGACGGGTGCCACCGGGGATCGCGATTGGCCGCGTCACGCCGGTGGGTCATGGCCCGGTCCATGGACCCATCCACCCGCGCCATGTGGATCTGGCTGTGGCGGGATCCGGGATCCGGAAAGCTCCCCGGTGTGAGGGTATAGAGGATGGTGGATCCGTCAGGGGAAAGCTGCACCTGCCCCATACTGTTCTGGCGGAAGAGGTCCGCCACCTCCATGGGTCGCAGATCCTGCGCCTCTCCGACCTCCGGCGCCTGCTGGACCTCTCGGGCTTCCTGCGCTTCGACCGGGCCGGGGAAGGGGAGAAGGAGGACAAGGGAAGGGAGCAGCACCGTGAGGGCCGCCTGAATCCTGCGGGAAACGCGTCCGGGCACCGGAAGGCCTCCTGAAGGGGGATCGGGTCGCGACGGATATCCCGTCGGGGGAAGACGGAAGACAACGGATGAATAGAGAATCGCCCTGGGGCGCGGGCAAGGGCCAGACCCCCAAGAGGCGGCTGCCGGACCGGGGCAGGCTGCCCGGAGCCGGCGAAGCGGATAGCGAGAAAACCGAATCCAGATTCGGTTTTTTGCCGACTTTCTTCAGATCAGCTGACGGATACTCCACGGACACGGCGCTGGGGACTTGTTCGTGGATGCTGTTGTGGGGGGCATACCCTCGGGCCGGCACCTCTGGGGCCGCGCCTGCCACACCAACACCCTCCACGAACAGGCGCGAGGGGGCGGCGGAAGGCTCTCCTCTGGGTCCCCAGCCAGCCCCTCGGTCTCCCGTCTCCTTTAAGTCTGGCGAAGACCCAAAAACCGAATCCAGATTCTATTTTTGGCGCCGTTTCCCAGCTCGTGCATCCCCCCTTTCCCAGGTGCGGGAGTAGCGACCTCCGACAGAATCCTTGACCGGATCGTCCGCCCGTTGCATAATTCAAACGTTCGTGTGATACGAACGCATCAAACGATCGTACTTCCCGCCGCCCACCGCCGTTCCATGGGGCGGAGAAGGGCGATGATGGGGCAGAAGTGGGTGGAAGTGCGGCAGAAGGGGGCGAAAATGCGGCGAAGTGAGGTGAAGATGGGGACAGAGAGGCGAAGATGAGTTCCACCGAGGATACCCGGCAACGGCTTCTCAAGGCGGCGCGGCGCCTCTTCGCTGAGCGCGGCTACGACGGCGCTTCGGTCCGGGCCATCACCCGGGCCGCAGGGAGCAATGTGGCTGCGGTGGGCTACCATTTCGGCTCCAAGGAGGCCCTCTACAAGGAGGTCATCCGGGCCATGGACGATCCGTTGGCGGAGCGTATCGTCGCTCTGAGCCGGGATGAGGACACCCCGGTCCGGCAGCGCATCCGCATACTCCTCCAGGAGGTATTCCAGCACCTCTGGGACAACCCGGACCAGACCCGCTTCATGGTGGAGCTTCGCCTCTACCGCACCGAGTGGCTCGCCGATCTGGCCCAGATCCTGGCTCCCATCACCGAGGCCCTCATTCGCCTGGTACAACAGGGTCAGTCGGAGGGGACGATCCGGGCCGGGGACCCCCTCCTCCTGGCCATGAGCCTCATGTCCCAGCCTGTCTACTTCATGCTCGTCACCCGGAAGATCCCCCAGGGGATCCTTCCGGTGGAGCCGTCCACGGAGGCGGGCCGGGCCGTCTACCTGGACCACATGGTGGACTTCGCCCTGGCCGGGCTGGCGCCGACGGCTGGTGTTGCCCATGGGAGGGGATCATGACCGAGAATGCCGAGGGGACCCAACAAGGGAACGGTGAGGGGACCGGGAACGGCGACAGGCTCCCTCCAGCGGTTTTGGAGGCCCGGAATGTCACGCGCACATACCGCATGGGAGAGGTGGATGTCCATGCGCTTCGGGGGGTGGATTTCTCTCTGCACCAGGGGGAGTTCCTGGTGCTGGTGGGCGCCTCGGGGAGTGGCAAGTCCACCCTGATGAACATCCTGGGCGGCCTCGACCGACCCACCTCCGGGAGCGTCCTGTTCCAGGGTCAGGATCTGGCCCGGGCAGCCGACCGGGAACTCACCGAGTTCCGCCGCCGCCATGTGGGGTTTGTGTTCCAGTTCTACAACCTCATGCCCTCCCTCACCGCCCGGGAGAATGTGGCTCTGGTCACCGAAATCGCCCGGGACCCCCTCTCTCCGGCCGAGGCGCTGGAGATGGTGGGACTCGGCCACCGGCTGGACCACTTCCCATCCCAGCTCTCCGGGGGAGAGCAGCAGCGGGTGGCGGTGGCCCGGGCCATTGCCAAACGCCCGGAGATCCTCCTCTGCGATGAGCCCACCGGGGCGCTGGACTACCGGTCCGGGGTGGTGGTGCTGGAGGTCATCGAGCGGGTGAATGAGGAGCTGGGCACCACCACTGCGGTGATCACCCACAACGCCCCCATCGCCGAGATGGCCGATCGGGTGGTGATCCTCCACGACGGTGGCGTGGAGGAAGAGCGACGCAATGCCCAGCGGGCCCGGGCCTCGGATATCCGCTGGTAGCGAGGTGCACCATGATTGGCTCCACCCTGAACCGGAAGCTCCTGAGGAACCTCCGGGAAATGTGGGCCCAGGTGGCAACCATCGCCCTGGTGGTAGCGGCAGGGGTAGCGGCCTTCGTGGCTCTTCAGGCCACCGTGGATTCGCTCCAGGGATCCCGGGACCGCTACTACGAGGAGTTCCGGTTCGGCGACGTCTTCGCCTCCCTTGAACGGGCCCCGGACGGGGTGGGCGGCCGGCTCCGGGAGATTTCCGGGGTCACGGCCGTCGATACCCGTCTGGTGGCACCGGTCCGGATCCCCATTGAAGCTGCGACCCAGCCTCCCATCGGGGAGGTGGTGGGCCTGCCCGCCGGTGGGGACGCGCCCCTGAACCGCGTCCTCCTCCTGGAGGGGCGGATGGTGGAGGCGGGGAGGGGCGATGAGGCACTCCTTCTGGAGCCCTTCGCCGAACGGTTCGGGATCGCTCCCGGCGACACCCTGCCGGTGATCATGGAGGGAACCCTCCGGCAGGTGCGGATCGTGGGGATCGCCAACTCGCCGGAGTACGTCTATCCGGCGCCTCCCGGGGGGGACGCCATCCCCGACGAGGAGCGTTTCGCTGCCCTCTGGATGGATCGGGACGCGGTGGCGCCGGCCTTCCGTATGGAGGGAGCGTTCAACGACGTGGTCCTGCGGCTGGGTCCCGGCGCCTCCCTCCCCGCCGTGCTGGCGGAGGTAGACCGGACCCTGGATCCCTACGGGGGCCGAGGTGCGGTAGGACGGGATCGCCACCGATCCAACTACTTCCTGGACATGCGCTTCGAGCAGCTCTCCGGGATGGCCACCTCCGTACCGCTCGTCTTTCTGGCGGTGGCGGCCTTCCTCCTGAATGTGGTGCTCTCCCGCATCATCAACCTGGAGCGGGGCGAGATCGCCGCCATGAAGGCGCTGGGGTACCACAACCGTGAGATTGGCCTCTACTACGTGAAGTTCGTGGCGGTGGTGGTGCTGCTGGGAACGGTGGGAGGTTTCGCCCTGGGCGGGTGGATGGGGCAGGGGATCACCTCCACCTTCCTGCGTTTCTTCGGGCTCCCGCTCCTGGAGTACTCGGTCCCGGCCTCCACCTTCGTCCCGGCCTTTGCCGTCGCCCTGGGGTTCGGACTGGTGGGCGCCCTCGTCGCCCTCCGAAGGATCCTCCGCCTCTCTCCGGCGGAGGCCATGCGCCCGGAGACCCCGACCCGGTACCGCCCCTCCTTCCTGGAGCGGTTGGGTGTCGGGGACCTTTTCGGCACCTCGGGGCGGATGATCCTCCGGGAGCTGTCCCGACACCCGGTGCGAACCACCCTCTCATCGGTGGGGGTGGCGCTGGCGGTGGGGATCATCGTCATGGGGCGCTTCTCCATGGACGCCATGGACTTCATCATCGACTCGGAGTTCTACCTGGCCTCCCGGGAAGACATCTCCGTGTCTCTGGTGGGTCCCACCTCGGACCGGGCGGTGAATGAGGTGCGGGGGATCCCCGGTGTCCGCTTCGCCGAGGGCCTCCGGGTCACCTCGGTGCGCATGACCTCCGATCATCGGAGCCGGGATGTCCCCCTCTACGGTTACCCCGACGAGAATCGGCTACGGATCCTGCTGGATGGAGAGGGGCGACGGGTCCCCATGCCCACCGGCGGGGTGGTCCTCACCCGAACGCTGGCGGAGATGCTGGGGGTAGAGGCCGGAGATACGGTGCGGGTGCGGCTCCGGGAGGGGCGGGCCGACGAACGGCCGCTGTTGGTGACGGGCACGGTGACCCAGGCGTTCGGACTCCAGGGGCACATGCGCCTGGAAGATCTGAACCGGCTTCTCGGGGAAGATCCGGCGGTCAACCAGCTCCGCCTCGCCGTGGAACGGGGCGCCTACCCGGAGGTGGAGCGGCGCCTGAGCGACATGCCTCGGGTGCTGGAGGTGACCCGGAAGGAGCAGGCGGTGGCCCGCATGCGGGCCCTGAGCGGTGACACCCAGCGGGTGCTGGTCCTGGTACTGAGCCTCTTCGGCGCCGTCATCGCCGTGGGGGTGGTCTACAACAACGCCCGGGTTGCCCTCTCGGTGCGGGCCCGGGACCTGGGGAGCCTCAGGGTCCTGGGGTTCACACGCCGGGAGGTCTCCACCATCCTGGTGGGCGAACAGATGATCCAGGTCCTGGTGGCCCTCCCCTTCGGCCTCTGGATCGGTCGGATCCTGGCAGGACTCCTGGCGGGGACCATCGATCAGGAGGAGTACCGATTCCCGCTCCTCATCTCCACCGAAACCTACGCCTTCGCCGTCTCGGTGGTGCTGGCGGCAGCCCTGGTCAGCGCCTTCCTGGTGCGCCGGCGGCTGGACAGACTCGATCTCATCGGGGTTCTGAAGACCCGGGAGTGAATTGGACGGACCCGGATCCGGAGCCGCCTTTCAGGAGGCCGGAACGACGGATCCATCGCGCATGAATGAACCTCCAACGAGGGGGAGTGAGATGTCGGACCAGGGTGGCAGGGGGGAGCGGCAGCTCCCTGGGTGGGCCCGTACGGCTCTTCTGGTGGTCCTGGGCTTGGTGGTTTTGGGCGGCCTGATCCTGGCCTTCCGCCCCTCTCCCGTCCCGGTGGACAGCGGAGAGGTGACCCGGGGAACCATGCAGGTGGACGTCCGGGAAGACGGCCGCACCCAGCTCCTGGACCGCTACACCATTTCGGCTCCCATTGCCGGAACCCTGGAGCGGGTCCGGTGGCGGCCAGGCGATGAGGTGGAGGCGGGGGAAGAGCTACTGGGGCTCATCCCCCTCCCGGCTCCCCTCCTGGATGCCCGGAGCCGGGCCCAGGCCAGGGCTGCGCTGGAGGGGGCCAGGGCGGGACTGGAGCAGGCCAGAGCACGGGAAGAAGCCATGGAGGGCGCCGTGGTGGAGGCCGAGCAGGAGGTGCGTCGCCAGCGGATCCTCCTGGAAGAGTCCGGCGGATCACCGTCGGCTGTGGAGCGGGCCGAAGCCGCCCTCCGGAGTCGGGAGGCCGAACTCCGGAGCGCCCGCTTCGCCGTTCAGGCCGCCGAGCAGGAGGTGGAGAATGCACGTCTCCTCCTGGAGCGGGGAACGGACGGAGCCGGGGCCGAACGGGTGGTGGTGCGCTCCCCCGTGGCCGGAAGGATTCTTCGGGTCATGCAGGAGAGTGAAGCCGCCGTCCAGCCCGGCTCCCCGGTCCTGGAGGTGGGCGACATGGCGAACCTGGAGGTGGTGGCCGACCTTCTCTCGGCCGATGCCATCCAGGTCCAGCCCGGCCAGCGCGCCGAGATCGACCGTTGGGGCGGGGAGGAAGTCCTCCAGGCCCGGGTCCGCCGGGTGGAGCCCTCCGCCTTCACCCGGGTCTCGGCGCTGGGGATCGAGGAGCAGCGGGTGAATGTGCTCCTGGACCTGGAATCGGCACCGACCGCCGGTGGCGGCGTGCTCGGCGACGGGTTTCGGGTTGAGGCCCGGATCGTGGTCTGGGAGGCTGACGACGTGCTGCGGGCGCCCGCCAGCGCCGTCTTCCGAGACGGTGACCGGTGGTTCGCCTTCCAGATCGTGAATGGTCGGGCCGAGCGCGTGGAGGTGGAGGTGGGGCGTCGGAGCGAGACCCACGCCCAGATCCTCTCCGGGCTGTCGGCCGGGGACCGGGTGATCCTCTACCCCGGCGAGCGGATCGAGGACGGCGTCCGCGTGGAGGCGAGGCCATGAGCGCCCTGGAGCGAGGCATCCGTCTGGCAGCTGCGCCGATCCTGGTTTCCGTCGGTCTCCTGGCGTCGGGAGCGATACCCGGGTGGGCCCAGACGACCCCGTCCGAACCCTCCTCCCTCACCCTCGAGCAGGCGGTGGCTCGCACCCTGGAGGGGAGCCGGGAGGTCCGGGACGCCCGTCTGGCAGTGGACGGGGCACGCCAGGGAGAGATGGAGGCCCGGGGCCGCCTCCTCCCAAGGGTGGATCTGAGCGTCCGGTATGCGCGGAACTTGACGCCCCCGGCCACCTTCCTCCCCACCATCCTCTTCGACCCCTCGGCTTCCCCGGATGATGTGACCCGGGTTCAGTTCGGTCTGGACAACGTCTGGACCGGCGCGTTGACGCTGGAACAGCCCCTCTGGGAGGGGCGGGCCGTGGCCGGCGTCCGTGCCGCCTCCCGCATCACCGAGCTCCGGGAAGAGGAGCTTCGGGCACAGGAGCAGGAGGCGGTGACCAGGACACGGCTTCGCTACTACGACCTCCTTCTGGCCAGGGACCGGGAGCGGCTCCTGGACGAATCGGTCGCTCGGGTGGAGACATCCCTCCGCCAGACCCGGGCGCTCGAGGCCCAGGGGCTCGCCTCCGAGTACCAGGTCCTGAGGCTCGAGGTGGAATTGGCGAATCTGGAGCCTCTTCTGGATGCGACCCGGACCGAGAAGAGGGCGGCGGTCCGGGCCCTTCGGGTGGCCATGGGCCAGGACCTCGAGGACGGCGACATCGTCCCCACCGGATCCCTTTCGGAGCTGGTGCTGGATGATCCGGAAGCCAACACACCGGAGAATCAGGCGATCCTCGCCTTCGTGGGGACGGACCCCACCGCAAGGATGGACGACCTGGTGGAGGCGGCCCGGACAGATCAGTCCACCCTCCGGCAGCTTCGCCTGGAAGAAGGGCTCCGCCGCACGGAGCTCCGGGCAGAGCGATCCGACCTCCTCCCCCGGATCTCCCTCTTCGGAAGCTACGACGTCCAGGCCCAACAGGACGGCAGCCCAGCCTTTTTCGGGACCAGCGGGGAGCGGGGCTACGGCCGGATCGTGGGGATCCAGGCGAGTGTTCCCCTCTTCACCGGATTCCAGAGACGCGCCCGTGCCCAGCAGGCCCGGACAGAACTTCGCCGGACCCAGGTGCGCATGGAGCTGGCCGCAGACGATACCGAGGCCCAGCTCCACTCCCTGGCGGAAGGGGTCGCAGACGCCCGCTCCCGGGCTGAGGCGCAGCGGCGAGCGGTGGAGTTGGCGGAACGGGGGTTCCGGATCATCTCGGGGCAGTTCGCCGAGGGGCTGGCCAGTCGGCTCGAGGTGACCGACGCGGAGGTGGCCCTCCGGCAGAGCGCCACCAATTACGCCGAGGCAGCCCACGCCTACCTCACGGCCCGGGCCCAGTTGGATGCTCTGGTGGGACGGGTACCCGGAGTGGAGGGGAGCCGTTGAGGGAGATGCGGGGTTCTACCCCCCATGAGCCAGATTCTCTTCTACATCGCCCTCGCCCTGGCCCTCCTCAGCCTGGGGTTCCTGGCCGCCGGGATTGCGGCCCTTCGCCGTCGTCGCTGGGCCGGTTCCCTGGGTGGAGCCGGAGGCGGTGCCCTTCTGCTGAGCCTGGCGGCCCTGGCCGGCACCCTGGGGGTCTCGACCCAGGGGTACCGGGCCCTGACCCACGAGGAAGTGGCAGCGGTGGTCACCACCCTCCCCACCGGCAACCAGCGGTTCCAGGCCTTTGTGGAGCTTCCCGACGGGCGCACCCGGAGCGTGGAGGTGGCCGGGGACCAACTCCTGGTGGACGCCCACATCCTCAGGTGGCATCCGCTGGCCAATGTGCTTGGGGTCCACACCCAGTACGAACTGGACCGGATCACCGGACGCTACGCGCAGATCGATGATGAGCGGACGGGACCCCGTACCGTCCACTCCCTGAAGGACGACCGGCCGGTGGACCTTTTCCATCTGGCTCGCCGGTACTCGCTCCTGGCTCTTCTGGTGGATACCGAGTACGGATCGGCCACCTTCATAACGGTGGACCGCCCGGCCCGGTTCGAGATCCGCGTGTCCACCACCGGCCTTCTGGTCCGGGAGGTGGAGCTGCTGCCCTGACGGAGCTTTCGAAGAAGGAGCGCCTCCGCAGTAACGACATCCCCTCCCCGAAACGACATCGGCTCTTCTCCGATTTCCGGTGAACGTTTCTCAGAGGTGCACAATCCTGAACGGATGCCCGAAAACTTCGGCGCGTTCAGCCTTATGTACCTCTCAGGTGCATGTTGCTGAACGCATTCGAAAAATGGACCATCCGTTCAGCTTTATGCACCCAGCACGCTCCTCCCAGGCCCTTTCACGGTCAACCCCGCCCCCCACCTGAGGGGGGCCGTATGCACAGGCCCGCTCCTGTCGCTCCAAAAGGCGCTAACTCTTCCACGCTCAGCAACCCCCTGCCGGTTGCACGCAAACTGGAGAAGACCCCTATTTTCGGTCCGTCGCGCTGGCTGAGGGAGGGAGATGGGGGCGAGGGAGAGCCCCTCTCTGGTTCGCCCAGCTTCCAGCTGCATTGGGAGCTCGGTCCGCGGGGCCTCCCGCTGCATTGGGAATTCGGTCCGGGCGAGAGAGTCTGGTCCTCGCGGGGCTTGGTCTCTACCCCCAGCGAACCCCCTTGGACGGTCGGCCTCGTCGTCCTTGAAGTTGGGCCGCGAGCGCGGGGTCGCGAGGGCAGCGCGAGGATCGGACCGTCGAGGCAGCCACGCGGTGGGTTTTGCTGAACGGAGGGCCGAAAATCCGGATGCGTTCAGGCTTTCACACCGTATAGGTGCGTTTCGCTGAACAGGGCACCCGTTTCCCTCCGCTCCGTTCAGGGTTTCGCACCGTAAAGGTGTGTTTCGCTGAACGGACCCCGAAAATGTGACGTCCGTTCAGCAAAACCTACCGTCCAGCGGTATGCGCCGGAGCCGGAACACCGCACCTCCCGGTATTTCGCCGGACCTGGCTCTCTGGCTCCCCCGTCAGCCGCTCCTGGCGGCCCTCCCGTCCGCACAAAATCTGCGGGAACGCCCGATCCTCCTCTGGCTCCCCAGCCAGCCCTTCAGTCTTCCGCCTGCACTACGGTTGGAGAAGACCCACAACATCACCTCCAACAACGACAGCGCCCCCGCCCCGGAGATCCGGAGCGGGGGCGTGTCGTTCAGCGGACTGGCGGAAGGGTAAGGGGCACCGTGGTGCCCCGTCAGCCCCTTACCCTCCGGTTCGCTTGAGCCAAGGCTTCCGCTGGAAGTAGGAGTCCGCCTCTGCCCTCACCTTGCCCGCCAGGAAGATCACGGCGATGAGGTTGGGGATGATCACCAGGCCCAACAGGATGTCTCCGATGGTCCATGCCAGGATGAGGGGGCTCACCGCCCCCACGAAGTGCATGACCACGAAGAAGATCTTGTAGGGGAGCACCGCCTTGGGCCCGAAGAGGTAGAAGGCGCAGCGGTCCCCGTAGTAGCTCCATGCAATGGCCGTGGAGATCCCGAAGAGAAGCACAGTGAGGAGTACGATGAGGTGCCCCCAGTCTCCGGGGAGCCCCCGCTGGAAGCTCATCATGGTCAGGGGTGCCCCGTTCTGAACCACGTTGGCAAAGAGGACATTGTACTCGGTGCCGTCGTCCGCCACGGCCAGATTCCGGCCCGGGAAGATCACCCCGGTGAAGGGCTGGGTCTGATCCGGATCGATGAAGAACTCGTCGATGGCCACCTCGTGCCACGCCATGCGGGAATCGCCGATGGCCTGATCGGTGGGAACGCCGGCCTCTACCCGAACCTCCGCCGGGGCGCTCTGGAAGAAGTTGAAGCGCCCGTCATCCCGCTCCGCCACGAAGGAGATGTTACCGCTCGAGAGGCTCACCTGCTGGGGAATCTTGTCGTCCCAGCTCCCGGTGATGATGATGACCAGCGCCGTCATGGTGCAGATGACGATGGTGTCGATGAAGGGTCCGAGGAGCGCCACCATCCCCTCCTCGGCAGGCTCCTCCGTCTTGGCTGCGGCGTGGGCAATGGGGCTCGAGCCCTGGCCCGCCTCGTTGGAGAAGAGGCCGCGGCGGACCCCCCACATCATGGTGACCAGGAAGGCCCCCACACCGGCGCCTGCCACCCCCGCCGAGGGGTTGAAGGCTTCGGTGAAGATGAGCCCGAAGCTCGGCAGGATCTGGTTCCAGTTCAGGGCCAGGATGACCAGGGCCGCCGCCACGTAGAGGCCCGCCATGGCCGGAGCCAGGATGCCCGTCACCTTCCCGATCCGGCTGATCCCTCCGATGATGACGGCACCGACCACGGAGGCGGTGATCAGCCCGGTGATCCACGGCGCCAGGCCGAACTGGGCCTGCATGGTATCGGCCACGGTGTTGGCCTGAACCCCGTTCCCGGTGAAGAGGGCCACCGCCGCCAGGAAGACGGCGAAGATGACGGCCATGGGCTTCCAGGCCTTCCCAAGCCCCCGCTCGATGTAGTACATGGGCCCCCCGGCCACCATCCCCTCCCAGGGGCGGGTGGGGTCGGGCTCCCGGACGTTCCGGAACTTCTGGGAGAGGGTGACCTCGGAAAACTTGGTGGCCATTCCCAGGATGGCGGTGACCCACATCCAGAAGAGGGCACCGGGGCCTCCCCAGTGGATGGCCAGAGCCACCCCGGCGATGTTCCCGATCCCCACTGTGGCCGAGAGGGCCGTGGAGAGGGCCTGGAAGTGGGTCACGTCGCCAGGATCATCGGGATCGTCGTACTTCCCTGACACCACCGCGAAGCCGTGCCCCAAGCGCCGGAACTGGATGAACCCCAGGCGGAGGGTGAAGTAGAGGCCGGCGCCCAGGAGGAGGATCACAACGGCGGGGATGGTCTCGTCGCCTACCGGGATGCCCCAGCCCCAGACGAAGGATTCCAGGGCATCCGCCGCCTGCATGATGGAGTCAAGCATGGAGTTCGGAGAGTGTGAAGGGAGGGGGGGTAATTTCGTGAACAGCAAGGAGGCTACGCCGAAGGGCCACTCAGGGCAAGCGCCCGCGATCACAAGTGCCACCCGGATGGGAACGCCGGAACCGGAAGCGGGTGCTCAGGCGTTCGGCCATGGAGCACCCTCTTGCCCATCCCACCTCCCAAACGACGACGATTCTCCATGAGAGCCAGCCGCTGGATCCTCCTCGCCGCAGTGGCAGCGGCCATCGCCCTCTTCTTCGTCTTCGACCTGGATCGGTACCTGACCCTGGAGTTCTTCCGGGCTCAACAGGCGGCCATCGAGGAGTTCCGCCAGGAGCGCACGGGGCTGGCGGTGGGGATCTACTTTGCGGTCTATGTGGCGGTGACGGCCCTGTCCCTCCCGGGCGCGGCTCTCATGACGCTGGTGGGGGGAGCCATCTTCGGCTTCCTCTGGGGGACGGTCATCGTCTCCTTCGCCTCCACCATCGGGGCCACGCTGGCCTTCCTGTTGGGACGATTCCTCTTCCGGGATGCGGTACAGCGCCGCTTCGGCCG
>SKJY01000039.1 GCA_007121775.1 Gemmatimonadota bacterium
GGATCGACGAGCCCATCTCGGCGATCCTGACCCTGAACACGGTGGCCGGGACCGGTGGGGCCGCCCTGAGCGGCGCCCTGGCGCTCCGGGTCTTCGGCCAGGAGTGGATGGCCCTCTTCTCAGCCGGCCTCACCCTGGCCATCCTGCTCTTCGCCGAGATCCTTCCCAAGACCCTGGGCGCTACCTACTGGAAGACGCTGGCGCCCGCCGCCGGGTGGGTCCTGCAGATCCTCATCTGGATCCTGAAGCCGGTGCTCATCCCCCTTGGCTTCTTCTCTCGGGCTGTGGCAGCCGGCGGTTCCCAGGACCAGTTCACCGTGAGCCGGGCCGAACTGGAGGTCCTGGCCCACATCGGTCGTCGGGAGGGAACGCTGGGAGAGGAAGAGTGGAAGGTGGTCACCAACATCATGAACCTGGAGACCGTCACCGTGGGTGAGGTCATGACACCCCGCACCGACATGGTTGCCGTCCCTGCCGACGCCACCGTGGAGGAAGCCAAGTCGGCCATGCTGGACGAGGGGCACCTCCGGCTCCCCGTCTTCGAGGGCAGCGTGGATCGGATCGTGGGGATCCTCCTGGCCCGGGATCTCTGGCAAGCCGATCGGGAGGGGGTGGAACGGATCGAGAGCGTTATCCGCCCGCCCTTCTTCTCGCCCTCCGGGAAGCCCGTACAGGATCTCATCGTCGAGATGCGACGGCAACGGAGCAAGATGGTCATCGTCCTGGACGAGTTCGGTGGAACGGCGGGCCTCGCCACCCTCGAAGATCTCATCGAAGAGATCGTGGGTGAGATCCAGGACGAGCATGAAGAGGATGAACCGGTAGACTTCCAGGAGGATTCCCATGGCCTCCGGATCTGGGGCGGGGTGGCGCTCCGGGAGGTGGAGGAGCGCCTGGGGACTTCACTGCCTGATGAGCAGTACGACACGGTGGGCGGATTCATCTTCGGCTGCCTGAACCGGGTTCCGGAAGAAGGCGATGTGGTGGATCTCCCTGATGGGGAGGGACGATTCGAGGTGATCCGCATGCGCGGCCGCCGTGTGGAATCGGTGCGCTTCACTCCTGCCACTGTCCCGGAAGGGGACGAGGCGAGCGAGTCCACTGTAGACCCTGATTCTGCGCCGGCATCGACGAAATCGAGTGAATCAGAGCGGGAGGACGGTACGTGAGCGAGGCGACGGACGTGGTGGAGTACCTCATCGTGGGAGGTGGGATGACGGCGGACGCCGCCGTCCGTGGGATCCGGTCCGAGGATCCGGAGGGGCAGATCCGCCTCCTATCCGCCGAGCCCCACCCGCCCTATGACCGGCCTCCCCTCTCCAAGGGACTCTGGAAGGGAGAACCGGAGGAGAGGGTCCACCGGGAGACAGGGGACCTGCAGGTGGACCTCCGCCTCGACACCCGGGCCGTGAGCCTCGAGACGGATCCACCGGCGGTGGTGGATGACTCAGGCACCCGTCATGAGGCCCAACGTATCCTCCTGGCCACCGGAGCACGACCCAGGCGGCTGGCCGACTCCCATGAGGGCGTGATCTACCTCCGGACCCTGGACGATTATCGTCGACTCCGGGCCCACCTGGAGACAGCCCAACGGATCGCTGTGGTGGGCGGGGGCTTCATTGGTTGCGAAATAGCCGGTTCCCTGGCGGCCGCCTCCGAGGCGGAGGTGCATCTGGCCTTCCCGGAAGAAATGCCCCTGGCCGGGAAGATCCCGCCCCCCTTCGACCGGTACCTGGCCCGAACCTTGGAAGACATGGGCGTTACCATCCACTCCGGAGTGGAGGTCACCGGAGTAGAGGAGGATGACCGTGGGCACTATCGCCTCCAGACCGGCGAAGAGGATCCATCGCCCGATCCAGGCGACACCCAGCCCGATGTCGCTCCGGTGAGAGAGAAGGAGAGTCGTGCCCTGGGAACACTTCCATCCCTTCCCTTCGATGTGGTGGTGGCCGGACTCGGTGTGGAACCGTGCGTCGAGTTGGCCCGGGACGCCGGACTCGAGGTGGCGGGGGGAATCGTGGTGGACCACGGCCTCCTGACGTCGGCTCCCCATATCTGGGCCGCTGGAGACGTGGCGCGCTTCCCCCTTTCCCTCACGGGCCGCAGGGAGATCCTTGGGCATGAGGAGCACGCCAACGAGTCAGGGATGCTGGCGGGCCGGGCAATGGCCGGGGCCTCAGTGCGATACGATCCACTGCCCTATGTCTACTCCGGAGTGGGTGAACTCACCCTGGAGGTGGTAGGGCTTCCGTCGCCGGAGGACGAGGTGGAGGTGGAGGCCGGAACGGGGCCACTGGACCCCGGATGTGCCCGCTACTTCCGCAACGGTCGCACCACCGGGGTCCTGATCTGGAATCGCCCCGGTCGCGCCTTCAAGGTCAAGCGGGAGTGGAGCTCCAAGGACGACAATCCCGGACCGGGTATGGACCGCCTCCGGGAACTCATTCTTCAGGGCTGACACTGCCGCCCGCGTACGAAGCTGAACCTTCCCCGTACCCTGCCCCGCGCCCGTACCCGACACACTTCCAGTGAGGCGCACCTCCCCTGCAAGCCAGGGTCGAAAGGCGTCCATGGGCCGCAGCCACGGGAACGGGCCCGATCAGGTGGAAGGGCTGCGGTCCAGAGAGAGTTGCTCTTCCTTCACCCGGGAAGCCTCCGCCGCATCTTCCCGCCAGAAGTGGATGGCCAGGAGAATGGCGCCGGTTGTGATGGCCATGTCCGCCACATTGAAGATGGGCCAGTACATGAAACCCAGATCGATGGGCCCGATGAAATCCACCACCCCCCGATCCCAACGAACCCTGTCGTAGAGGTTCCCCAGGGCGCCTCCGAGCACGAGGGCCGAGGCCAGACTCCGGAGCTTCTGGTGTGGGCCGGACCGGATGATGAGGGCCGTCAGGAAGACCACCGCTCCCACCGTGATGGGGATGAAGACCCAGCGCGGATCATCCCCGATGGAAAGGCCGAAAGCCGCTCCCCGGTTGAAGGCCAGGGTGAGCGGCACAAGCCCCCCCAGAAGCTCGATCCGACGGCCATCGCCTAGGGCGCCCAGCGCCCACCACTTGGTGAGGAGGTCCGCCACCAGAATCACGGTCACGATGATGGCGGCCACTGTCTTCTGTTTCACCGGGCTTCGGACTCCTCAAGAGGTTTGGGGCAGGAGTGGAACAACGCCGACCAACGAAAGTCAGCAGGAAAATGTCGGTGGAGGCACCTCCTCACGCCACCCCCTACCACAGCGAGGTCACCCGAACCGCCGGCTGCGCCTGAGCTCGGGCCAGAATGCGGACCCCGGTCACCGAGACCATGACCTCCTCCAGCGACACCTGATCTACTGTTCCCTCGAGAGTGAACCCAGGGATCAGTTCCCGCTCAAGGGGGAATCCATCGGGCATCCCCAACTCGGTGAGGAGCCGAGCGGTGGGCCAGCGGGCCTGCTCCTGCAGGATCCCTTCCACCGCACCCCGGAACCCCCGGGCCAGCAGCATGGCGATGGGGTTCCGGGTGGCCAGCAGGACCTCCAGGTCAGGGAGGCTGAGACTGCTACCGTCCGGATCCAACGTTGGCGTCCCCGCCATCCAGAGGGTACCCCGGAATCCCCGTCCCAGAACCACCTGAGTGACCAGGCGACCATCGGCGAGCCCCCAGACCTCCACCTCCCGCACCTCCACCTCGCGGCCGGCGGCCTCGAAGACCTGACCAGCCAACCGCTCGGACAGGGTGGTGGTGAGTTCATCGAATCCCGCCAGGATCTCGACCTGTACTCCCCGCTCCACCGGGGTCGGGGAGAAGTCGCCGGATCCATTCCGCGATCCATCGAGCCCGGTGTCGGATCCTGGACCTTCCCCTGTCCCTTGGGGGGTGAGGAGCGACGGCACCGGAGTAGAGCCGAGATCCCGGGGCCCTTCTACCTCAACGGGTGGGTCAGGTGCAAGCACCACCCGGGGCTGCAGCGTGACCTCAGCATCAACCCGTAGGGCGGTCCCATCGCCCGATACCTCGCCAAGCGTAAGAGCCCCCGGGGAGAGGACGAGCCACGCCTCCGGCGCCACCAGGATGGGAGACTCCAGTCGGGACCACTGACTCTCCACCAGTTCCATCAGGTCCAGGGAACGGAGTTGGGAGCGGAGCGAGGGGAGTACGCGGCCCAATTCTTCGCCCACCAGAACCGCAAGGGCGTCGGTCACATCGAGACTGCCACCCCCCAGTCGGCAGCGATCCCGCGCCCCTTCGGACACCGGTCGCACCGACACACTCCGGAAGTCCAGATCGGCCGCACCGGCGGCAGTCAACTCCGGCGCCACCTCCACCACCACCTCCATCCTGGGGCGCGGTGCCTCGCCAACGGGACAGCCTCCCCCCAGGCTCGGTAGGAAGCCGGACTCCCAACGCCCCCGGGCCTCGTACGTGGCCTGGGTCCGCAGCCTGAGACCATCCCCCACCACCTCGGCCTCCACCGGTGACCGCTCCGCTTCGAAGGCAAAGGAGAGGCCCGGAATCCCCTCCACCGAGAGGGCTTCGTCCAGATCCCCGAACCGCAGGGGGAGTTGTTGCTCAAGGGCCGAGGTTACTGCCGTGACCTCGGTCCGGAACGAAACCCGCAGGGTGGAAGGGACGGACAGGCCTGGATCCATGGACCCGACCGAGCCCCGGTCTTCCGGAGGACTCCACTCTGCCGGGAGTTCCATGGGCTGCGTGGTCCAGGCCAGAAGGAGGAGGACTACGGCAAACCCAACGACACCGAGCCCGAGGACCCAGGGGAGGGTCCGACGCCGCTTCCGACTCGGGGAGCCCGGCTCCATGTCGCGAGGGCTCCGCGTACTGGCCGTTCGAGGGCTTTTTTCGGACTCGTCCGAGGCAGACATGGGCGTCGATCGGTGAAGGGGGCTGGAAAGGCCTGGCTTGGGGCACCAAGTCGCTCTTCTCTACACCCACCGGCACCATCGGTTGCCGGGATTTCCAGAGGGATCCGGTCAGGCGGTTTCCCGTTGAGGCGGAAAGGCGAGCTTCAGCGGGCTACGGAAGACAACGGTGAGCTCGAATCAGTGGGGCGGGAGGGGTAGATCCAGGCTCTCAGCCACGCCCCTGAGGAGTTCCAGGTGCTCCGGGCGATCCGTTCCTTCCCCAAGGATCACCGCAGCGCACGCCTCCAACACGCGCCCCCGAAGGCCGGGCGCGGCACCCTCGATTCGACTCAGCGCAGTGTCCAGGGCGGCCAGTGACACCGCCTCACGGGAAACCTGCCGAAGATCCCTCTCCCCATGGCTCTTGAGAAAGCGGGCTCCAGCCTGGAACCGGTCCGCGACATCCTCGGGTCCAGACCCCACCTCCCAGGCCAGCGCCGAGAGGATCAGTGCCACCTCGGTCCGGCTTCCGTCGAGGGACCTGACGGACCGAGGCGCGTCACGCCCACCGCGCCCCCGCCCGGGCAGATGACGCCAGAGAATGTGCATGAGGACGAAGTCGAAGGGGCGGACCTCCCCATTGGCTCGGATCACGGCCTGGGCTGAGGTGGCGAGGGCTCGCCCCTCCTCCTCCGTGAGGCCGTGCAGCGCTCCGACGCTGAGATCCACCAAGGGCAGGCGGGCCGGCGTCGGCAACTGCTCCAGGGCAGCGGAGAGGATTGGAAGCGCACCTGCCACCTCCCGTCCCAGCCCGCCGGCCTGCGTTCTTCGAGTCCTTTCGCTCTCCTCGTCGTCTCCGCCGAGGAGGGCCAGGACCAGGGACTGCGCCTCCTTCCCATCCCTGGTCGCCTCACGGAGGCGGGGCGGGATGAGGTCGAGGAGTTGGGAGGCCCTCCTGAGGTGGAGAGGCCCCGTGGTCCCCACCGCCCGGCGAACGTCTCGTGGAGTGGTGACGCCCTGAACCGCGGCGAGTCCGCTCACACCGGGCGCGGGCACTCCGAGGGAGGCCGGGACCGGCGGGGGACCCGCTCCTGGGGCTCCAGCCGGCTCTCCCGGATCCAGGCGCCGGATTCGCTCCTGGAGCGGCGGGTGGGTGGCGAGGGCCAGGGAGAGGGAATTCCCCACCCCGTTGGCGAAGAAGAGGTGACTGAGTTCCTCGGCGTGATGGTCCCGGATCCTGGAACCCTGACGGGCAGCGGCGATCTTCCCAAGAGCCCCCGCTAGACCCCGGGGATTACGGGTGAACTCCACCGCCGCGGCGTCTGCCAGGAACTCCCGTTGGCGGGACATCCCCGCCTTGATGAGCTTACCGAAGAAGACCCCGATGTACCCCAGCGCCATGAGCGCCAAACCCAGAAGGAGCATGCCGCGCTCGTTTCTGCGCCGCCGGCGCACCAGGGGGCCCCTCACAAGCCCCCTGCCCACCACAGCCAGGAGGAGAATGCCGAAGAGGAGCCCCATGAGTCGGATGTTCAGGCGCATATCCCCGTTCAGGATATGACTGAATTCGTGGGCCACCACCCCCTGGAGCTCTTCCCGGTTGAGCTCGGCCAGGGCGCCGCGGGTTACGGCGACGGCCGCGTCGTGGATCGTATAGCCGGCGGCGAAGGCATTGATACCCGGTTCCCCGTCCATCACATACACGGCGGGAAGGGGAATGCCCGAGGCCAACGCCATCTCCTCCACCACATTCATGAGACGCCGCTCGGCCGGATCCATCGTCGCCGGATCCACCGCACGGGCGCCCATGAGTTCGGCCACGGCCGTCCCCCCCTTCCGGAGCTGAGCCGTACGAACGAGGCTACCGCCACCGATCAGCCCCACAGTCGCCACCGCTACCACCCCGAACCCCACGGGATCGAAGCCGAGGCCCGTGCCGAATCCGATCCCCAGCAGAACCAGAAAGGTCAGGTAGATCCCGATGACGATGCTCAGGACGGCGGCGGCGAAGAGCCCCACCAGGACCCGGCTCTGCCGCCGGGCATTCTCCTGTGCCTGGAAGAAGTCCATTCAGCCCCGGTCGTTTCGACCGGTCCGGGTCAGCAGTTGTCAGCCCGGGTCAGCCGCCCCAATCCGGCCCGAGCCATGGGTCCGGATCAGAATGACACCCGCGGCGCCTGACGCTCCTCCTCAGAATCGATCTCGAAGAGTTCTGCCCGCCCGAAGTTGAACGCATTGGCCACGATGTTGGTGGGTACCGTGGCCCTGAGAGTGTTGTAGCGCATCACAGCATCATTGTAGGCCTGTCGGGCGAACGCGATGCGGTTCTCGGTAGAGGAGAGTTCCTCCTGGAGAGACCGCATGTTCTCGCTGGCCTTGAGATCCGGATAGTTCTCGGAAAGGGCGAAGAAGCGCCCCATGGTCCCAGTGAGGGTCTGCTCCGCCGCCATCAGCCCCTTCATGGCCTGGGGATCTCCCGGCGCGCTGGCGGCCTTCTGTTCAGCCTGCCGGGCCTGATTACGGGCCTGGATGACAGCCTCCAGCGTCTCGCGTTCGTGCTTCATATACCCCTTCGCCGTCTCCACCAGGTTCGGGATCAGGTCGTAGCGCCGCTTGAGCTGCACATCGATCTGGGCGAAAGCGTTCTTGTAGCGCTCCCTCATCTGCACCAGGCGGTTGTAATTGACCACCAGGAAAACCACGAGTAGCGCCAGAAGCGCCAGCACCACCAGGACAAACGCCGTCATCCGACCACTCCTTAATCGGGGGGGAGGAGGTTCCGGTCTTGGGTGAAGTTTCGGTCGCAAAGGCCGGGTCTGAAGCGAATCTCTGCTACCGGGGCGGCGGACGCCAGGGGGGACACTGCCATCCAGTCGGCTCACGCACGCGGGCCGGCCCGGGTCAATCCCCCCGAGCCGGCCCGCTCCGTCATGAACCCAAAGGTGAAAGACACTGGCCCGTCAGCCACCTAGGCGCTAAAGCTCTGCAGCATCCAGATCGTTTTCTGGTGCACCTGGATACGGGCAATCATCATGTCCTCGGTCTCCACATCCCCGGACTCTCCGGCCAGATCCCGGGCTCGCTTCAGATCACCCACCAGCTTCTCATTGGACTGGATCAGGTGGGTCACCATCTCATCGGGGCCGGCGTCCTCTGCGATCTCCTCCATCCCGGCCATGGCAGCCAGATTCTGGAGCCCCCCCGGCGCCAGCGCACCGAGGGCGCGGATTCGCTCCGCCAACCCATCGATAGCGCCGAAGAGTTCGGTGTACTGCTCCTCGAAGGCATTGTGAAGCGAGAAGAAGGAAGGCCCCCGCACGTTCCAGTGGCAGAGATGGGTCTGCCCCAGGAGGGCATAGGAATCGGCCACCACCTGTCGGAGTGCCGGGATCACGCCGCCATCCTCGGAGCTTCGCTCCCTGTCCGCAGTGCTATCGCTCATGGTTCAGACTCTCCATTTTTCAGAAATCATCGGGGAGACGGGATCCGGACTCATGTGGTCCGGGAACGAAACCCGCCTGTCCCGACTATCGAAGGAAAGCCCTGGGGTCGCAACCTTCGGCGAAGTAGTGGAGCCCGGCGGTGAGGCAGCCCCCCGGCGCCGAACCGAGCCACCCCAGGGCACCCCTCGCCCCCGAACTGCGAGTGAAGCCACGTGTCAGCACGACGTCGTCGAAGTGAGTCATCCAAGAGGTTGAATCGTATCCTCATCGCCGTGGGCCTTCTCCTTCTACTGGGGGCAGGGCTCTTCTTCTGGATGCGCTCCGCCGATGATCCCGCCCCTCCACCGCCGAGCACGGAGCCTTCTCCGCCGCCGGCCGAGGTAGAAGAGACGCCGCCCGCCCCTCCACCGGAGACTCCCCCCCTGGATCTGCCGGAGCTTTCGGTAAGCGATGAATTCGTGCGGCGGATGGTCCGGGAACTATCAGAACGACCGCAGTTGGCGGCTTGGCTCGCGACGGATCGACTCATCGAGCGATTCGTGCGGACAGTGGTCGACCTGGCAGGGGGCTCGAATCCGGCGGAGAATGTGCCCTTCATGCGCCCGGATGAGCCCTTCCTCGTGGAAGAAGTCGATGGCCGACTCTACATGGATCCCGAGGGCTATCGCCGGTATGACCTCCTGGCCGCCACCTTCGCCTCTCTGGACCCGGATGGCACAGTGGAGGCCTACCGACAACTCTATCCATTGATCCAGGAGGCCTACGAAGTGCTGGGTCTTCCAGATGACGAATTTGCCACGGTATTGGCTCGTGCCGTGGAGAATCTCCTGGGAGCCCGCCCCCGGGAAGGGCTTCTGGAGGTGGAACCGGTGGAAGCAGTCTACGAGTTCGTCGACCCGGAGTTGGAATCGCTTCGCGGAGCCGAGAAGGCGCTCCTCCGCATGGGGCCCGACAACACCCGTCGCATACAGTCACAACTCCGGGAGATGGACCGACGGCTGGTGGACGGCCGGGAGTGAGCCATCACGTCCCGGTGCGAAGGGCCACCACCTGCCGGATCTGATCCAGGTCAAAGGGCTTCTGGACCACCGGAATCCCCGTTTCCTGCACGGGTGCCTGCGCCTCCGGCGCCAGGACGTCTCCCGTCACGAAGACCACCCGGTCCGCGTACTCCGGCCTGCGGAGGCGAAGGCGGCGTAGGAGGTTTCTCCCATCGACCCTGGGCATGCGCAGGTCGGAGAGAATCAGGTCGTACGGCTCGGTCGCGCTCTCAATGCTCTCCAGGGCCGCCACTCCGTCCTCGGCAACCGTCACCTGGTGGCCACAGCGGGTGAGGAAGCGGTCGAGCACTGCCCGGACCCCCGGTTCGTCGTCTACTACCAGGATCCGTTTCCCCGGAGCGAGTTTCCCATTCCCGGCCGCTCCGAGCACCGGAGTGCAGCCGTCCGTTTCCGGGTGGCTCCCTTCCTGACTCCCCACCTCCCGGTGCCTTCTCTCGTCTGAGCGCCCCCCGTCTTCGGGGTGCGCCCCGCCCTTCTGCCCGGACAGAGGAGGCAGGCTCACCAGGAAAAGGGTCCCGCCGCCGAGCTCACTCTGCACATCCACCTCTCCCTCATGCTCTGCGACGATCCGGTGCACCAGGCTTAGACCCAACCCATTGCCCCGGGCACCGGGGCGTGTCGTCCAGAAGGGCTCGAAGATACGTTGTAGTTGGTCCGGAGGGATCCCAGGACCCGTATCGAAGACCGAGAGCGTGATACCGCGCCGCGCGGGCCGGGTCCGGAGGATCATGGTACGCTGGGAGGGAGGCGATTCGATCAGTGCCTGCTCCGCATTGATCACCAGATTGAGAAGCATCTGCTCCAACTGTGGCTGATCTCCCTTTACCGGGGGAAGGCTCTCGGCCAGATCCAGCTTCAGATTGATCCCCTGTGACGCCAATCCCGTTTCCCTCAGCCTCACCACCTCCCGCACCACATCGTTCATCTGGGTCGGCTCCTTGCGCCGCTCATCCAGAGGTGAAGAGCCACGAGCCAGGCGCCTCAGATCGGAGACCAGGGCCGCGGATCTCTCCGCCTCCCGGAAGGTCACGCGCAGGAGATCCCGCCGATCCGGATCCACCTCCCCTTCCAGAAGGAGTTGCAGGAGCCCGCGGATCGATGTGAGGGGATCATTCAGTTCATGGGCGACCCCGCCCACCAGGGTGCCCAGGCTGGCGAGGCGCTGCACTCGTTGGCGATCCCCTTCCCGTTCCCGCTCCTCCGTGACGTCCCGAGCCACACCGTGAAGCCCCGTCACCGTGCCATGATCCCGAATGGGGGCCGCCGTAAGCCGGATACGGCGCTCCTGTCCCGAGCTGCCTCGTACCCGGACCTCCATGTCACCCGCCTCATCCACCCCCTCCAGAATCCGTCGGGCCCGGTCCTGCATCTTCTCCCGGTCATCGGGGTGAAGGAGCGGGAGCACCTCCTGCCCCAGACTGGATCCCTTCTCAAATCCCAGAATCTTCTCTCCGGATTGATTCAACTCGGTGATGCGGAGATCCCGGTCAACAGCGAAGATGGCGTCCCGACTCGTAGCGGTGAGCCGCCGGTAGTGGAGCTCCCGGGCACGGACCGTCTCGGCCATGCGGCGGCGTGCGGTGATGTCCTCCACGATTCCCGCCACCCGGTAGGGGCGCCCGGAAGCATCTCGGATCGGGACACCTACCACCCGCATCCACCGCTGTGCTCCGTCCGACCGGCGGATGAACCTACATTGCACCTCGGTGCGATGCCCCCGGCTGATGGCCTTTCGGACCTTTCGGCGATGGGACCGGGGAATCTGCCTCAGCACAGTGAGAGGGTTGTCGTAGAGCTCCTGCAGTGGAATTCCCCAGAGCGCCTCGGCACGGGGACTGACGTACAGAGCGGTCCGGAAGTCGAAGCTGTAGATCCATACCGCTTCGGACAGATTCTCGGTGATCTGCCGCAATCGAATCTCGTTCTCCCGAGCGTCGGCCCGTTGCCGTTCCAGATCAGCCAGGGCGTGGCGGAGATGGATCTCTGACGAGACGGCTCCAGCGATCTCTCGGAGTGCCGCCAGCTGTTCCGAGTCCCAGGCCCGGGGGGTCCGATCGGCGACCGCCAGGGCTCCCAGGATCTGTCCGTTGGGGGCACGAATGGGAAACCCGGCGTACGACTGGATCCCAACCTCCGCCACCGCAGCCGATTCCCCACCCCGGGGATCCCGGGATGAGTCCTCCACCACCACCGGCGCTCCAGCGTCCAAGGTGCGTCGACAGAAGGAGTGGGTGAGACCGGCCCTTCGGCTCTCCGCCATTTCCCCTTCGAAGCCGATCAGGCTCTTGAAGAAGAGATGATCGCCAGCCACCAGCGTGATCATCCCCAGCGGCGCATCCACTAACTGGGTCGCCAGCCGGACGAACCGGTCGAAGGAGGGCTCGGGGGGAGATTCCAGGAGGCCCGTGGACTCCAGGGCCTCCAGCCGAGCTGGATCCAGAACCGGGTCCGTAGCCACGTCGGACGTCATGACCCGCTGGGGGCCGGACGATCCCCGTTCCGGTCCGCTCCGCTGAATTGAGCCATGACCACGTGCAGGGGTTCTCCGTTGCATTCGAATCGAACCTCCCCCACCACCCGGGTCCGTCCCAGCTGGGCGGGGTCCCCTGGAGGCAGGCAGATGTCACAGGGCGTGGGCAGGAGGGCCTTGAGGTTTCCTCCCGTCATGTTCGCCAGTTCGTCCATGGCGTCCTGCATCTCCTCGCTTCCCACCTCTTCGCCCGGGATGCCGAACATCCGGGAGGTGGCGAAGCGAGCCAACGGTTCACTGCAACGCACGGAAATCACACCTGCCCATGCACCCCTCAGAAGAACCTGTCCCTGAACGACAGGCTCTTCCGGGTGATCCACCTCGGGGATCACCGGACAACCCAGGAACTCGGTCCAGACATGCTCTGTCACGGTCCGGATGGCATCCGGGAAGAACGCGATCATCGGACTCTCCTCTATGGGGAGCGGTAGACGACGCTTCGGCCCACCGGATTGCGCTCCCAGGCGTCGTCCAGATTCAGGGTGGTCTCGGCTCCGCCCAGGAACAGCCAGCCCCGGGGACGCATGGCCAAGCGAAGTCGACGCAGAATGGAACGCTTGGTTTCCACATCGAAGTAGATCATGACGTTCCGCATGAAGACGACATCGAAGCGAGGGAGCGCCGGCCACGCCTCCGCCAGATTCAACTCCCGGCACTCCATCATCCTCCGCAGATCCGCCGAAGCCACCCACTCGATCCCCTCATTCCGGAAGTGCTTCACCAGAAGCGAGGCGGGGAGCCCTCGATTCACCTCAAGTTGGGAGTAGCGGCCTGCCCGGCACCGAGCCAACATGTCTGTGGAGATGTCGGTACAGAGGATCCGAACCGTCCACCCCACCAGTTGAGGGAAGTGCTCCTTCAGGGTGATGCCGATGGAGACGGCTTCCTGCCCACTGGAACAGGCCGCCGACCAGATATCGATCCGCCTGCTACTCCGCTTCGCCTCAATGACCTCGGGGACCACCGTGCTCTTCAGGATCTCAAACGGGTGTCCATCCCGGAAGAAGGCGGTCTCGTTGGTGGTCATAGCCTGCACCACCCGACGGTTCAATCCGTTGTGGGGATTCTTTCGAAGATCTTCCACAAGACCGGCGATGCTCTGGTACCCTTCGGAGCGAGCCAGGGGGAGGAGCCGACTTTCCACCAGGTATTCCTTCCCGGGATCCAGGACGATGGCGGCCTTGCGGCGCACCAGGGCCTGCACGAAGGTGAAGTCCTCGACGGCGAGGGCCATGGTAGCTATCCGGTTGCAACCGTAGTCGTGAAGGGATTGGACCTCAGGCCCCCTCCCACGGCATTGCGGAGTTCACCCGCCACCCGGTCCAGTGGTAGGATCCGGTGGGCCAGCCCAGCCTCCGCCACATACCCAGGCATCCCCCACACCACCGAGGTTGCCTGATCCTGAACCACGACCCTCCCTCCGGCCCCACAGATGTCTTCCGCCCCGCGGAGTCCGTCCTTGCCCATCCCGGTAAGGACCACTCCCAGGGTGCCGGGGCCAAACACCCGGGCAGCCGACCGGAAGAGGACGTCCACGGCGGGACGGCAGGAGTTCTCCTGTGGTCCCTGGTGTAGACGGACCAGATGGGCGCCGTCGCGCACCTCCAACTCCATATGCCAATCCCCTGGAGCCAGGAGCGCCCTCCCGGGCACGATGCGGGTGCCGGAGGTTGCTTCCTCCACCGGAAGCCCCCCGGCGTTCGTCAGGCGATCGGCCAGGAGTCGCGTGAAGAGAGGGGGCATGTGCTGGACGATGAGCACCGGCACCGGAAAGTCCCTCGGCAAGGCTGGAATCACCTCGGCTAGCGCATTCGGACCGCCGGTGGAGACCCCGACGACCACCACCGTGACCCGACCCGGCAGATGCGGCCGGATGGATGGCACCGGTCGCGGCCTCGGCGTCGGAAGGGCGGGGGTAGCAACCGGTTTCTCCACGCGCTTCGGTATGGAGGGTTGGGCCGTGGTTCCCACCTGCCCGGTCAGGGCGTAGATCCGGGGGATCAACTCCTCCCGGATCCGCTGGCGGGCCAGCACCACGCTTCCCACATTGGACGGCTTGGTAACGTAATCCGCCGCTCCCAGAGAGAGCGCGTCCAGGGTCACCTCGGCACCACGCTCCGTGAGGGTGCTGAACATGATGACCGGTAGATCCGGATACTCCTTGCCCAGCGCCTTGAGCGTCTCCAGGCCATCCATGACGGGCATCTCCACGTCAAGGATGATGACGTCCGGCGAGA
>SKJY01000071.1 GCA_007121775.1 Gemmatimonadota bacterium
ATGAGGAGGAGGGTGGTGTTGGGATGGACGTTGGCGTCCATGGTCCCGTAGGTGAGGAGGAGCCGCCCCTGCAGGTTTTCGGCGAAGAGGTGGTTGGCCTGGTTCTCGTAGTTGTCCCCGTCCTCGGTCACCTCCAGGAGCCCCTGCCACTTCTCGCCCCAGTAGTAGGTGTAGCCGCGGTTGTCGTGGTTTCCGGCCCCCGCAACGCCCACATGGAAGAAGTCCGGGTGATGAAGAAGGGCCGCTGCTGTGGCGAAGCCCCCGCCGGAGTGCCCGAAGATCCCCACCCGGTCCAGATCGATCCAGTCATACCGCCGGGCCAACTCGCGCATGGCTGACTTCTGGTCGGGCAGGCCGTTGTCGGCCATGTCGCCGTAGTATGCGGTGTGGAAGGCCTTGGAGCGCTCTGCGTTCCCCTTGGAGTCGATCATCACCACGATGAAGCCCAGCTCAGCCAGGGCATGGGCCTGCCCCCGGCGGCTCACGCTGAACGACCGGGTTCCCACGCTTCCGGCCTGGGGGCCCGGGTAGATGGCGTTGATGATGGGGTAGCGCTGTTCCGGGTCGAAGTTGGAGGGCCGGATCAGCAGGCCGTAGACCGGTGTGACGCCGTCCCTGGCCCGGGCGGTGAAGGGCTCAGGGGCGCGCCATCCCAGCGCCTCGAGCTCCGAGATATCCGCCGTCTCCAGCTCCCGGACCACAGCGCCGTCCCGGACGCGGCGGAGCACGGTGACTGGTGGCGTATCCGGGGTGGAGTGGCTGGACACCACGAACCGACTGTCGGGGGAGAGGTGCACGGTGTGATCCGCGTCCTCGGCGGTAAGGAGGGTGAGCCCGCTCCCGTCCAGACCGATCCGGTAGAGGTGCCTGAAGTACGGGTCCCGCCCTTCCTCCCGACCGATGGCTGTGAAGAGGAGCGTGCCCGCCGCCTCATCCACATGGAGGACGTCCAGGACGTTCCAGTCCCCGCCCGTCACCCGGCCCAGGTACTCACCGGTGGCCAGGTCGTAGCGGAAGAGGTGTCCCCAGCCGTCCCGCTGGGAGAACCAGAGCACCTCGCCCCGGTCGTGGAGGACCCGCCAGTTGGGCGTGCCCCGCCCGCCGGCGTGGCTCTCGAAGAAGACCGGGTGACTCTCTTCCAGGACGGTGCGCACCTGGCCCGTCTCCGGATCGGCGATGCGGAGGGTGACGGTGCGGTAGTCCCTGGAGGTGGAGACGAAGGCCAGCACCTCGCCGTCCCGGCTCCACTCCGTATCACCCCACTCCTGCCCCCGGCCCAGGCCGCAGCACGACGAGGTACGCTGGTGGTCCGCCGGGGTGTCAAGCCGGACCACACTCCGGTTCTCCACGTCCAGCACCACCCGCTCCAGCATGGGGACGATGGTGTCGCCGGGGAGGGCGTACGGCCAGGAGACAAGCTCAGGACGGGGCTCGGCGGTACGGAGGAGGTGCATCTCCTCCACCCCCCGCTCGTCCTGCTGGAAGGTAGCGATGCGCCGGGAGTCCGGTGACCAGGTGAGGATGGGGCTGTTGGAGCGCCGCCACCCCTGGGAATCGGTGGCGTACCCGTAGCGGTCTTCCCCATCCGTGGTGAGGGCGAACTCCTCCCCCGTCTCCCGGTCGAAGATCCAGAGGTTGTCGTCTCGCCGGAACGCCACGAGGCGTCCATCGGGGGAGGGGATCCCCGTCGAAGGACCCGAGGGCCGGACCGGGGCCTCGGCGCACTCGTAGGCCTGGAGGTCGCAGCGCCAACTCCGCCCAGCGGCCTGCACCCGGATCACCTGCGCGCCCTCCTCCTCGTCGAACCGGGTGAAGGGAAGCTGGAGAGCCTCAAACGACTCATCGGTGGCTCTGGAGAGAGCCGCCGAGAGTCGCTCGTGGTCGAAGGCCCGGTCCCTGGTGCCCCGCTCCGCGTCTACCCTGATGAACTCGTGGCCGCCGGGGATCCGGACCCGGTAGGAGAAGCGGGTGTCGCTGTGCCAGTCCGGCGAGACCGAGGCCCGGAAGACGCGGGTCGCCAGGTTCTGGGCCAGGAAGGCCTCGGCGCGCTCGTAGTCGGCGGCGGTGAGCCGCCCAGGGGAGTCCGGCGCCTGGGCCAGCGCCCCGGTGGTGGGGGCGAGGGCCACGGCCAGAAGGGCGACGCCGTAGATGGAGAGGCGTACGAATCCGGGGAAGGGGCGGTTCGGGCGCATGCGTTTCGAAGCGGAGCGGGGGGAGACGATCCCGGCCGGGATCAGCGAGGGGCGAAGCCAGATCCCATGATGATCTCGGGGGAGCGGGGCGGCAAGAGCCTGTCCGCAGTTGGACGGAGCGGCAAGGCCCGGGGGGCGTCGCAAGGGATGGACCTGCCGGGGGATTCAGGGGTTCGCTCCCGGTGCCACGACTCCCCGCCGGCGGACTGCCCCCCGGAAGGAACGTCGGCTATTGTTATAAGCGTAAGCTATTAAAGAGGTGACCCATGACGGAGCAGGAGAAGGGAAGCAACAATACACTGGACGGTGAGAGCTACATCATCCTGGGCGGGACCGGAGGAATCGGGAGCGCCCTGGTCCGGAGGTTGGCGCGCCGGGGAGCTCATGTGGTGGCGGCTGCTCGGAGCGAGGAAGCCCTGGCGGAACTGGCCCGGGATACGGGTGTGGAGACGGCGACGGTAGACGTCACCGACGCGGGGCAGGTCGACGATTTGGTGAAGGAGGTGACGGAGGCCCGCCCCCACCTCTCCGGGATCGCCCTGTGCGTGGGCTCCATCCTGATCCGCCCCGCTCACCTCACCACGCCGGAGCAGTTCCGGGACACCCTGACGCTGAACCTGGAGAGTGCCTTCTTCACGGTTCGAGCGGCGGCTCGGCACATGAAGGGCGCCGGCTCGGTGGTCCTCTTCTCCACCGCCGCCGCAGGGATCGGGCTGGCCTCCCACGAGGCCATCGCCGCCGCCAAGGGAGGCGTCGAGGCCATGGTTCGCTCCGCCGCCGCCACCTACGCCGGCCGGGGCCTCCGCTTCAACGCCGTAGCTCCGGGGCTTGTGGATACCCCTCTGGCCAAGCGGATCACCTCATCCCAGGCCGGCCGCGCCGCCTCTGAGGCGCTCCATGCCCTGGGGCGCCTGGGTCGCCCCGATGAGGTGGCGTCCATGGCGGAGTGGCTCCTGGATCCGGCTCACGACTGGGTTACGGGTCAGGTATTTGGTGTGGATGGAGGGTTGGCCCGGGTACGGAGCAAGTAGCCGGCGCCAATGGGAGGGGATTCCAACGGCCCAGACAGGCCAAAGGGGGGAGCCGTGAGCTCGGGATCGGCGGATGTTCTCATTGTGGGAGGAGGCCTGGCCGGGCTCTCCTGTGCCCTTGAGCTACAGGGGCAGGGCCTTCATCCTCTGCTCCTGGAGCGCTCCGACCGGGTGGGGGGACGGGTGCGTACCGATGAGGTGGACGGCTTCCTCCTGGATCGGGGGTTCCAGGTGCTCCTGGAGGCATACCCCGTCTGCCGCGAGCTTCTGGACTACGCCGCCCTGGAACTCCGGTCGTTCTATTCCGGGGCTCTGGTTCGGGTGGAGGGTGCCTTCCACCGGGTGGCGGATCCCTCTCGGGAGCTCCTGGATGCCATCCGGGGGGTGGCGGCCCCCATCGGGTCCTTCTCCGACAAGCTGAAGGTTCCCCGGCTTCGGAGTGAGGTCAGGAAGAAGGAGTTGGACGAGATCCTCCACGGCGAGCCCATCTCCACCGAGGCGGATCTGCAGGGCTTCGGCTTCTCCCGGCGGATGATCGATACCTTCTTCCGTCCCTTCATGGGCGGCATCCTCCTGGACCGGGGGCTGACGGCACCGTCCCGGCTCTTTCGCTTCTACTTCCGGATGATGGCCGATGGGCCCACCTCCGTCCCGGCCGGGGGGATGGAGGAGATCCCCCGCCAGTTGGCCGGTCGTCTCACTGACGGGACCATCCGGACCGGAGTGACCGTGGAGCGGGTGGGGAAGGGAGAGGTGGAGCTGGCGTCGGGGGAGATCCTGTCTGCCCGGGCCGTGGTGGTGGCCACGGAAGGGCCGGAGGCGGCGCGCCTCCTCCGGGGGAAGCTGGCCAATCCAGGTTCCCGGGGAACCACCACCCTCTGGTTCGAGATGCCGGAGCCGGCGGAGGGTGATCCGGTCCTCATCCTGAATGGAGAGGGGAAGGGGCCGGTGAACCACATGGCCTTCATGGACCGGGTCTCGGATCGGTACGCGCCGGAAGGGAAGGGATTGGCGGCCGTCAACGTCCTGGACGACGCCCTCCCCGAGGAGATCCGGATGCAGCCGGGCGCCGACCCCACCGCAGCCCTACTCCCGGCGGTGGATGCTCAGATGAAGGAGTGGTTCGGATCATCGGCGCGGAAGTGGCAGCACCTGCGCACCTACCGGATCGACCACGCCCACCCCCTCCAGACCCCCAGGAGCTTTGATCCCCCGGTGCGGTCTTCCCGCCTGGGCCGGGATCTATGGGTGGCGGGAGATCACCGGGAGAACGCGTCCCTCAACGGGGCGCTGGGGTCCGGACGCAGAGCCGCCCACCAGCTCGTGGAGGAGCTGGCGGGCGGCTGAGGGGCGGCGGGGGCGCCCGTCGGGGAGAGGCCGCCACGGCTGCCTTGACCACGGAGCTTATCCGCAGCCGGGACGGGCGGTGACCAGGCTGGATCAGTCCCCGGACAGGAGCCTCTCCGCCGCGTCATGACGGGCGTTTCCGGCCTCCAGCTCCACCCGCCCCTTCTCGTTCCAGTCCCACTGGTCCGGAAGCCCCAGATCCTGGGCGATGACCCCATACGTGGTCTCGGCCGAGAGGAAGACGCCAGGGACACCGGCCCCGGGGTGGGTGCCGGACCCCACCAGGTAGAGGCCGTCCACGTCCTCGCTCCGGTTGTGGGGCCGGAAGTAGGCCGTCTGGGTGAACTTGGGGACGATCCCGAAGGCGTTTCCGTCCAGGGAGTTCAGGTCATCCCGGAAGTCGGTGGGATCCATGAGGTGGAGGACCTCCAGATTCTCCCGCAGACCCGGCATTCCCCACTCCTGCAGGAAGTCGATGACCCGGTCGGCGAAGGGCTGGCGCATCTCGTTCCAGTCGATCCCGGACTTCAGGTTGGCCACCGGAACCAGGACGTACATACTCTCGCCCCCCTCCGGCGCCATGGACGGGTCCGTGCGGGTGGGGACGTGGAGGTACATGGAGAAGTCGTCGGGGAGGATCTTCTTGTCGAAGATGTCCTTGAGGAGTCCCTTGTACCGCTCCGAGAGGATGAGGGTGTGGTGCTCCAGTCCCGGATACTTCCGCTTCACCCCCAGGTAGAGGAGGAAGCAGGACATGGAGTAGTCCAGGCGCCCTACCTTCCGGTCGGTCCACTTCTTCCGGCTCCCTGAGTCCACCAGGTCCCGGTAGGTGTGACCGGGGTCGCCGTTGGAGATGACCAGGTCGGCGTCGAAGCGCTGCCCGGAGGCCTCCACATGGGTCACCTTCCCCTTCTCCACCCCGATACGGGTCACCTCGTGGTCGGTGAGGATCTCCCCCCCGAGTTCACGGATGAGACGTCCCATGGCCTCCACCAGGGAGTACATCCCGCCCTTGGAGAACCAGACCCCGCCCCGTCGCTCCAGGTACGGGATCATGAGGTAGACGGAAGGCGTCTGGAACGGGTTGCCCCCTACGAAGAGGGGGTGGAAGGAGTAGAGGAACTGGTTGCGGGGGTCCTTGAAGTACCGGTTCACCAGGCGGGTCACCGGCATGTACGCTTCCGTCTTGATGAACTTGGGGATGAAGCCCAGCATGGTCTTCAACTCCCCGAACGACTTGGACCCCAGACGGTCCCCGATGACGGCGTCGTAGATGGGGAACGCCTTCTTCATGAAGTCGTCGTAACGGTCCGCGTCCTCGGCGCTGAATTTGCGCATCTGCGCCTTCATCCGGTCCGGGTCCCCCACGTAGTCGATGTGGGTCCCATCGTGGAAGTAGATGCGGTAGTAGGGGTCCAGAGGCACCAGGTCCACATAGTCTTCCAGACGTCGCCCCCCGGCCTGGAAGACGGAATCGATGATGTGGGGGGCCGTGATGAGTGATGGCCCCATGTCGAAGACGTACCCCCGGTCTTCCAGCTTGTAGGCGCGGCCGCCGATGGCGGAACGCTTCTCCAGGACGGTAACCTGGACCCCGGCGGCCTGCAGCCGAGCGGCCAGCGCCAGTCCGCCGAATCCGCTCCCGATGATGACGGCCCGTCGGGCCTGATCCTTTCTGGACATCTGGACTCCGTGGTGGGTGGACGTCCGCCCGTCGAAGAGGGCTCCGAGGCCGGAAGACCCAGGCGGAAGAGCGCCGAAAGGTACGTCCAGGGTGCGGGAGAGTTCCAGTGGGCCTCCGTTGCACCGGAAAGCGTGCGCCCTTTCTCCCATGAGCGGCGCCGGAACCCGGGCCGTGGGAGGGCGGAGCCGTTGCGGTGGAACGCCGTTCTCTTGTACCCTTCGTGCGTCGATCCACCGTCGTCCCCTTACAGAGGTGCCCGTTGGCAACGCCCTATCCCTTCTCGGCCATCGTGGGCCAGGACGAGATGAAGTTGGCCCTCCGGATCGCCGCCGTGGACCCCACCATCGGGGGAGTCCTGGTGTTCGGCGACCGGGGGACCGGGAAGTCCACTGCGGTGCGGGGACTCCCCGCCCTCCTTCCCCCCATCCGCACCGTCCGGGACTGCGCCTACAACTGCAACCCCGACGGAGCCGCCACCCCCTGTCCCACCTGCGGAAAGCGGGAGCCTGGAAAGGGTCGGACCCGTACCATCCCGGTGCCTGTGGTGGACCTACCCCTGGGAGCCACCGAGGACCGGGTGGTGGGAACGCTGGATCTGGAGCGGGCCCTGGTGGACGGCGTTCGTTCCTTCGAGCCGGGGCTCCTGGCCCGGGCGAACAGGGGCTTCCTCTACATCGATGAGGTGAACCTCCTGGAAGACCACCTGGTGGACCTCCTCCTGGACGTGGCAGCATCCGGGGAGAATGTGGTGGAGCGGGAGGGGATCTCCATCCGCCACCCCGCCCGCTTCGTACTGGTGGGGAGCGGCAACCCGGAGGAGGGCGACCTGCGCCCCCAGCTCCTGGACCGCTTTGGTCTTTCGGTGGAGGTCACCACTCCTCGGGTGGTGGAAGACCGAATGGAGGTGCTCCGGCGCCGCGACGCCTACGACCGGGATCCTGCCGGCTTCCACCGGCGCTGGAGTGGGCAGGATGGCCGGCTCCGGAGCAACCTGCGTCGCGCACGGAAGCTCCTTCCCGACCTGGTCGTCCCCGATGAGCTTCTGCGCATGGCCACCGAGCTCTGCCTGGCGCTGGAGGTGGATGGTCTCCGGGGTGAGCTCACCCTTCTCCGGGGTGCGCGGGCTGCGGCTGCGCTGGAGGAGGAGTCGGTGGTGCAGCCCCGACACCTCCGGGAGATCGCCCCCTCGGCCCTCCGCCACCGACTGCGGCGCGACCCCCTGGATGAGAGCGGGTCCACCGTCCGGGTAGAGCGGGCCCTGACGGAACTCCTGGGCTGACGTTGGAACTCCGGGATCTCCCGTCGTTGGCGGCGGCGCTCCTGGCCCTGGACGCCCGGGGCGTGGGCGGGATCTGCCTTCGAGGGCCCACGGGTCCCGCCGTGGATGGCTGGCTGGCCTTCCTCCGGACCCTCTTGCCGGAGGGGACACCGGTGCGGAAGCTCCCCCTGGGGGTGACGCCGGACCGCCTTCTCGGCGGCCCCGACCTCACGGCGACGCTGGCCCAGGGGCGACGGGTGATCCGGGGTGGGGTGATCCACGAGGCCGACGGGGGGCTTCTCCTCACTCCCTCCATGGAGCGCATCACCGACGAAGTGGCGGCGGCACTCCTGGCCCCGCTGGATCACGGCGAGATCCATCTGGAGCGGGAGGGCTGCTCGGCCACCCTCCCGGCGCGGGTGGCGCTCCTGGGGCTCGACGAATCCCGGGATGAGGAGGAGGGGCCTCCCCGGGCCCTCCTTGAACGCACCGGGATCCACCTGACCCTGGATCCGCGCTGGACGCCCCCTCCGGTGGAGCCTTGGATGGCGGCGGTGAACCGGGTCCGGACCGCCGGCGCAGGGGTGCCCCCGGTGGAGTTGGTGCGGACCATGGCCGCCGCCGGACTGGAGTTGGGGATCCCCTCGCTCCGGCCTTCCCACTTCGCCCTCCGGGCTGCGGCCCTCATCGCCGCCCTCAAGGGTGCTCCCCCCGACCCGGACGCGGTGGGGTTGGCGGCCGCCCTCATCCTCCTCCCCCGGGCCACCCGTCTTCCCGAGGCACCGCCTGAGGATCTCCCTCCCGAGGAAGTACCGCAGGATGAAGCGCAGGAGCCCCCTCCTCCTCCGCCCGAGGAGATGGAGGAGCCGGAGGAGGAGCCCCCGGAGGAGGAGCCGCAGCAGGAGAAGCCGGAGGGGGAGGTGGAGCCCATCCCGGACCAGGTGGTGGAGGTGGCCCGGGCCATGCTCCCGCCGGACTGGTCTCCACCTGCATCCCGGGGGCGGACCATGCGGGGCCGGGGGACCGGTCGCTCCGGCGACGAGACGGAAGATCGAGCCAGAGGGCGGCGGAAGGCGGTGCGCCCAGGCGATCCCCGCCGCCGCCGTGTGGATCTGGGTGCCACCCTCAGGGCTGCGGCCCCGTGGCAGAAGGTGCGGGGCCGGGAGCCGGGCCAGTCCCTCCGCATCGAGACCGGCGACATCCACGTCCAGATCCGGGTCCGACCCCTGGGTGGGCAGTCCATCTTCGTGGTGGACGCTTCAGGGTCCCAGGCCATGCGCCGCCTTGGCGAGGTGAAGGGAGCCGTGGAGCTCCTCCTGGCCGAGAGTTACCGGTCCAGGGAAGAGGTGGCGCTGGTGGTCTTCCGGGACCGGGACGCCCGAGTCCTGGTTCCGCCCACCCGGTCCCTGACCCGGGCCAAGCGCCTCCTCCGGGGGCTGGCCGGCGGGGGGGGCACCCCCATGGCCCGGGGGATCGAACGGGCGCTGGAGCTGGCGGTGGCGGGCCGACGAGACGGGAAGGCCTGCCGCATCCTCCTCCTCTCCGACGGGCGCCCCAACGTGAATCGGCAGGGGCTCGGAGGGCGCAGGTCCGCCATGGATGATGCTCTGGCCCTTGCCCGGGAGGTTCAGCGCCTCCAGATCCCCTTCGTGGTGCTCGATACCTCACCCCGGGGGATGGATTTCCTGCGAGAGCTGGCCGGAGCGGCCGGCGGTGATGCTCACCACCTGCCCCGCGCCGACGCCAGGCGGATCCGGGACCGGGTCACTTCGGAGGGTTGGACATGAAGGAACCCCGCACGGCAGCGCCCCAGCGGGACGAGACCGAGTCCGGCTCCCCACCGGCCCACCGGGGCGTCGCGCAGGGGGAAAGAACCCCCTCGGTCCCTGACACCGGGCCGGCGGGAGCCCAGCGGGAGAATCATCGGGGAGCTTCCGGATCCGGTCAGGGGTCGGGGCGGAGCTCGCCCAGGGGGCCGGGTCGGGTCCGGGGGGTGCTTGAGTTCTTCCGCCAGCGCTGGACTGCGCTCCTGTCGTCGCAGCGATTCCAGCGCTGGTCCGCCGCCTTCCCCCTGACCCGCCCCATCGCCCTCTCCCGTTCCCGGCAGGTCTTCGATATCTGCGCCGGGTTCGTCTACTCCCAGACGCTCCTGGCCCTGATCCGCCTGGACCTCTTCGACCGCCTGGCCCGGGGGCCCGTCCGGATCCCGGTGCTCGCCCGGGAGTTCGGAGTTCCGGAAGACCGTCTGAGGCGCTTCCTGGGGGCCGGGGTCACCATCCGACTTCTCCGCTGGGCCGGGTCGGACGGGGTGGGGCTCGGGCCGCTGGGGGCGCCCATGGTGGGGAATGAGGCGGTGGCCCGCATGGTAGAGCACAACGTGCTCCTCTACCGCGATCTGGAAGACCCCCTGGCCCTGCTCCGGGGCGAGACCCGGGAGGGGGTGGGACTGAAGGGGTACTGGCCCTACGCCGGTCGCAGCGACCGGGAGGGACTGGATCCCGACGATGTGGCGCCCTACTCGGAGCTCATGGCCGGGTCCCAGCCCATGGTGGCCCAGGAGGTACTGGATGGCTACGACTTCGACGAGCACACCCACGTTCTGGATGTGGGCGGAGGGAAGGGTGCCTTCCTCCGGGCCGTAGGACGTCGCCACGCCGACCTCCGCCTGACCCTCTTCGACCTTCCTCCAGTGGTGGAGGTGGCGCGACGACACCTGGACGAGTTCCCTGATCCCAGCCGCCTCAGCCTGGTTGGCGGCGACTTCCTTCGGGACGAGATCCCCACTGGCGCCGACCTCATCACCCTTGTGCGGATCCTCCACGATCACGAGGACGAAGACGTGGTCACCCTCCTGCGCCGAATCCGGGAGGTGATCCCCGAGGACGGGACTCTCCTGGTGGCGGAGCCCATGGCGGGGATCCGGGGAGCGGAGACGGTGGGTGCCGCCTACTTTTCCCTCTACCTCATGGCCATGGGCCAGGGGCGACCCCGAACCCCCAGGGAGCTCACAGCGCTCCTGAAGGAGGCCGGCTTCACCCGAATCCGCCACCCACGCCCCCGATCCCCCGTCCTGACCTCGCTCCTCATCGCCCGTCCCTGAGACCTCTAGGATCCTCGCAAGTTACATCGCCCCAGTCGGTTGCGACACCGGCTGGGGCTTCTTCACGCCTGTCGGTGCGGTTGTACACGACCTTGGACAACCCTAGTTGTAATTTTTTATTGACACCGGGGGGCCTGAGGCCGAATATAGAGGCGAGCGAGGGATGCGAAGGGCGGGGCGGGCCGACCCGCAGGAAGGGTCTGACGAGCCTCCGGTTGACCCGGTGTGCCGACCGCCGCCGCCCAGACGTGTCCCCTCTCCTCGGAGAGACGACGATCACCGCACGACAGGAGGCCCGTGGACACCTTGGCCGTAGTCCTGGAAGAGCCGAAACGGCTCGTCCTGCGACGCCTGGATCTGGCGACCCCCTCACCGGACGATGTCCTGGTGGAGGTGAGCTGGACCGGCGTGAGCACCGGGACGGAGCGGCTCCTGTGGACCGGCGCCATGCCCCCCTTCCCCGGGATGGGCTACCCGCTGGTTCCAGGCTACGAGGCCATGGGTCAGGTCCGCTGGGCCGGGGAAACCTCCGGTCGCCAGGTGGGCGACTGGGTCTTCGTCCCCGGTTCCAAGGGTTTCAAGGGAGCACACGGGCTCTTCGGAGCCGCCGCCCGCACCCTGGTGGTACCCGGCGCCAGAACCATTGCGCTGGAAGAGGGGAGTGGGCAGGACGGGTGCCTCCTGGCCCTGGCAGGGACGGCCTGGCACGCCGTGGTGGCCGGTACGGAGGGGGACTCCCCCCTCGTGGTGGGCCACGGGGCGCTGGGCCGTCTCCTCGCCCGGATCCTGCGGTCACGGGGCGCCGACCCCGTGGTCTGGGAGATCGATCCCGACCGGCGGGAGGGAGCCCGGGGGTATCCGGTGCTCGATCCCACCGACGATCCGGATCGCCTGTACGACCGGATCTACGACGTCAGTGGAGCCCAGGGGATCCTGGATACCCTCATCCCGCGGCTCACGCCGGGTGGAGAGGTGGTCCTGGCAGGCTTCTACTCCGAGAGCGTCCACTTCCGCTTTCCCCCGGCCTTCATGAAGGAAGCGAGGATCCGGGTGGCGGCGGAGTGGAAACCCGAGGATCTGCGGGCGGTGGCCCGTGCGGTCTCCCGGGGGGAGCTGGCCCTGGACGGGTTGGTGACCCACAAGGAAGACGCCGGCAGGGCCCCGGACGCGTATCGCATCGCCTTCGAAGATCCGCGGTGCGTCAAGATGATCCTGGACTGGAGGAATGTGGCATGAGTGCTGAGAAGGAGACGCAGATCATCGCCATCTACGGGAAGGGCGGCATCGGGAAGAGTTTCACCCTGGCCAACCTCTCCTACATGATGGCGCAGCAGGGCAAGAAGGTCCTCCTCATCGGATGTGACCCCAAGTCCGATACGACGAGTCTCCTCTTCGGCGGTCGGGCGTGCCCGACCATCATCCAGACCTCCTCCGAAAAACGGATCGCCGGTGAGGAGGTCGCCATCTCCGACGTCTGCTTTACCCGGGACGGCGTCTTCGCCATGGAGCTGGGCGGCCCCGAAGTGGGTCGGGGGTGCGGAGGCCGGGGGATCATCCACGGCTTCGAGCTCCTGGAGAAGCTGGGCTTCCACGACTGGGGGTTCGACTTCGTCCTCCTGGACTTCCTGGGCGACGTGGTCTGCGGGGGCTTCGGCCTCCCCATCGCCCGGGACATGTGTCAGAAGGTCATCGTGGTGGGCTCCAACGATCTGCAGTCGCTCTATGTGGCCAACAACGTCTGCTCCGCCGTGGATTACTTCCGCAACATGGGCGGCAACGTGGGTGTGGCGGGCCTGGTCATCAACAAGGATGACGGGACCGGGGAAGCCAAGGCCTTCGCGGAGAAGGTGGGGATCCCGGTACTGGCCGCCATCCCACAGCACGACGACATCCGGCGCAAGAGCGCCAACTACGAGATCGTGGGGAAGCCCGGCGGCCGCTGGGCACCCCTGTTCGAGGAGCTGGGCATGGGGGTGGCGGAAGCGCCGCCGGTGCGACCGAAGCCCCTCAGCCACGATGAGTTGCTGGACCTCTTCAAGGGCGACGAGGTGGGGCGGGACGTGATCCTGACCCCGGCGACGCCGGAAGAGATGTTGGGCGCCAACGCGCTCAAGCGGGAATCGCTGGAAATCGTCTACGAGACCGCCTGATGGAGACGCCACGACCGATGTCCTCCTCCGCCACCACCAACGAGCCGCGTCGCCGAAAGCTACCGGTCGTGACCCGGAACTCCCCTGAGGAGTCCGATGGGTCCGCCCCGGTCGCAGGCGTCGTGGACGGGACCCCGGCTCCGAACGGCGCCGGGTGTCATGGAGGGGCGGAGCGTCTACGGGCGGCGGTGGAGGCGGGCGAATCCAGCAAAGTGCTTGAGGAGTTGGTGAAGGACTATCCATTGGGGCCCCACGACAAGCCCCAGGGAATGTGCCCCGCCTTCGGGTCGCTCCGGGTGGGTCTCCGGATGCGGCGGACCGCCACGATCCTCTCGGGATCAGCGTGCTGCGTCTACGGGCTCTCCTTCACCTCCCACTTCTACGGAGCCCGGCGCACGGTGGGATACGTGCCCTTCAACTCCGAGACCCTGGTGACGGGCGCCCTCTTCGAGCATGTGAAGGAAGCAGTGGAGAAGCTAGCCGATCCCGAGAAGTACGACGCCATTGTCATGACGAACCTCTGTGTCCCCACGGCGTCCGGGGTACCCCTGGACCTCCTTCCAAAGGAGATCAACGGGGTCCGAGTCATCGGCATCGATGTTCCGGGGTTCGGGGTTCCTACCCACGCCGAGGCCAAGGACGTCCTTTCGGGGGCGATCCTCCGCTACGCCCGGGAAGAGGCGGAGCGGGGTCCGGTGGCGAGGCCCAGGGACCTGGTGAAGGATCGGCCCACGGTCACCCTCCTCGGAGAACTCTTCCCCGCCGATCCCATGGGGATCGATGCGCTCCTGAAGCCCCTTGGGGCCACGGTGGGCACCACTGTCCCGACCAGGGAGTGGCGCGAGCTCTACAAGGCGCTCGACGCCCCGGTGGTGGCCGCCGTGCACCCCTTCTATGTCCGGGCGGTGAGGGAATTCGAGCGTGCAGGTCGCACGGTCGTCCCCTCCGGCCCTGTGGGAGCCGACGGGACCGCGGCGTGGCTCGCCGCCGTCGGTGAAGTCCTGGGCACCCCCGCCGAGGTGATCGGCCGGGCGGTGGACCAGGCCGTGGGAGCCACTCGGGGCGCCCTCTCCGCCCAGCGGATCGAGGGACGCATCGTGGTCTCCGGCTACGAGGGTTCCGAGCTCCTGGTGGCCCGACTCCTGTCGGAGGCGGGCGCCGAGGTCCCCTACGTGGGGACCGCCCTGCCCCGGTCCAAGTGGAGCGATCCGGACCGGGAATGGCTGGAGGCACGGGGCACCCACGTGCAGTACCGGGCGTCGCTGGAGCAGGATCTGGCGGCCGCCAAGGATGTGGATCCCGATCTGGTTCTGGGGACGACGCCGGTGGTTCAGGCGTCCAAGGAGGCCGG
>SKJY01000210.1 GCA_007121775.1 Gemmatimonadota bacterium
CGCCGTCTACGCCTTCACGGCGCTGAAGGGGCTCCAGGTGGTCATCGATGGACCGGTGGGGTGCGAAAACCTTCCCGTCACCTCGGTCCTGCACTATACCGATGCCCTCCCTCCCCACGAGCTGCCCATCGCCGTCACCGGGCTCTCCGAGGACGAACTCTCCATGACCGGAACGGAGGAAGCCCTCCGCCGGGCAAACGAGAGCCTGAATCCGGACGAGCCCGCGGTGGTGGTCACAGGCAGCATCGCGGAGATGATCGGAGGGGGTGTGGTGCCGGCAGGGACGAACCTTCTGCGCTTCCTTCCACGCACCATCGATGAAGACCAGTGGGAGTCCGCCGATCGGGCCCTCTACTGGCTCTGGACCCAGTTCGGAGAGAAGAAGGCCCGCAACCGCAAGAAGAGGGAATCGGAGCGGCCCCTGGTGAACATCATCGGGCCCATCTACGGAACCTTCAACATGCCCTCGGATCTGGCCGAGATCCGACGGCTCATCGAGGGAGTCGGCTGTGAGGTCAACCTGGTGTTCCCCCTGGGGGCGCACCTGGATGACATCCCCGCCCTCGCTGATGCCGATGTGAACGTGCTCATGTACCGGGAGTTCGGTCAGAAGCTCTGCGAGGAGCTGGAAAAGCCGTGGATCCGCGCCCCCATCGGGATGTCGTCCACGACCCGCTTCCTGGAGGCGCTGGCCGAGCACACAGGACTCGACGCAGGACCGTTCATCGAAAAGGAGAAGCACACGACGCTGAAGCCCATCTGGGATCTGTGGCGGAGTGTCACCCAGGACTTCTTCGCCACCTCATCCTTCGCCGTGTTCAGCGGTGAAACGTACGCCAGGGGACTGGAGGGATATTTCACGGAAGATCTGGGAATGCCCTGTACCTACGTCCACCACCGGCGCCCGGGGAAGAAGCCGGACAATGAGGCGGTGCGCGACGCCCTGAAAGGGCGACCGCCCCTGCTCCTGTTCGGGAGCTTCAATGAACGGATGTACGCAGCCGAGCTGGGACTCCGCTGCCAGTACATCCCGGCCTCCTTCCCGGGCGCCATCGTGCGCCGGCACACCGGAACGCCCTTCATGGGCTACGCCGGCGCCACCTACCTGGTCCAGGAGATCTGTAACGCGCTGTTCGATGCCCTCTTCCACATCCTCCCCCTGGGGACGGAGATGGACAAGGGCGACGCCACCCCGGCCCGGCCCGATGGGGAGTCCATCCCCTGGGAAGACGACGCCCGGGAACTGCTGGACGAGGTGCTCCGGGAGTTCGCGCCTCTGGTGCGGATTTCCATGGCCAAGCGGATGCGGGATGCGGCGGAGAAGGCCGCCCTCGCATCCGGAGAGGAGATCGTGACCCTGGAGCGGGTCAGAGCGGCCCGGGAAGAGCTGTCGGGGGTGGCGGCATGATGCCCTACACCGCCGACCACCGGGACGGATGCGCTGTCCCCCCTCAGTCGCCTGCGGCGGCGGGGAGGACTCCGACGCGCTCGGCCAGCTCCAACAGACAATCGGCCACCAGCTCCGGGGCTTCCTCGGGAAGCAGGTGTCCAAGCTTTGGTTCGAAACGGAGTTGCAGGCTTTGCCGCCCCTCGGGGTGAGCGGAATGCGCCCGGGAGATCGCCTCCCGGATGGTGGAGGGAGGGACCCACTGGTCCTCCTCCCCAGCCAGAACAGTCACGGGGATCCCGAGTCGAGCCGCGTCAGCGGCCACGGCCGATGGGTCCCAGTCCGAAAAGAGCGCGAGAGCCCCGGCCACACGCCGGGGATCGGACAGCAAGGCCCGGTAGCGGGATCGGACCTCAGGGTCCAACCGGGATCCGGTGGACCGGAGGAGTTGCTCCACCACCGGGAGATGGCGAATGAAGCCGGCCGCACCCCGGGCCAGAAGCCCGGACCGAGCCAGAGCCGTCATCGGACGATCCAGTAGGGGCGGGACGTAGGTGTCCCGGCTTCCGAGAGCGGGAGCCAACGCCAGAATGGCCCTGGGGGCGATCCACCCCCGGGCGGCCGCCCGGATCGCGATGCAGGCTCCGGCCGAGTGACCGGCCACCAGCAGGGGGGAAATATCCTCCTGTCGGAGGAGGCGACCCAGTTGGGACGCCACCTCCTCCAGCCCGGATCGACCGGGCGGAGAAGAAAGGGAGTACCCATGTCCCGGGAGATCGGGAATGATGAGGGAGAGGCGGCCTTCAAGCAGCCTGGCGACGCGGCCCCACTGGTGGGCCGACGAAGCGCTCCCATGGATCAACAGAAGGGGTGGGCCCGAACCCAGATGGACCAGGTGCCAGCGAGCACCGTCCAGCTGGACGTATCGACCCGCCTCGGGGAAGGGCCACGACGGTTCGGTCCTTCTCGGGTCGGGAGGCGTCGCGTTCACGCGGACCTCCCGGGCGTTGATGCCGCGACGAAGGTCGCGGGATCCGCCCCACGGCGGGCCCCCGGCCGGCAACGGGAATGCTTCGGAGCATTGCTTTGCCGAGTGATGGTTCGAATCCGTTCCGGAATGTTCATCTGACCCTCATGAAGGAGGTCATCATGGCGCAGCAAGATGGCCCGGGAAGCCTCTCCGGGCTCACCGACAACGAGGCGAAAGAGTTCCACAAGATCTTTGTGAGCTCCTTCGTCCTCTTCACGGCCGTCGCCGCAGTCGCTCACATCCTCGCGTGGATGTGGCGCCCTTGGGGCATCTAAAAGTCTCCCCCGACTGGAGAAAGCAATGTACCGCATCTGGATGGTCTTCGACCCCAGACGGACGCTGATCGCCCTCTTCTCGTTCCTGGGCGTCCTGGCGTTGACGATTCACTTCATTCTGCTCAGCACCGACGAGTACAACTGGCTGGTGCCGAGCGACCAAGCTACCGCGGGAGCCATGGTTGACGTGACCCCGCTTCCGCCCGGCCTCTAACAGGGCCGCGATGCGGAGCCGCGGCACCGGGGGGGGGCGGTTGACCCCCCGGGCCGCAACCAGGGCCGGCCCTTAGTCGAGAGGCAGCCGAGCCCGCGCACATTGGGCGGGAGTCCGCCCCGGTCCGGATGCCGGGCCCATACGTGGGCCCAGGACCAGAGGCGAATCACGCCCTCCGGCCCGCCCTCATCGGAGAACGACGATGGCGATGCTCTCATTTGAAGAAAAGTACCGCGTACGCGGTGGAACCCTGATCGGGGGGGATCTGTTCGATTTCTGGATCGGTCCCTTCTACGTCGGGTTCTTCGGCGTAGTCAGCATCTTCTTCACACTGCTTGGTACGGCTCTCTGTGTCTGGGGAGCCGCCCTCGGTGAAGGCCTGGCCGGCCAGACCTGGAATCTCTGGCAGATCAATATCGCGCCCCCACCGCTAGAGTACGGGCTTGGTATAGCACCCATGGCGGAAGGAGGCCTTTGGCAGGCCATTACGGCCTGCGCAATCATAGCCTTCGTAGCCTGGGCGCTCCGGCAGGCCGAGATAGCGAAGAAGCTGGGGATGGGGTATCACGTGCCGGTGGCTTTTGGAGTTGCTGTTGGCGCATATATCACTCTCGTCGTGGTCCGGCCCCTGCTGTTGGGTGCCTGGGGCCACGGTTTCCCCTACGGTATCATCTCCCACCTGGACTGGGTCTCCAACGTGGGGTATCAGTACCTCCACTTCCACTACAACCCGGCCCACATGCTGGCGATCACGTTCTTCTTCACGAACGCGCTCGCCCTGGGCCTGCACGGCTCCCTGATCCTATCGGTGACCAACCCACCGAAAAACGAGCCGTCGCTCAAAACCAGCGAACACGAGAATACATACTTCCGTGACACGCTGGGCTACTCGATCGGCGCTATCGGGATTCACCGCCTCGGGCTGTTCCTGGCCCTGAACGCGGGGATCTGGAGCGCGGTCTGTATCGTCATCAGCGGACCCTTCTGGACACGTGGTTGGCCGGAATGGTGGAGCTGGTGGCTGAACATCCCCATCTGGGCCTGAGGAGCTGACAATGGCTGAATACCAGAACCTCTTCACCCAGGTCCAGGTCCGGCACGCGCCGGATCCCGGGGTTCCCGTA
>SKJY01000361.1 GCA_007121775.1 Gemmatimonadota bacterium
CTCTCCGGGAGAGAATGGTGGTTGGATGAGTGAGGGGACGGGACTCCGCAGGGAAATCGTCCCGGGAACCTGCGGAAACTCTTCGTAGCCAACCTGAAGTGTCAACGCAGAGGTCGTAGGAACCTTTAATAAGATGGAGAGCGGGGTCCTGGGGGGCCATGGTCGGAGACAAGGACCTTCCCGGCAGGGCGAGACCGGAATCCAGTCCGCACCCCGACGGGGGGTCGGAAAGACCGGCGGTCCCGTCCAGCCATGGCGTCGATGCCGGTCCTTATCCACCTTTCGTCAACGCATTCTCCTGCACGGCCCCTGCGGAAACACTCCCCTGTGGAGCCGGAGATCACCTCGGAGCCGGCTTCGGCCGCCGCGTCCTCTTACCAGACCCTGCGCCCCATGAGCACAGACGCCTCCCGCGACTTCGCCTTCGGCACCCTCGCCATCCACGCCGGCCAGGAGCCGGATCCAACCACCGGCGCGGTGATGCCGCCCATCTACCAGACATCCACCTACCGTCAGCCGGCGCTGGGACAGCACTTGGGATACGAGTACGCCCGGGTCCAGAACCCCACCCGGGAGGCGCTGGAACGGAACCTGGCCGGGCTTGAGGGAGGACGCCACGGGATCGCCTTCGCCAGTGGCCTGTCCGCCATTGAGGCGGTGCTCAAGACGCTGAATGCCGGCGACCATGTGGTGAGCGAGGAGAACACCTACGGCGGGACGAACCGCATGTTCAACCGGGTTCTTTCCCGCCTGGGCATCCGCTTCACCTTCGTAGACAGCCGGGACCCGGACCAGGTCCGGGCGGCCATGACCCCCGATACCCGCCTGGTCCACGTGGAAACGCCCACCAACCCCATGATGCGCCTCTGTGATCTCCGGGCCATGGCCGAGATCGCCCATGCATCGGATGCGCTCCTCATGGTGGACAATACCTTCTCCACCCCCTTCAACCAGCGCCCCCTGGAGTTCGGCGCCGACATCGTGGTTCACTCCACCACCAAGTATCTGAACGGCCACTCCGACGTCATCGGTGGGGCGCTCATCGTTCACGACGACGAGCTGGCCGACGAACTCTTCTTCGTGCGCAAGTCCACCGGCGCCGTCCCCGGGCCCATGGATGCCTGGCTGGTGCTCAGGGGCGCCAAGACGCTCCACCTCCGGATGCGGGCCCACAACGAGAATGGGCTTGCCGTGGCCCGGTTTCTCGAGGAGCACCCGGCCAGTGAGGCGGTGCACTACCCGGGGCTTGAGTCCCACCCCCAGCACGAACTGGCGGTTCGTCAGATGACCGGGTTCACCGGGATGGTGTCGGTGGAGCTGGGAAGCGCCGACCGGGCGCGGCGTTTCGTAGAGGGCACCCACCTTTTCGCCCTGGCCGAATCCCTGGGCGGTGTGGAGTCCCTCATCGGGATTCCCGCTCTCATGACCCACGCATCTGTGGCACCGGAGAGGCGGGCCGCCATGGGGGTCACCGATGGCCTCGTCCGGTTGTCCGTGGGAATCGAGGACATCTCGGACCTGCTGGAGGACCTGAAGGGGGCGCTGGCGGGTCTATAACCGGGAAGCCGGACCCACCACCCCGACACCGTTTCGTATCCCGAAGCCCATCCAGCCAGGAGGAAGCATGGTGCCCGATGAATTCCGACCCGACGAGCCTATCCCGGGCGACGACCCGTCCCAGGATCCCCGGAGCGATGAAGCCCGGACCCGCCGCGTCCTCACCGGGATCTCTTCCCGGAGTTGGGAGCATCCGGCGGACCGGGCGGCCCTCCATGCTCTTCGCGGCATCCCCATCTTCGACGAGGTTCTCAGGAAGCTCTTCGGCTTCTTCGGCGAGAAGCCCATCCGGCTGGCCTTCCAGGCCAATTCGGTCCAGGTCTCCCATCGGCAGTTCGGTCGGGTCCATGGCCTCTACCAGGAGGTCCTGCGCACCATGGATGCTCCTGAGTCGTACCCACTCTTCGTCTCCCAGACGCCCATGGTGAATGCCGGCGCCTACGGGATGGACCGCCCCTTCATCCTCCTCAATTCCGGGGCGGTCTCTCTCCTGGACGACGAGGAACTCCAGTATGTTCTGGCCCACGAACTGGGACATATCATGAGCGGCCACGTCCTGTACCGGACCATGCTCATCATCCTGGTTCAACTGGCGGAACGGGGCTTCCCCATCGTGGGCCTGGCCGCTCGGGGGGTATTGGTGGCGCTCCTGGAGTGGTACCGCAAGAGCGAACTCTCCGCCGACCGGGCCGGACTCCTGGGGGTGCAGGACCCCCGGGTGGTGTACCGGGCCATGCTGAAGATGGCCGGCGGTGGAAGGCCGGAGGAGATGAATGTGAGCGCCTTCCTGGAGCAGGCCGATGCCTACCGGGAAAGCGAGGACGTGGCCGACTCGGTCTTCAAGGTCCTGAACCTCCTGGGCGCTACCCACCCCTTCTACGTATTGCGCGTGTCCGAGCTCCGCGAGTGGATCGACTCGGGAGGGTACGACCGGATCCTGGCCGGAGAATACACCCGTCGGGATGACCCCGAGCCCAGCTACGCCGAGGACCTGGGCGAGGCCGCGTCGGCGTACCAACGGGAGGCGCGGGAATTCGTGGACGACCTGGCGTCGGCAGCCCGGAAGATGCGGGACTCCCTCCTGGAGAATCTCCGGTCGGGGGGAGGCCGGTCCGGCGGCAACTGGTGACGGAACCGGGTCACACCTCCCCGGCAGGAGGGATGGAGCGAGCCCCCGGGGACACCGAGCGGACCCGGCCGACTCCGGAGCGGAGCGGAACCGGCCATTGGGCCATCCATGTGGACACGGGGGGTACCTTCACCGACTGCCTGGCGGTGGACCCCAGCGGGGAGCGCCACCGCCTGAAGGTCCTGTCGTCCAGCGCCCTCCGGGGGCGGGTGGTGGGAAGGCACGAAGCAGACGGCCTCCGGGTCGCCCTCTCCCATCCGCTCCCTACCGGCTTTCTCTCCGGATTCACCCTCCACCGGCCGGGAGAGGCGCATCCTCTGGGACGGATCGAGGATCACCGCAATTCCGGGGAGGATCCCCTGGAGGCCTGGGTGTCCCCGATTCCCGATTCCAGACTTCCCCAGGGGACGACGGTGGAACTCCGCTCCCGGGAGCCCGCCCCTCTCCTGGCAGCGCGGCTCGCCACCGGGACCCCTGCGGCGGTCCCCCTTCCCCGGGGGCTCACCCTCCGCGTCGCCACCACCAGGGCCACCAACGCGCTCCTGGAGCGGAAAGGGTCCCCCTCCGCGCTGGTAGTGACCCGGGGGTTCGGAGATGTGCTCCGGATCGGAGACCAATCCCGCCCCACCCTCTTCTCCCTGGACGCCTCCCGCCCACCCCCTCTAGTACAAGAAGTGGTGGAGGTGGCGGAGCGGATCGGCGTGGATGGGGCGGTGATCGAGCCCATGGACAGGTCGGCTGTCACGGAACTGGCCGCACTCGCCCAACGGGGCATCCGGTCCGTTGCCGTCGTCTTCCTCCATGCGCCGCGGAACCCAGCTCATGAGAACGAGGTGGCCCGTATCATCCGGGATGTGGGCATGGGCGATGTGGCCCTCTCTCACGAGGTGGCCCCCTTCACCCACTTCCTGCGCCGGGCCGAGACCACCGTGGTGGAGGCGTACCTGGCGCCTGTGATCCGGGACTACCTCCAGGGGATTCTCCAGCATCTCCCCGACGCCCGGGTGCGGGTCATGACCAGCGCAGGCGGGCTCACCGCGGCTGATCGGGTCCGTGCCCGGGAGACCCTCCTCTCCGGACCGGCGGGCGGGGTGGTGGGTGCGGGCGCGGTGGCCGCCCAGGTGGGCCTGGACCGGGTGATCACCCTGGACATGGGGGGAACGAGCACCGATGTGGCACGGATCGATGGCCGTCCCCAGGTGGAGGAGGAGCACGAGGTGGGGGGAGCCAGGCTTCGTACCCCTGCGGTGGCCATCGAGACGGTGGCGGCGGGCGGCGGCTCCATCTGCCGGGTGGAGCACGGCGAGCTCCGGGTGGGACCCGAGAGCGCCGGCGCCGACCCCGGGCCGGCCTGCTACGGGGCCGGGGGCCCCCTTACCCTCACCGACGTCAATCTCCTGCTAGGCCGCATCGACCCGCAGCGGTTCGGGATCCCCATCCACCTGGAGGCGGCCCGAAGCCGGGCCGATGCACTCCTGCAGGCACTGTGGGGAGAGGGCCGGTCCCTCTCCCTTGAAGAGCTCCTGGAGGGCTTCCTGGAGCTGGCCAACGAAAGGATGGCCGGGGCGGTGCGGCGGATCTCGGTGCGCCAGGGATACGACCCGTCCGAGTACGGACTGGTGGCCTTCGGTGGGGCGGGAGCTCAGCACGCCTGTGCCCTGGCGAGACGCCTCGGGATCACGCGGGTGGTGCTGCCAGAGGAAGGAGGGATCCTCAGCGCTGTGGGTCTCGAACACGCAGCTCCGGAACGGGTGGTCCTCCGGGAGGTCTTGGCGCCTCTGGATGTGGCGGAATCCCAACTGGCCGGGTGGGCACGAGAGATGGAAAAGGAGGGCCGTCGGGCCCTTCTGGACCAGGGTGCGACGCCGGGCCGGATCCGGGTGCGGGAGGCCGTGGCCCACCTTCGCTACCAGGGACAGGAGTCCACCCTGGAGGTCGCCCTTTCCTCCCGGCGCCTGGGAGACGCCTTCGAGGCTGCATACGAGGAGGTGTTCGGGCACCGGGCGCCGGGCCGGGCGCTGGAGGTGGTCTCCCTGCGGGTGACCCTCGCCGAGGAGGTGGAGCCGGTCCAGGCCTTCGAGACCCCGGCACCCAGGGAGCCCTCCAACCCCGGGTCGGCTCAGGCGTGGTTCGGCGGAGGGTGGCGCGAGGTCCCGGTCTGGGAACGGGACTCGTTGGAACCCGGAAGCAGGATCCAGGGACCGTGCCTCATCCGGGCCGAGCACACTTCGGTTGTGGTGGCCTCCGGATGGGTCGGTCGAATTCACGGCGACAGGTCCCTGGTGCTGGAGGGGAGTTCGGTCTCCACTGAGGCGCCGGTCGCCCTCCGCTCCGTCGCCGCCGGGAGCGAACTCTTCGCCCAGCGGTTCCGGGGATTGGTGACGGAGATGGGCGAGCAGCTCCGCCGCACCGCCCTCTCGGTGAACATCCGGGAGCGGCGGGACTACTCGTGCGCCCTCCTGGACCGCCGAGGCCGCTTGGTGGCCCACGCCCCCCACGTACCTGTCCACCTGGGCGCCATGGGCGCGTGCGTTCGGGCGGTGGCCGCAGCGCTGGAGCTCCGACCCGGCGACACGGCGGTGACGAACCACCCGGGCGCCGGCGGGTCCCACCTTCCGGACGTCACTGTCATCACGCCGGTCCACACCACCCCGGACAACGGGGAGCCCCCCTTCCTCCTGGGGTACGTGGCCAGCCGGGCCCATCACGCCGAGATCGGGGGGAGACGACCGGGATCCATGCCCCCTGACGCGACCTCCCTGGCAGAGGAGGGCGTGGTGATCCACCCCCGGATTCTCATCCGGAATGGTGAGGCCCACTGGGATGGAATCAGGGAACTCCTTCTGGCTTCCCCGTACCCGACCCGTCGGGTGGAGGAGAACCTGGTGGATCTGGCGGCTCAGGTGGCGGCAAACCGTCGCGGCGCCGTCCTCCTCAGCGCACTGGCGGCCACCGAGGGAGCCCGGGAGGTCCTGGCCCGGATGGAGGAGCTGGAGGCACGGGCATCGAGACGGATCCGGACCGTGCTGGCCGGACTCCCCAACGGCACCCTCCACGCTGTTGAACACCTGGACGACGGCTCTCCCCTCTCGGTGGCCATCCGGATCCAGGGAGATTCAGCGGTGGTGGACTTCTCGGGATCGGCACCGGTCCATCCAGGCAACCTCAACGCCACCCCCGCCATCGTCCGGAGCTGTGTCCTGTACGTTCTCCGCCTCTTGGCCGGGGAGGAACTCCCCCTCAATGAGGGCCTCCTTGACCCGGTGCGCCTGGAAGTCCCGCCAGGGATCCTCTCTCCTCCCTTCCCCGCCGACCCGGCCCGATGCCCGGCGGTGGTTGGCGGAAATGTAGAGACCAGCCAGCGTCTGGTGGACGCCCTCCTCAGGGCCCTGGGGCTCGTGGCCGGCAGCCAGGGGACCATGAACAACCTCCTCTTTGGAGACCACGAGGTCTCGTACTACGAGACGGTGGCCGGCGGGGCCGGCGCCGGCCCCGGATTCCACGGCGCCTCCGGCACCCAGGTCCACATGACCAACACCCGGATCACCGATGTGGAGGTGCTGGAGCACCGCTTCCCAGTGCGGGTGGAGCGCTTCGCCCTCCGTCGGGGCTCCGGCGGCACCGGTCGCTGGAGGGGTGGGGAGGGCGTGGTACGGGAACTCCGCTTCCTCCGCCCCCTCTCCATCTCCCTCCTGAGCCAACACCGCCGGATCCGTCCGTACGGCCTGGAAGGCGGTGAGCCGGGAGAGGTCGGCTGCCAGACCCTCATCTCGCCCTCGGGTCGGATTCACCTTCTCCCGGGCATCGCCGCCGTGGAGGCGAGGCCAGGGGATCGCCTGGTGCTCGAGACACCCGGGGGCGGTGGCTGGGGCTCCCCGGATTCCATTTTGACACCCCCTCTCCCTTCGGATACAGTTGGCCCATGAAGATTCTCATCGTCGGCAACGGTGGTCGCGAGCACGCCCTCCTCTGGAAGCTGAAGAAGGATGCTCCCTCGGCCGAATTCTTCGTCACCCGCCCCAATCCCGGAATGGCCCCATTGGCCACCGCCGTGGACCTGGCCCCGGATGACGTGGAGGGGCTCGCCTCCTTCGCTCAGGGAGAGTCCATGTCCCTCACGGTGGTGGGGCCGGAGATCCCGCTGGCCCGGGGGATCGCCGATGTCTTCAGCCGCCGGAGTCTCCCTGTCTTCGGACCCACCGCCGCCGCTGCCCGCATCGAGTCGTCCAAGGCCTTCGCCAAGGAGCTCATGGAGCGGGTAGGGGTCCCCACGGCCGCGCACCGCGCCTTCCGCCGCTGGGAAGAGGCCCAGGCCCACATCCTGGAGCAGGATGCGCCCCTGGTGGTGAAGGCCTCCGGGCTGGCCGCCGGGAAGGGGGCGGTGGTGGCGACCTCCCGGGACGAGGCGCTGGCCGCCGCCCGCGAGATGCTCCAGGGTGAGGCCTTCGGTGACGCCGGCTCCGAGATCGTGGTGGAAGACTTCATGGAGGGGGAGGAACTCTCCGTCTTCGGCATCACCGACGGACGACACGTGACGCTCCTCATCCCCTCCCAGGACCACAAGCGCATCGGGGAGGGCGACACCGGACCCAACACCGGCGGAATGGGTGCGTACGCGCCCGTGCCCTCGGTCGACGTCCGCCTCATGGACCAGATTCGGGACCGGATCTTTCTCCCGGTCCTGGATGCTATGGAGACGTCGGCTCGCCCCTTCCGGGGTCTCCTCTACGCCGGGCTCATGCTCACGGCGAGCGGTCCCAAGGTGGTGGAGTTCAACTGCCGCTTCGGGGACCCGGAGACCCAGGTGGTGCTCCCTCTCCTGGCCGATTCCATCCTGGAACTCCTGGTGGCCGTGGCCAGAGGGGGAAGCATCGCCGGGGCCCGGGTCCAGTGGAATGGCAAGGCGGCGCTGAACACGGTTCTGGCCTCCGAGGGATACCCTGGCTCCTACGAGACCGGGAGGGAGATCACCATGCCGACCACCAGCCCCGTGGAAGATGAGGACCTCCTCATCTTCCACGCCGGTACGACCATCGCCGACGGCAAGCTCGTCACCGCCGGCGGACGGGTCTTCTCGTCGGTGGGGCTGGGAACGGATCTGGGCCACGCCCGGAAGCGGAGTCTCGAAGGAGCCGAGGCCATCGACTTCCAGGGGAAGGTCTTCCGCCGGGACATCGGGTGGAGGGCCATGGCGGGAGCCGCCACCCCCGAAGGCTCGGACCAGACGCAGCCCGCCCCCCCCATCCGGGGGCGGGCGTCCCGGGACTCAGGCGCCACCTCGGGCTGAATCGCCACCCCCCCCGATCCCGACCCACTCCCCCGCGGCCGCGCCCATCGTGCCTGAGCTACCCGAGGCAGAGACCATCGTCCGGGGTCTTCTGGAGTCCCTGGACGGACGGAGGTTGGAGCGGGTGACGGTGATCCGTCCCGACGTGGTGGAGGGGCCGCCCCCCCGCTTCGCCCATGCCCTCACCGGCAGGGTGATCCGGACGGTGGGCCGCCGGGGCAAGAACATCGTCATCGCCCTGGACGACGAGATCCGCCTGGTGGTGAACCTGGGCATGTCCGGTCGACTGCTCTACCGCCCACCGGCAGACGCCTCGCCTCCGCCCACCCACCCGGCGGTGGAGTTCTCCCTTTCTGAACGAGACGGGGACGGAGGCGGCATCCTGGTCTATCATGATGTCCGCCGCTTCGGCCTCCTCCGGGCTCTGGACGCGGGAGAGTACCGCCGCTGGTCCCGCTCCCTGGGCCCGGAGCCCCTGGAACGGAGCTTCACCGCCCGCTACCTCCGGGAGGCGTGCTCAGCCTCCCGCTCCCCCATCCGCTCCTGGCTACTGGATCAGCGGAAGGTGGCCGGGGTGGGGAACATCTACGCCAACGAAGCCGCTCACCTGGCGGGGATCCACCCCCGGACCCCGGCCTCCGCCATCCCAGCCCCGGTGATCCCCCGCCTCCACCGGGCCATCCGCCGGGTGCTCCGGGACGCCATCGAGGCCCGGGGCACCACCCTCCGGGACTACCGGACGGCCCAGGGGTGGGAGGGGAGCTATGGCGGAGCCCTCCGGGTATACGGTCGGGACGGAGAGCCCTGCCCCCGCTGCCGCACCCCCGTGGAGCGGGAGGTGTTCGGCAATCGCTCCGCCTTCTTCTGCCCGAACTGCCAACCCGCCCCCGACGCCCCGCCCCGGAGCCCACCGTGAAGATCCTCATTCGCTTCCCAGCCCTCCTTCTCATCGCTCTGGCCCTTGCGGGACCGGGATGGGGGGCGGCGGAGGCGGCGGGGCAGGACGTCCAACTGGACGTTCGTGAGTTCACCCTGGACAACGGCATGCACTTCCTGGTGGTGCCCCGCTCCGGCGCTCCCACCGTCTCCTTCGTGACCCACATTCCGGTGGGGAGCGTGAACGAGGCGCTGGGCCACACCGGCATCGTGCACTTCCTGGAGCACCTTCTATTCAAAGGGACCACCACCGTGGGCACCGTGGATGCGGAGGCGGAGGTGGCGCTCTTTGCCCGCATGGACGCCGCCCACGACACCCTCCTCCTGGCGAGGGGGCTCCTCCCGTCACCGGACTCGGCGGAGATCCTACGCCTGGAAGAGAGGATCGGCATCCTGGAGGATTCGGCCCGGGTCCTGGTGGTACCCGGTGAATTCGACCGGATCTACTCTCGGGCCGGCGCCAGGAGCATGAATGCCACCACCAGCTACGAGGCCACCGAGTACTTCATCGAGCTTCCGGCGAACCGGGCCGAACTCTGGTTCGCCATGGAGGCGGACCGGATGCGCAATCCCGTCTTCCGGGAGTTCTATGCCGAGCGCCGGGTCATTGAGGAGGAGCGGCGCCAGGTGCTGGACACGAGCCCCGGCGGTGCCCTCTGGGAAGCGCACATGGGGGCGGCCTTCCGGGTGCATCCGTACGGCGTGGCGCCCATCGGCCACATGGCCGATATCGAGACCCTCACCCGTTCCCAGGTGGAGGAGTACTACCGGCGCCACTACGGCCCCGACAATACCACCGCGGTGCTGGTGGGGGACATCGATCCGGACTCGGCCAGGGTCTGGGCCGAAGCCTACTTCGGCCCTATGGAGCCCCGGGGACCACCACCACCGGTACTGGCCCGGGAGCCGGAGCAACGGGGAGAGCGTCGGGTGGAGGTACTCTGGGACGCCGAACCGCGCTTGGTGGTGGGGTGGAAGATCCCCTCCGCCCACCACGACGATGCCCCTGCCTTGGCCATCCTCTCCAGCCTCCTGGTGGCAGGGAGGGACTCGCGCCTCTATCGCCGACTGGTGAGGGACGAGCAAATGGCCACCGCCGTTACCGCAGGCGCCACCCCCGGCGGTCGCTTCCCCGGCCTCTTCACCATCCAGGCCACGCCCAGGGCGCCCCACACCCCCGAAGAGGTGGAAGCGGTCATCTACGAGGAGTTGGAGCGGCTCCGCACCTCCCCTCCCACCGAGGTGGAGATGGAACGGCTCCGCCGACGCCTCGAGGCGTCAGGGGTCCGGCGACTCACCTCCGACCTGGGGCTGGCGCTCCAGTTGGCGGCGTCCCAAAGCTTCCACGGCGACTGGCGGGCCCTCTTCCAGTCCCAGGTCCGCCTCACCCAGGTCACTGCCGACGACGTGCTGAGGGTACTGGACGAGTACTTCCACCCCCGCACCCGGACGGTGGGGATCCTGCGACGGGAAGAGGATTCCCCCAGGAGCGGGGCCGGTGACGCCGCGCTTGCCGCTTCCTCCCCACCCAGGGCTTCCCAGGAGGGTGCCCATGGGCGAACCCCACCGTTGGACAGGGCGCCGGCGGACACCCTGCCCGACCTTCCTCCGGCCCTCCCCGTCCCTCCTCCCCAGGACCGCCCCGACCCCCGCCCCATTGGGCGGGACGCGGTCGAGGCCCTCTCCTTCCCGGAACTCACCCCTGAGGTGCCCCAGGCCTCGGAGCACCACGTCCTGGACGTGCCGGTCTACCACCTTCACGACCCCGCTCTCCCCCTGGTGGACGTCTTCATCCAACTCCGGGGAGGACCGAATCACTTTCCTCGGGAAGATCTGGCGCCTCTTCTGGGGTTCTCTTCCTTCCTCCGGAATGGGGGCACCCGGCGCCTCCCCCCCGACTCGTTGGATCTTCGCCTGGACCTGGCCGCCATCCAACTGGGATTCGGTAGCGGTGGCGGGGGACGCTACGTCTCCATGAACGCCCTCACCGGGGCGGTGGACGAGGGACTGGACCTGGTGGGAGAGATCCTTACCGAGCCGGGCTTCGACCCGGAGGCGGTGGAGATCTGGCGGACGCAGGAGTTGGACCGTCTCCGGCGCCGGACCGATAACGCCACCGCTCTGGCCTTCGAGGAGTTCAACCGCCTCGTCTTCGGTGACCACCCGGTGGGGTGGCAGCTGGAGGAGGTGGACCTGGAACCGGAGAACTTCACCCTGGAACGGCTCCAGGAGCTGGCGGCCCGACTCCTCTGCCGGGACCGCCTCATCGTGGGGGTGGCCGGGGATCTCTCCTGGGACGAGACCGAACCCCGGATCCGGGCCTTCCTGGAGCGGTGGCCCACCTGCGACGAGCCGCTTCCGGAGGCGCCCATCCCCGAGATGCGCCCGGGTCCGTCGGTGGTCATCCTCCCCCGTCCCCTGGAACAGACCACCATCGTAATGGCCCAGCCTGGAGGGATCGTCCAGGAAGACAGCCCGGACTTCTTCGCCTCTCGGGTGGCTGACCTGATCCTGGGGGGAGGCGGCTTCAGCTCCCGGCTCATGACTCGGGTCCGATCGGAAGAGGGAATGACCTACGGCGCCTCGTCGCTCTGGACCACACCGGTCCGCCATGAGGGCCTGGTGGGAGCCGTCACCGCCACCCGACCGGAGCGCACGGTGGAGGCGGTGGAACTCATCCTGGAGATCCTGGACGACATGCGTACCGAGGCGCCGGAGCCTGAGGAGGTCCGCACCGCACTGGACCAGATCCTGAACGGATATGTCTTCGCCTTCCAGTCGTCGCGCCAGGTGGTCTCGCGCCGCATGGGTGACCTGGCCCAGGGGCTCCCGGAAGACTGGCTGGAGCGTTACCTCGAGGGGATCGCCGCCGTGAAGCCGGAAGACGTTCTCCGGGTATCCCAGGCCCACATCGACCCCTCATCCATGACCATCCTCCTGGTGGGCGATCCGGACCGGTTCGGGGCGGGGCTCGAGAGGCTGGAGGCGCTGGGACCCGTCTACCGACTCTCCACCGACGGCTCCCTTTCGGCCTTCACTCCGGAGACTCTTCCTTGATGGCCACGTGGATGGCGGCGATCCCGGCGGTGAGGTAGCTCCATTCGGCCCGCTGGAAGCCGTTGGCTTCCAGCATCCGCGCCAACTCATCGGGCCCCGGGAACTCCTTCACCGACTCGGGCAGGTAGGTGTAGGCCCAGGGGTGGCCCGACACGATCCGTCCGATGAGGGGGAGGATCCGGTGGAAGTAGAAGAGGTAGAGCCCCCGGGTAAGCCGGTTGGGCGGAGTGGTGAACTCCAGGATCACCAGCCTCCCGCCGGGACTCAGCACCCGGGCGAACTCGGCAAAGCCCCGGGCCGGATCCGATAGGTTCCGGACCCCGAAGGCCACCATGGCCCGGTGGAAGGCCCCATCGGGGAAAGGGAGGCGAAGGGTATCTCCGCAGACCGGGGCGATGGGATTACCCCGGAGCTTCCCCTGCCCCTCCACCAGCATGGGCCGGGCGAAGTCCGAGGCCACCACACGCCCGGAGAAGCCCTTTCGACCAGTCAACTCCAGGCTCAGGTCGTAGGTTCCGGCACAGGCGTCCAGCACCCGGACCTCCGGGTCCCCGGGGGGCACATCCAGCAGGTCCACAGCCCGACGCCGCCAGCGCCGGTCGATGTTGAGACTCAGGACGTGGTTCAGGAGGTCGTACCGGGGAGCGATCTCCGAAAAGAGGGTGCGGACCTGCCGTTCGCGAGCTTCGCCCCGGTGGGGGCGGGCCTCGGGTGTCGTCGCCATCGAAGGGCCTGTTGGATAGCTTGGCTGAAACGCTCCGGAATGGGATCCGGAGCCTGAGAAGGAGGGAATACCTTCCATGCCGCCGGGAGATCCGGCCATGGACCTCCTGAAACTCGCACCGCCCACCCTTCGTAGGGAGGGTCAAAGGGGGGCTGGGTCCACGTGGTTCCGGATCCGGATGCTCCGGCAAGGCCCACGCTCCACCCGGCCCCCTTCTCAACCCCCTGGACCACGGAGTCCTAGAGCCGGTGGACTACGCTCAGCTCGATGACAGGGAACTGGCCGCCCGGGCCTGCGAGGGCCGGGAGCGGGCTTTCCGCGAGCTTCTCGTTCGCTACGAGAGGCCCGTGTTCTCCCTGGTATTCCGCATGGTGCGGAATCGGGAGACCGCCGAGGACGTGGCCCAGGAAGCGTTCGTGAAGGCCTTCAGCGCCATCCATACGTACAACCCCAGCTACCGCTTCTCCAACTGGATCTTCAAGATCGCCAACAACATGGCCATCGACCGGCTCCGGAAGCGGGAACTCGCCACCGTCTCCATCGACGGCGCCCCCAACGCCGGCTCCACCGAGGAGGAACATCGCACCGGGTTCGATATCCCGGACCGGAGCGAGACCCCGGAGGCCTACACGGAGAACCGGGAGCTGGGCTCCAGGATCGAGGTGGCCATGGGCCGGCTCCGACCCGAGTACCGGACGGCCGTGATCCTCCGGCATGTGGAGGGGCACAGCTATCAGGAGATCTCGGACATCATGGAACTGCCTCTGGGTACGGTGAAGACCTACATCCATCGGGGCCGCGGCGAACTGAAGGGGCTCCTGGAGGAAGTTGCGGTATGACCATTCGAAACCCCGCACTGGGCAGATCCGTAGGGATCAGTGACCCCAGCGCCGATCCCGTTCGACCCAGGCCTGTCCAGGAGGACCGGTGAACGATTCGAACCCCCATCTGTCCAGCGACACGCTCCAGGCCTACCTGGATGGTGAGCTCCCGGCGGAGCAGATCGAGCCGGTGCAGACCCACCTGGCCGGCTGCCGCCGGTGCGCGGCTGAGCTGGAGGGGTGGCAGGTGCTCCTGGCTGAACTGGATGATCTGCCGGCCCTGGTCCCCTCCTCAGCCTTCGGGGATCGGGTCCTGGCCGGAGTCCGCGCCACCGGGACATTAGTGGCTGAGGAGTCCGAGGCAACGCCCGCCACCACGCCGGCCCGGCCGTCGTGGTGGCGCCGCCTCCTCCCCGGGTGGACCGGCGGCCAGACGCCTGACCGCCATCTCACCCCCGAGCTTATCCAGGATCTCCTGGACGGAGCCCTCCCCGGTCGTCGACTGGTCATGGCCCGGGAGCACC
>SKJY01000095.1 GCA_007121775.1 Gemmatimonadota bacterium
AACGCTCATGAGCAGTTGCACCGCCCGCGCCGTGGTCGGGGGCAGTTGGATGGCCGGCAGCCCCCTGGCCTCCATGACCTCACGAATCCGCTTCAGGTGCGGATCCTCCTCCGCGAACAGCTTGGACACGAAGCCCTCAGTGGGTCCCATCTCGGAGGTTCGGCTCACTCCCGCTCCTCCGACAGCCGCCGCAGCGCCTCGGTCAGGAGGTCGTCGGAGGTGGCATAGCTCAGGCGAACGTAGCGGTCGTCTCCAAAGGCGGCGCCGGGGACCAGAGCAACCCCGGTGGTCTCCAGGACCCGGGAACACCACGCTTGGGAGTCGGAGACCTCCTTGGAGTATTCGCCATCAACCCGGAAGAAGAGGTAGAAGGCCCCCTCCGGCTCCACCAGCGTCAGCCCCGGGAGACGCCGGCTGAATCCCTCCACCATGAGGTTCCGGCGCCGGAGGAAGGCCGTCACCATGTTCCCGATACTCTCCTGCGCCCGGACCGGATCGCTCAGAGCCCGAAGCGCGGCGTACTGGGAGGGGGTGGCGGCGTTGGAGGTGGTGTGGCTCTGGAAGGCGGCCAGCTTCCTGGCCACCTCGGGCTCGGTCACCGAATACCCGATCCGCCACCCGGTCATGGCAAAGCACTTGGAGGCGCCGTCAACGAGGACGTAGGGTCCGAGTGTGGAAGGCGGCAGATCCGAGAGGCTGGGTGCATCCTCCCCAGCGCCGGTGAAGACGATGCGACGGTAGATCTCATCCGAGAGGATCCAGACCCCCCGATCCCGAGCCCACTCCGCCACAGCCTCAAGCTCCTTCAGGGTATAGACCGTCCCTGTAGGGTTGGAGGGGGAACAGATGATGAGCCCTCGGGTGGAGGGCCCGGCAGCCGCCTCCAGATCCTCGGGCCGGAGCTTGAATCCGTTCTCCTCCGGTCCCCGAACAGGGACCGGGTCGGCCCCACACAGCCCCACCATCTGGGGGTAGCTGGTCCAGTAGGGGCTGGCGATCAGGACTTGGTCTCCGGGCCCGAAGAGGGCGAAGCAAGCGTTCCAGAGGGCCTGCTTCGCTCCGGCGGTCACCACTACGCTGTCCGGAGAGATGGACCATCCCGCCCGGGAGCGCCTGGAAAGGTCGCTGGCCACCGCCTGCCGCAACTCCGGAAGCCCGGGCGCCGGGGTGTAGCGGGTGCGTCCGGTGCGTACCGCCTCCAGACCTCCCTCGGCGATCCAGGATGGCGTGGGAAAATCCGGCTCGCCCGCACTCAGATCGATGACGTCCCGTCCCTGGGCCCGGAGTTGCTTGGCCAGGGCGCTGACCGCCATGGTGGCCGACGGCTGGAGCGAAGCGATGTTGGAGCTGAATTCCATGGGACGTCCCGTGGGAAGAGCCGGAGGGAAGGCGGAGCGTGCATTGCCGGGGCCGCCCCGGCAATGGTCCGCCGTAGAGCCCGGAATATCTCAGCTTCCAGGCGGGGAGCAAGGGCAGGGGCCGATTCATGGGAGGTTGATCCACCCCCCCCGTTCCGGCGACATTGCATCCCCGGAGGCTGTCTTCCCGGAGGCCAGGCTCCTGAAGACCCGGATACCGCCGGAGAGACCCGACGGCTCCGAATGATATGAAACCCAGGTCATGGACGGGATCGCACCGCCGCCGCGGTGATCCCCGGTGTCGCGTTGAGCTCAGAGCCGCTTCTCTTCTTCTTCGATTTCGTGGACCCCGGGTCTTACCTGGTTCACGAACTCCTTCGTCGCGAAGCCGACCAGGGAGACCGACGCCACTCCGCCATCGTCTATCACCCGCTGGAACTCCGCCCTCCCCCGGCACCACTCCAGAACCCAGGCGCCCCGGAGTGGATGTCCATGACCCGGGGATTGGCGGAGACGGCGCGGGAGCTCTCCCTCCCCTTCCAGCAACCGGGCTTCATCCCATGGAGCCGGAAGGCTCACGAGTTGGCCCTTCACGGCCGGGAGGTGATGGCCCCATCCGGCCAGGGTGCCCTCCCTCTATATCACCGACTCTTCCGCGCCCACTTTGAAGAGGGCCGGGACCTGGGAAGGGTCGATGTTCTGGTGAAGCTCGCTGAACAGGAAGGACTCGACGCGAGCGAAGTCCATGCCGTCCTGGGGGTGGATCGATTCAGCCCCGAAGTGGATGACCTCCGACGCCACGCCTTGGAGCGGGGCGTGAGGGGGGTCCCCACCCTGATCCGGAGTGGATCACGCCTGGAGGGCTTCCCTGGCGTCGCCGCCGTGCGTCGGTTCCTAGCATCCGTGGCGCCGGAAGCCCACCGGGATCCGCCATCCCATGGGAACACCACATGAGCGTATCGGGCCTTGCAGGCCCCAGACCACCAAGGAGATCGAACGTCATGGCAGGCTATGTCCGAAAGACGGCAGCATCCCCGGCCCAGGTGCTGGAAGCGGCTGAGGGCTTTCTCCCCGAGCGACTCGGTCTGAACCGGACCAAGGGGTCCGGCCACGGGGCCACCTATTCCGGCACGGAGGGAACCGTATCCCTCCACGCCCACCGGCACGCATTGTACACCGAGGTGGTGGCCGAGACCGATCAACTGCGGACCTCTCGTATGGATTACGAGATCCAGATCTTCCTGAACCGGCTCCCGTACGAGCCTGAGGACCGGGGCGGCCGTGGCTCCGGAGACCCCTCCTGACCGAAGCCCCCACACACTGACGACAGGACTCCGAATGGATTCGTTTGACCAGATGGGCCTTGCCCCCGAACTGCTGGAAGCCCTCACCGCCGAAGGTATCGAGGTGCCCTCGGGGCTGCAGGCCGATGCCATCCCCGTTCTAGTACGAGGCAACCCCGCGGTTCTGCGGGCCGGCCCGGGGGCAGGTGCCGCCGTTGCCTACGGCGCCGCACTCCTGAGCCGCCTGGAACCTGGCGGAGGACGGCCTTCCGGCGTGGTCCTCACCGGCACCCCTGAATCCGCCACGGGCCTGGCTCGCTCCCTGGGGAGACTCGGGATGGTCACCGGACACCGGTGCGCCGCACTCTCCACCGGTTGGGCGCTTCCTGGCCACGCCGACATCCTGGTGGCGACACCCGGGACCCTGGCCTCCGCCGTCCGGGCCGCCGAGGTGAAGCTCGATGGACTCCAGGCTCTGGTACTGGACGGTGCCGCCTTCCTTCTGGAGGGGGAGGGATCCCAGGACATTAGCCTCATACTGGACGCAGCCGAGTCCGATGACTGGCAGGGGATCGTGGTGGCAGACCCCATCACCTCCGAGGTCCGTGAATGGGTCGATGCCCACATGCGCCGAGCCGTCTTCCTCCCGTCGGAGGCGGCGGGAGAGGACCTGGCGGAGGCTCCGGTGGAACGGGGCGAGATTCTTCTCCACGTGGTGGAACGTCCTGACATTCTCCGGGACCCCATGACCCTGGTGGAACAACTCCTGGATGAGGAGATCCACCACGTCCTCCTCTTCTGTCGATCAGAAGACCGAGCGGCCGATGTGGGGGATATGCTGACCCTCCACGGGTTCGTGGCCGGAATGCCGGGAGACCCCGATACGCCGGTCTGGCTGGGTCTGGATGCCCTTGCCGACCGGAAGCGGGCAACGGACTCGGGGATTGATCCGGAGCAGGTGGCAACCGTTTCCCTGGACCTCCCTCTGGACACCGACACCCTGGACCGGCGTCACGGTGGACGTCCAGGACGTGCCGTTTGCGTCGCTGAAGGCCGGGAACTCCCCCATCTCAGGCGCCTTGCCCGGGAAGCCGGATATCGTCTCGAGCCGCTCCCGGCGGCAGATTCCTCCCGCGACGCCGCGGTGCAGGCTTTCCGGGATCGGATCCGGCAAGCGCTGGAGACCCGGGATCTGGCCGCGTACACCACGCTGCTGGAGCCACTCCTGGACGAGTGGTCGGGTGTCGAAGTCGCGGCGGCCCTTGCCGCCCTCCTCCGGGATCGCGGCGTCACAGCGGTCGCCGCCACCTCCGGCGCGCCCCAGGCCCAGCGGGACGAGGGTGTTCCGGCCTCTGCCACTCCCGTCGCCAGGCCCCCGGCCTGGACCCGGCTCTTCCTCAGCGTGGGCAGTCGGGATGGCGTCGGTCCTGGAGATCTTCTGGGAGCCATTACCGGGGAGGCCGGTCTCAAGGGCGACCAGGTAGGCCGCATCGACGTCCGTGACACCTTCGCACGGGTCGAGGTTCAGGACACTGTGGCGGGTAAGGTGATCCAAGCCCTGAACGGCACCTCCATTCGGGGACGGAGCGTGCGGGTCGACTTCGACCGGGGGACCAGCGGTTCCAGGGAGCGGGGCGGACCGGGATCGCGGGGTCGGGGACCCGGAGGGCCGCGGGAACGAGGCCCCAGCGGGCCCCGCGACCGGGGCGGAAGCGGCAACCCGGGAAGACGTGGTCCCACTCGGGGTCCGGAGAGGTGAGCCTCGGCCCGGTGGGACGGGGGTGCTGACCCGGTCGGGGGCAGGGTGCTCCCTGCTCCACCTGCCTCACACGAAGAAGGGGCCGCATCCCCTGCGCGGGATGCGGCCCCTTCGACTGCGATGGGAGCCTGGTGGAGCCAGGCTCCAACGAGGGGAGAGCCCCGTATTACTTCACCGCGTCCTTCAGCCCCTTGCCGTCCCGGAAGCCAGGCGTCTTGGTGGCGGCGATCTCAATGGTCTCACCAGTGCGGGGATTCCGACCGGTGCGAGCCTTCCGCTCCTTGGTCTCGAAGGTCCCGAATCCGGTGATCTGTACCCGCTTCCCCGCCCCCAGGGCTCCCGCGATGATGCCCTTGTCGGTGTCGAAGAGCGCGTCGATCGCCTCTCCGGCCTGGGCCTTGGTGATGCCCGTGTGTTCGGACAGGGCGTCCACGAGCTCGGACTTGTTCATGAGCTTCTCTCCTCGGTTGATTACAGTTCAGGGGCCGCCCAATCTGGACGGATCCGAATGCTGCCGAATATTCGGAATCTGAAGACACCGAAAGCGCCACGCATTCGGCGCGGTGTCCATCCTCTTCGAACCGGGCGGTCCCATTGGCCCGGCAGAGGCTGGAAGAAGGCTAAAGGCGCCCGACGAGGCCGTCAAGAGAGATCCATGGCCGGGATATCGCCTGAATCCTCGCTTTGAGGGAATTCCCGGTGTAAGGAGAAGATGGCAAGGAGTCGGCTCAGAGGGGATCTCCTTCCAGCGCCCCCCGGAGCCGCATCACCGCCCACCCGAGTCCCATGACCAGGGCCGCCGGAATCGCCAGTACGAAGGCCAGGATGATCAGAACGAAGATGGGAACGAGGATCGGTGCCAGAAGGCTGCCCACCACATTCAGGGCGACCAGGACAAGGATCCCCACCAGCAGGAACTTGAGGAGAGTGAGCATGGCGGGTACTCCTTTCAATGCGGGGTTTCGGTTCAGGGGTCGCGGGATCGCTGTCTCCCGCTCCCTCCTCCCTACGAGGGCCTTCCGTCCATGGTTTCAGACATGAGCCGGCTACGGATCTTCTCCAGGGAGGAGCTAGCGGAGCTTCGGAGCCTGCTGGCAGGGGGCGATCTTCTCCGCTGTCCTCGCTGCGGAGTAATCCTGGAGTCGAAACCTGTCCCCCGGCCGCCCGGCGTTGCCTATGTGCGGCGACGCCAATGGTACCTCTGCCCGTCCTGCGGCCGGAGCGCTGTCCTGGATCTTCCCCGTCCACACCCGCCCGTGATCTAAGGGGCGTACCTGCCGCTGAAGGGTTATCTTCCGCCGGTGGCTTCCACCGGCTTCCCGCCGGAGGCCCCGTAACCCCCAACCATCATTCCACTCCGGTATGCCTCGACCCCGAGCCCAGGCCCCACCCTGCCACATCGGCTGGCGAGAGTGGATCACCCTGAGCGCCGCCCCTTCGGTCCCCATCAAGGCAAAGATCGACACCGGGGCGCGCACCTCTGCGCTCCACGCCACGGGGATCCGGTACGCCGCAGACGGACTCCTCCGGTTCATCATTCACCCCCACCAGCGGCGGGGCGGGGATGAGACGGAGTTGGTGGCGCCTCTGGTGGATCATCGTCAGGTACGGAGTTCCAGCGGGGCTGTAGAGCCCCGCCCCACTGTTCGGCTTGAGGTGGAGCTGGGACCACACCGCTGGCCGGTGGAGATCACGCTGACACGCCGAGACAGCATGGGCTTCCGGATGCTTCTTGGGCGCACAGCGCTTCGGGGGCGCTTCCTGGTAGATCCCGCTGCCTCCTTCCTTCTGGGATCCCCCTCCTCACCTACCCGCAACGGCCCCCTTGAATGAGAATCGGCATCCTCTCCCGTAAGGCATCCCTCTACTCCACCGCCCGTCTCCTGGAGGCGGCCAGGGAGCGCGGCCACGACGTTCGGGTGGTGAACTACCTCCGCTGCTACATGGACATCACGGCCCGACGGCCCTCCGTGATCTATCAGGACCTGGTCACCGACCGGAACGCGCCGGAGGAGGAGCTTCGCTTCGAGGCGGTGATCCCCCGCGTCGGAGCCTCATACACCTACTACGGATCGGCGGTGGTCCGGCAGTTTGAAATGATGGGTGTCTTCTCGGTCAATCCCTCCGAGGCCATCCTCCGCTCCCGTGACAAGCTCCACTCCATGCAGATTCTGTCCCGAGCCGGGGTTGGGCTCCCCACCTCCACCTTCGCCCACTCCACCCGGCACACCAAAGGAGTGTTGGACCGCGTGGGCGGTCCTCCGGTCATCGTGAAACTCCTGGAGGGCACCCAGGGTGTGGGAGTGGTCCTGGCTGAGACCCGGAAGGCGGCGGAGTCGGTGATCGCCGCCTTCCGTCAGTTGGACGCCAACATCCTGGTCCAGGAGTTCATCAAGGAAGCGGGAGGTGAAGACCTCCGGGCACTGGTGATCGGAAATCGAGTGGTCGCCGCCATGATCCGGCACGCGGCCCCCGGTGAATTCCGCTCCAACCTCCACCAGGGCGGAACCGCCGAGGCGGTGGAGTTGACCCAGGACGAACGGCGGACGGCGGTTCAGGCCGCCCGGGCCATGGGGCTCTCGGTGGCCGGCGTGGACATGCTGCGCTCCAATCGGGGTCCGGTGGTCCTGGAGGTGAACTCGTCGCCTGGGCTGGAGGGGGTTGAGGGAGCCACAGGGGTGGATGTGGCGGGCCGGATCATCGAGTACATCGAACGCAAGGTCCGGAGCCGAGCCCCCTCCACCGATCGACACTCCCCCGGCGCTCAGCCCGGAAACGGGGCCACGGACGAATCCAGCCCCGGGGGCAAGAAGGCTGATGGGTGAGGCCACGGCTCCGGTGAGGGTGGCCGGTGAAGTCATTCCCCCTGGCCAGCGCTGCCGGATCGAGCTCCCCACGGGAGTGCTGGCCACGGGCCAGCCCCTCCCGCTCCCCATGGAGGTGCTCCACGGCGTCCGACCCGGGCCGCGTATCTGGATCAGCGCCGCCATCCACGGCGACGAGTTGAATGGTGTGGAGATCATTCGGAAGCTCCTGTCCGAACTGAACCCGCAACGCCTTGCCGGCACCATCCTGGCCGTACCCATCGTCAATGTGCAGGGATTTCTTCTGGAGTCCCGCTATCTCCCGGACCGGCGGGATCTGAACCGGTCCTTCCCCGGGTCCCCGCGGGGGTCCATGGCCTCCCGGCTGGCCCACCTCTTCATGCACGAGGTGGTTCGGGGTTGCCACCTGGGGATCGACCTCCACACCGGGGCCGACCAGCGCACGAACCTCCCCCAGATCAGAGCCGATCTTTCGGACCCGGAAACCGGCCGCCTGGCCAGGGCCTTCGGTGCCCCCATCGTGCTCCACGCTACCCTCCGGGACGGGTCCCTGCGGGCAGCGGCCACTGCCCGAGGGACCAGGGTACTGGTCTTCGAGGGTGGGGAGGCGCGCCGTTTCGATCGGAGTGTGATTGAAGCCGGGGTATCGGGGATCCTCCGGGTACTCCGGGAATTGGGGATGCGGGCCGGCGGCCCCGCTCCCCGGGAAACCCCTTCCCTCGAATCCAGGAGCACCTCATGGATCCGGGCCGGGCGGGGCGGGCTCCTGCGCCTTGAAGTGGAGCCGGGAGACCGGGTGGAGAAGGGACGCCGGGTTGGGGTCATCCGGGACGCCTTCGGGGACAAATCCCTGCAGATCCGAACGAACCGGGCCGGCGTTGTGGTGGGGCTCACCCGCAGTCCCACCGTGAACCGGGGGGATGCCCTGATCCACCTTGCATCGGTGGAGGAGGGGACCGTCCGGCCCGCCGCCCCCCCCGACCGGGACCGGGACATGGATTAGCCACCTCGGCCCCACCAGGCCCTCCGGTCCCACGACCGGGTACCGTCTCCACGGGTCGTCAACTCCCGGTAGGCGCCGAAGTAACCTTCGGCCGCCAGCGCATCTCCTGCTTCGAGAGCCGCGAGTCCCGCCAGGAATGTGGCTCGTCCACGGTGGGGCTCCCGTTCCAGAACCCGACGGAATGATGCCAGCGCCGCCACCGGATCTCCGTCATCCAGAAGCAACTCCCCGTGCATCTCCCGGGCAGGGAGGAGGGGGCCCGGGGTCACGGGATGCTTCTCCACCTCCTCTTCCAACACCGCTGCTCGGTCCAGAAGCAGGAGAGCCGCCGCCGTATCCCCCTGGCCATGGTGGGTCCACCCCCGCACCGCCAGGGCCTGCGCCTCCACGATACGGGACCAGTATGCCTCACCTGCCAACTCCAGTGCATCCCGGATCTCCTCCAGTCTCCCCGCCTCCATCTGTGCCCCCGTCAGGTCACCGATGCGAGCCATGCCCAGGCCCCGGGCGAAGTGCCGGACAGCCGTGGCCGGGCCCATGCCCGCGCCTGTTGGAGGAAGGGCGGCAGCGTTATCCCAGTCGCCCAGTTCCAGTACGAGACGAGCCGACATGGCCTGCCAGTTGAAGGTATTCCAGGCAAGGCTCGGCTCCGGCAGCGCCTCCGCCGCAGCCAGCGCCCGATCCACGATCCCGGCAGCTTCCCGATCCCGGCCCTGTTGCAGGTAGGCATAGACCAGATAGTCCCATGCATGGACCCGCTCCCAGTCCCCTCCCGATGCTGCCGCCGAGCGGAGGTTGACCTCGATGGAACGGTCCCACATCCCGAGCCTCGTGAAGATGTGGGAGGGCATGTGGAGGGCGTGGGGGGCGTCCGGGGCGATCTCGGCGTATCGGAGGGCCGCATCCAGACCTCGCTCCGCCAGGGCCGGCGCGTCGTAGGCGTGGATGATGTAGTGGGCCAACCCAGGGTGATCAGGCCGATGGAGGAAGAGATCCTCCAGCATGGCAGCCGCCCGTAGCTGCCGGGCAAAGGTAGTGTCCTCCGGGGGGGCCGCCGCCAGGAGGGCGAGTCCGAGGAAGACCTGGGCTTCCGTATCCTCCGGATGACGCCGCGCCATCTCCTCCATCTCCGCCTCCCAGGTCAGGCGCCGGGTAACCTCCGAACCGTCTGCTGCGAAGAGCGGGCGAAAGACAGCCACCCAGTCCCGTTCCCGAGGGGTGGCCAGCCCCGCCGCTTCGGCGCGATCCAGCGCCTCCCGGGCCTGCGAACGCCTCGCCTCGGGGATCGCTCCGGCGTAGGGATTGCCCATCCGGGTGATGGCCCGGCCCCACTCCGCCATTCCACAGGTGGGATCCAACGCCAATGCCTCCTGAAAGACCTCGTCCGCCTGCCCGAACCAGAAGGAGTGGAACATGGCCAGTCCCACCTCGATCCGTTCCTGGGCCAGTGGCTCGCAGGCGACGGGGAAGTGGACCCGTCCAACGCCCTCTCCCTCCACCCCACCGGCGACGAGGTGGCCCGAGTGGTCCTCCACCGGGACCTCGACCCCGCCCACCCCACCGGGTGGGTGATGGTGGGCTCCACCGGGAACATCCGCCAGGCCGTCTCCATGGCCCGGCGCAGGGCCATCGGCACCGCACCCGGCGACGACACCAGCCAACCCCAGTACCAGAAGGGCGCGAAACGTCCTCATTGGGCCTCCCGGGCCACCGTATCCAGATCCAGACGGCCCCGAGCTCCGAGACGGTTCAACCTTGCCTCCTCTTCCAGGGTCGGGTCAGCCGGCCGCTTTCGGTGCCAGTCGGTGCGGGCCTGGAATGCCGCCGCCACTGCCAGAAGCCGCTCTTCACCGAAGGGGGCTCCCCCGAGGAGAACACCATCCGGCACCTCCACCCCGGCCACCTCCCGCTTCCCCACGGGGAGCGCCAGCAGAGGAAGGCCGATCATGTCAAAGGGGACGTGGGTCTCCAGCGCCACCACATCACAGCGAGACAGAATGTCGTCCAGCACCAGACGAAGCAGCGCCAACTTGGCCCGCTGACCCTTCAGGTATTCGTCTCCCGAGACAAAGAGGCCCTGGATGAACGAGGTGAGGGTGACACCGAACAGGCGGACATCCTCTTTGAAATACGGGAGGAAGGGCTCTGCCCGCTCCACCAACCGAATGGCGTTGAGGGCTCCGGAGGTGAGTTCGTCCCAACCCTCTGGGAGAGGGATTTCCACCACCTGGACACCGGTGGCCTCCGTCTCTCTCAGGAAGTCCTGCCGGTTCTTCCCTCCGTCACCCCCACCATCCGCCCACCCGGGAAAAATGCCCAGGCGGGTTCCCCAGCGCACCCGAACCCGTCCCCCGTCCTCCAGGGGTGTGGCGGCGGTAAGGAGGTCCGGCACCGGGGGAAGCCCCAGCGTCCGCGGATCCCGAGGATCCTCACCGGCCATGGCCTGAAGGACCATGGCGGCGTCCCGGGCGTCCCGCGTCATGGGCCCCACATGGTCCCGTGTGTAGCTCAAGGGGATCACTCCGTCCAGTGAGACGCGGCCGAAGGTGGGCTTGAGGCCCGTGGCTCCCTGGGCCCGGGAGGGCATGGTGATGGAACCTCCGGTCTGGGTCCCCAGAGCCACGGGAGCCAGCCGCGCCATGACGGCCGTGGCCGACCCCGATGAAGAGCCACCGGGGCTTACGTCGGGGCTCCCCGGAGCCCAGGCGTTCAGGGTGGTCACCTCGCCGTCGGGGGTCAGGGCTCTGGTGGTTGCCAGGGGGCCGAGCTGGCTCTTCCCCAGCATGATCGCTCCCGCATCCATCAGGGCCCTAACCAGCGTGGCGTCCCGGTCCGGCACGAAGTCTTGGAAGATGTGGGAATTGGCGGTCGTCCGGACCCCGGCGGTATGGATGTTGTCTTTCACGGCCAGGGGGACCCCGTGGAGGAGGCCCCGGACCGGTGCGTCATCCAGGGCCCGAGCCCGCTCTCGGGCCATCTGGTCGGTCACCTCGTTGAAGGCCTGGTAGACCCCATCCCAACGCCGGATCCGGGTCAGGAAGGCGTCGGTATACTCAAGGACCCCGAGACGACCCTCTCGGATTAGCGCAGCCGCCTCCCACGCCGTGAACTCCACCGGATCGGTGGCCCCCATCCTGGAGGGGTCCGGAAGGGGAAGGGACCGGAAGAAGGTGTCCGCTGCCGCCGTCTCGCTCCCGGGCGGGGAAGCCGCTACCGAGCTCGAGGCACCTGCCCCGGCGCCGGCGGTCGCCGGAGCGCACCCCGCCACCGCTGCCGCCGCCGAAAGGGCACCCATCCGGACCAGGAAGCTGCGGCGGTCCACGAGGGCGTCCTGGGGGGGGATATCGCCGGCTATTCCTCCACTCCGGCCCGCTCCAGTCACGGTCCCACCCCCGTTTCGTGGCTCCCCCTGTCCCCACCGGCGAGACCGCTCGGATAGAGGATAGGGGGCCAGGCGATGGGGTCCAGCGCCAGGTCGGCGACCACGGGCATCTGGTCCCGGAGCAACCGCCGGACCGCCGCCAGCACACGCCTCCGGTCGGCCGGAGCCCGGGCATCCTCTCCCGGCAGGACCGAGAGATCGATCCCCATGTGGCGCAGCCGGAGTTCGATGAAATGGTCCAGTTCGTCGTCAGTGAGGGGATCCATGGCGTATGCAGGCTGGAGGTCACATGCGGGAACCGTCGGTGAAGGGCGGGAGTCCCTCCTACGTACCTTCCACCGAGGTGCCCCACGGATGTCGAGGTGCTATCCTATCGGGCCGACCCTTTCCCCGACAGATCGAGCGTCCCGGTCATGCTCTTCCCATTCAGCGCACTTCTCCTGCTGACCCTCGGGTCTGTGGGCGCACCGTCGACCGACCCGACCCCGGGAATGCAAACCGGCTCCGATTCGCTGCGCCTCGCGGCCTTCGATACGACGTGGACCCGGATCCGGGACACCCACTACGACCCGGAGTGGGGAGGGGTGGACTGGTACGGCGTGCGAGATGAGTTCCGCCCCCTGGTGGAGGCATCAGAGTCTTCAGATGACTTTCACCGCATCATGGAAGAGATGCTGGACCGGCTGGGAGAGTCACACTTCGTCTTCATCCCGGCGACGGTGGCGGACCCGGACGTGACGGCCGCCGGCCGGGGAGATCCGGGGATGAGGGTTCGTTGGATCGACGGCGCCGCTCTGGTGACGGAAGTCCGTCCGGAGGGCGGTGCCGCCCGGGCCGGCCTGGCAGCCGGACACGAGATCCTGGCGGTGGAAGGGCAGGTGGTGGCGGAGCTCACCAAGGGGTTCCGGGAGTTGGATCAGGAGGCGGCGGCATGGATCGACGCCGTCCTGGCGGCGCGCATTCGAGGCACTCCCGGCCGGCGGCTCGCCTTGGAGATCCGTGATGGCGGCGACCAGGTTCGGGAGTTGGAGGTGGAACTGGCCGAACCGGCGGGAGAGTGGGTCCAATTCGGATACCTTCCTCCCTTCCGCCTGGAGGTCGAAGACAGGGAACTCCGCCCGCGGGGGGACGAGGGTCCGCGGATCGGGCTGATCCGGTTCAACGGGTGGTTTCCGTTGGCAGCCCCCCTCATTGCGGAGGCAGTTCATCGCCACCGGTCCGGTGATGGCATCATCCTGGATCTGAGGGGGAACCCTGGTGGAGTGGGAGCTATGGCCATGGGCGTGGCAGGACACTTTCTGGACGACCGGGTGGAGCTGGGCGAGATGCGCACCCGGGATACGGCATTGCGGTTCGTGGTGAACCCCCAGCGGATCGGCCCGGACGGCTCCCGCGTACAACCCTTCCAGGGTCCTCTGGCGCTTCTGGTGGACACCCACTCCGCCAGCACCACCGAGATCTTCGTGGGAGGACTGAAGGCGCTGGGCCGTGGCCATCTGGTGGGAGAGACCACGGCTGGGCAGGTCCTTCCGGCCCACGTCGTCATCCTCCCCACCGGTGATCGCCTCATGCACGCCGTGGCCGACTTCACCGCCTCCGATGGAAACCGATTGGAGGGCGCAGGGGTCCGACCCCATACGCCGGTCCCCCTCTCCCGGGAGGTTCTCCTGGCCCAGGGAGACCCCACGCTTGACCACGCGCTTGAGTGGATGCTGGCACAGAGCGCGGTCACAACCGAGAACAGCCCATGAGCCGCTTTCTCCGCCGACCTTCGATCCTCCTTCTGTGCCTCATAGCCCCGGCAGCCATCAACTCCCCGGCCACGGCGCAGGAACTCCCCGACGCCGACGCGCTCATTGAAAGGTACGTGGAGGCCATCGGGGGCCGTGACGCTCATCTGGCCCCAGCGTCCATCCGCTTCTCCGGCACCCTCTCCATCCCGGCCATGGGGCTCACAGGATCCTTCGAACTCCTCCAGATCCCCGATGTGGGCTCGCGAATGAGCTCGTCGCTCCCCGGTGTGGGGGAACTCATGGTGGGATTCGATGGGCAAGTGGGTTGGTCCGTGGATATGCTCACCGGTCCGCAGCTCATGGAGGGAGACGAACTCGAGCACATGGGGGAGAGGGCCCTCGCCGCCGCCGCCTTCCGGGACCGAGCCCTGGTCCCGGAACGGGAGACGGTGGGCACCCTCCAACTCCCTGAGGGCGCTTGCTACCGGGTTCGCCTGGGCTGGAGGTCGGGCCGGGAGACCTTTGACTGCTACCACCGTGAGTCCGGTCTCCTGCTGCGGTCCGAGGATGTCCAGGTTACGGAGCTCGGGGAGATTCCCAGCGTCACCGACTATTCGGACTACCGGGAGTTCCACGGGATGATCCTCCCCACCCGGCTACTCCAGTCCACCATGGGGATCGAACAGATCCTGGAGATCCGGGAGGTCACGGTGGATGACGCCGGCAGGGACGCCCTAACGCCCCCCACCCCCATTCAGACCCTCTTGGAGGGGAACTGAGGCGGGGCCGACCCCGTCTTCCCCCCCGCGCCGCCCCGTGTCCCGAGCCTGGCTTCACCGCCACGTCCACGGTCTCACCACCTTCGCCGCCCGGACGTATTACCGGATCACCGTGGCAGGGTCTCCGGTCCCCGGGAGCGGGCCCGTCCTATTGGTGGCCAACCACCCCAACTCCCTCCTGGATCCGGCACTGGTGGCCATCGCTGCCGGTCGTCCGGTACGCTGGCTGGCACGGGCCGGACTTTTCGAGCAGCGCAGCATTGGTTGGCTCATACGCGGTTCCGGCGCCATCCCGGTCCACCGACGGGGCGACCCGCTGCCGGAGGGGGTCCAAGATGGGCCGAAGAATGTCAACCTTCTGATGTTCGAGGCGGTTCGGGAGGCACTTCGGGAAGGGAGTGCCATCGGTATCTTCCCCGAAGGTCTCTCCCACTCCGCTCCCTCCCTGGCCCCTCTCAAGACCGGCGCCGCCCGGATTGCTCTGGGTGCCGCCGCTGAGGGGCTTGGGGAGTTTCCCATTCTCCCGGTGGGCATCACCTTCCGTGGAGGAAAGGAACGGTTCCGCTCCGAATCACTCCTCCTGGTGGGTCGACCGATTCGCTGGGCAGACCTGGCGGTCGCCGGGGAACGGGACGTGGAGGCCGTCCGGGACCTGACACAGCGCATTCATGCCGGTCTCTCTCGGGTGACGGTGAACCTGGAGACTTGGGATGACTTCCCCATCGTCGAAGGCGCCGAAGCCATCCACCACGCCGAGTACGGCCGCTCCCGCTCAACCAATCCCGTGCGCTGGCTCGCCCGCATGCGCAGGACTGCAGCCCTCCTGGACACCGCACGAGCTGTGGGCGACCAGGAAGTCCAGGCGGAGTTGGAAGCGGACATCCTCAGGCACAAACGGGTCCTGGACTCGGTGGGGCTAGCCCCCCGGGATCTCCACCTTGTCCCCTCCGCCTCCGTCGCCGTGCGCTGGACCCTCAAGAACCTGGGCTTCTTCGGGGTTGCCGCCCCCCTTGCCCTCCTGGGAGCGGTGATCTTCTTCCCTCCCTACCGCTTGGTGGGGTGGGCCGAACCCCGCTACCACCTCCCTGCAGACAAAAGAGCCACCTACAAGGTGCTGGGTGGCGCCACGGCGTGCGGGGGGTGGATCCTGATCCTTGCCGCCCTTCTCCGGGAGTTCTTCGGGTGGCAGCCGGCGCTGGCGGCGCTCCTCATCCTCCCGGTGCTGGGGATCATGACCCTGGCGATCCGCGACCGCTGGCAGACCGCCGCCACCGATCTCCGTCGCATCCTGCTCCTCAAGGGCCGTCAGGATCTACGCCAAAAACTCCTGGAGCGGCAGGCCGAGTTGGCCCGCCGCCTCCGCACACTCGGTGCCCGGGATGAGGCGGACGCTGAGCCGTCGATGAAGGCATCAGGGTAGGTACTGCATGGGTGCTCCCGGCCCCAACGGAATCCCGAACACCATCCAGATCACCAGCATGGGGATGGCGGTGAGGGCGAAGACGATGGAATACGGGAGCATGGCAGAGATCAGCGTCCCCAGGCCGATGTCCTTTTCGTACTTCTGGGCGAAGATGATGACCAGGGGGTAGTAAGGAAGAAGCGGCGTCAGGATGTTGGTGAAGGAATCCCCGATCCGGTACGCGGCCTGGGTGAGTTCGGGTGAGTAGCCCAGAAGCATGAGCATGGGCACGAAGACCGGCGCCATGATGGCCCACTTCGCCGACGCGCTCCCGATGAACAGGTTGATAGTCGCCGAGACCAGAACGAAGGCCACCACCAGGGGGATCCCGGTGAAGCCCACCGCTTCCAGACCGTTGGCCCCGGAAATGGCCACGATCAGGCCCAGATTTGACCAGTTGAAGAAGGCGATGAAGTGGGCCGCGACGAAGGCCAGGACGATGTAGGCGCCCATGGACGACATGGTCTCCGACGTCATGGCAGCCACCTCTCTGTCATTCCGGATCTTCCCGGTGACGATCCCGTAGACCAGCCCGGGGAGGAAGAAGACGAAGAGCATGAGCGCCACAATGGACGACAGGAAGGGCGCGATATCGCCGTCCTCGCCCCGGAGAGCCCCGTCGCTGGGAACGGCGAGCCAAGCAATCACTGCCAGCGTGGCCAGGAGCGTGAGCCCCGCGGCCCAGAGCCCCCGACGCTCCTGAACGGTGAGCGCTTCCTGCTCTTCCACCTCCACCCCTCCGGTATACTCGCCCAGTCGGGGTTCCAATACCCGTTCCGTAACCCAGGTGGCTCCCAGGGTGAAGACGGGGACCAGGGCCGCCATGAGGTAGTAGTTCGCCGTCGGGTCCACCCGGTAGTCCGGGTCCAGGAGTTGGGCGGCGGGTTCGGTGAATCCCGCCAGGAGGGGATCGAGAGCCGTGAGGAAGAGGTTCGACGAGAACCCGCCCGATACGCCGGCGAAGGCCGCGGCTAGACCGGCGATGGGATGTCTCCCCATTCCGTGGAACACCACTGCGCCCAGAGGGATGAGCACCACGTACCCGGCATCCACCGCCAGCGACGAGAGCAGGCCGCCCAGCACGATAGCAGAGGTTACGAGCCAGCTCGGAACGCTCCGGACGAAGGCCTTGAGGGCCGTCTCGATCAGACCGGTCCGCTCTGCCACGCCGATCCCGATCATCACCACCAGAACCAGCCCCAGCGGCGGGAAGTCGGTGAAGGTGCGCGGCATCTCCACCAGAATCCGCTGGATGCTCTCGCCGGTGAGGAGATTCACCGCCTCGATCTCGTCCTGATCCGGAGCGGGGTGCATGGCTGACACGCCGAGATTGGCCGCCAGCCACGACGCGAGGAGTACTAGGCCCATGAAGATCACGAAGAGCGTGATGGGATCCGGCAGCCGATTCCCGGTGCGCTCCACGAAGTTCAGAGCCCGGTCGGCCAAACCTGCCGACGGGGTCCCGCTGGCTTTGTTTCCGTCTCTTTGCGACACGCCGCTTCCTCTCCCAGGTGGGCCTCAAATCCGGACTCCGGAACCCCACGACAGTTGCAGATCCTCGGCGGAAGTGCAATGGTCCGGCGAGTTGTGCGCAGCTTGGCGGAAGCGGGGGCCGTTCCGCCCTCCGGTTCCATGGAGAAAGCCGATTGGACCTTGGCGTCCGCTACCCCCTCATTCTCCAGGGTCGGCACGCTGGCAAATTTTGTGCTGTACAACTCACCCAGGGTGGTGTAGTTTCCAGCAAGTGATGCGATTCGCGTCCAATAGTTTCAGGACAAAAACACCAGGAATGGCCGGGAGGGCAGATGGCAAAGACGTTGAAAAAGGGATCGGGTACGGAGGTCAAGCGGCGATGGAGGATCCCGCCACCGCTACTCCGGGACACCGAGGATCCGGGTCCGGAGGGCCTGGCAATCCTGGATGAGTTCCGAAGTGAACTCGGCGCAGTCCTCTGGAAGTCCCTCCGCGCCGTACTGCTCTGGTCCCAGGTACCGCCCAGCGACCGGAAGGGGATCTTCGCTCCGGACTTGGGTCGGGCTCGACTTCTTGAGATCCTGGCTCTCGGTATCGAGGACGACGACCTTCGCGAGCCTATGGAGACTCTCACCCAGGTCCTCTCCGCACCGGATTCCGTGGACCCGGAGATCATCGGCCTTGCGTGCCGACGGATCGCGGGTTGGGCCGAGACGACGGATGCGCCTCGCACATCCATCGAGTTCCTCCAGGTTGCGTCGCTGGCCTGTCCCGCCAACGCCCGGTTCGCGCTGGCCCTTGGTCGCGCCTGCCGGGACATGGGCCAGTTCTCCCGATCCGAGTCGTGGCTGCAACGGGCCATTGGACTGGCGCGACAATCGGCGGAGTGGGACGTCTACATCAGAGCTTACCTGGGCCATGGGAAGATGATGTTGCGACGGGGTGTCCTACCGGCTGCCCGCCGCAGTTATGTGAAGGCACTGCGCCGATCCGTTCGGCAGGGGATGAGGGAACTGGAGGCCATGGCGCTTCAGGACCTCTTCATCCTGGAAGACAAGGCAGGGAATCTGGATCGCGCCGTCGACTATGCGTCCAGGGCTGTGGCCACCTTTGGCTCAAGCCATCGGGACCTGCCTCACCTGGCCCACGACATCGCCGTGTTCTGGATGCAGAGGGGAGACGTGGAGCACGCCTTCCCCGTCCTCCGGGAGGCGGTGGATCGGGTCCGGGATGTCTACCGCGGCATCGCTTTGGGCTCACTGGCTCGGGCCTCCGGCCTCAGGGGCGACGAAGCCGCCTTCGATTGGGCGACCATGGAGCTGGAGCGCTGGTGGGACGGCCCGGGAATCGCAGATGCTTGGGCCGAGGCTGCCCGCGGAGCAATGGCCCTGGCCCGGTTTGACGACGCCCGGGATCATGCCCGCCGGGCGGAAACCATGGCCAGACGGAGGGGAGAGAATCTTGTGCGCTTCGAGGCAGAGGCCCTCCTTGAGTCCATCCGGGCGGAAGAGGCCGCGAGGGAGAACCGGTCCGCAGACCGGCCCCCCCCCTCTCGACCAGAATCCGACCAGCTGGCCCGGGAGCTACTGAAGTCTCTGCAGGCCCAGCCGCTCAGCGTGTGACGCCTGCCCGGAGCGCGGTTGGTGCTCAGGTATCCGAACCGATGTACCCACACTGCACGAGGGTGCTCTGGGTGCAGTCGTCAGCGAGGTCGATGCCGGTGGGTCCCAAGTCACTGCAGGCGGCGAGGAGAGCAAAGGCGGCGAAGGCGGCGAGGATTCGGACGGTGCGCATGGTCAGGTCTCCGATCTGTCGAGGATTGATTCGAGGGGGTCAGGCTGGCCCCTGCCAATCAGTATCGACCACAACTTGCGGCGCCCAACAATTGGATTCCCGGGTAAAACATACACATTCCGTCTAATTATGAAGATCGCCCCCCGCCCACTCATTGTATTGCACCCGGATCGCTTGCTTCGAGACCGTCTGCAACGCTTCTCCCGGAGCCGCTTCCAGATGGCCACCGTGGATGAATGGAGTGATCTTAGGGAGGCTGTAGCCGGTGCGCCGCCGGCCGCCGTCGTGGTGGTTGATCCGTATCACGGACAGGACCGGAATGGTGGGCCCTCTCCCCACCTCTACAACGTGCTGAAGGCATTTCCCTCGGCTACGGTCATCGCCGCCCTGGACTCGGACCCAGCCCGCTATCGGGATCTCTGGCTCCTGGGAGACTGGGGGATCGCGGAGATCCTTCAGATGGAGGAGGACGTCACCAGCGAGTCCATTCGGCGTCGGCTCTACACCGCCCGAGCCCAGCACATGAGACGCCTCCTGACCCACGATCGGGGTGCCCCACTCACCGGACGGGCCCGTTCCCTCATCGATGCGGCGGTAGAGACGGTCATGTCCGGGGGGCATCCCAAAGACCTGGCCTCCACGCTGGGCTTCTCGCCGTCCACCCTCCTTCGTTGGTGCCAACGATCCCAGCTCCCCACCCCCCGGAGGCTTCTCCTCTGGATGCGGGTCCTCTTTGCCTCGGCCCTCCTGGATGATCCGGGCCATACCGTCTTCAGCGTAGGGCTGGCCTGCGGATACTCCGGGGATCAGGCGCTGCGACGCGCCATCCGGTCGGTGGTTCCGTACACCCCCACCCAACTCCGGCGGATGGGGGCCTTCGAAACGGTATCGGAAGCGTTCTTCCGGGAACTGGCCGAACTCCGCGACGACCGGGCCGACAAACGATGACGGGCAGAGGCCGAAGTTCCAGGCGAGAGCGGGCGGGGCTGGATAGCTCCCACCGTGGGGATGTCCAGGGGCGCGAGCCACCGAGGGACGAACTCCAGTCCGTGGGTCTCATCTCCGCCGAGCTACTCCACGACCTGGCCAGTCTCCTGGCCCTGCTCGAGGGGAGGCTCGCCGTGGCCCGTTCAGAGGCCACACTTGGACGCCCCAACTCCTCGGACCTGGCTCTGGTCCAGAAGGACACCCGGGAGCTCCGCCGGATGGTCCGGGATATCCTCGCGGAGCTGCATGCCGGAGAGGCGCCACGGTCTTCGTCCTGGATGGTGGCTCCCCTCCTGGAGGAGTCGATCCAGCGTTGGCTGTCATCCGCTCCGAAGGTAGAGGCATCCCTGGAGATGCGTCTTCCAACTGGGTGTCGGGTCGCCGGCCCCCGTACGTTCCTGACCCGAGCCCTGGGCAACCTCATCCGCAATGCCTCCCGGCACGCCCGGAGCGCCATTCGCCTGTCCGCCTGGTCGGAAGATGACGACAGGATTCTGGAGATCCGGGTCGAGGATGATGGAAACGGGGTCCCGGAGGAGTTCCGAACCGTCCTCTTCGATCCCTTCATCTCCAGTCGCCAGGGTGGAGCCGGCCTTGGCCTGTCCTTCTCCCGCTGGGCCTGCCGGCGCCTGGGTGGCGATCTCGAGTTGCTCCCCTCTCCCGGGAGTCTGGGAGGCGCCGTCTTCCGCCTCTGGTTGCCCCTATCCCCCGCTTCAACCTCAGAAGTAGGCAAGGGCAATGCGGACCGACCCACAGGAAGCACCCTCCTCCCCGCCGGGCTCCGGATCGCCGTGGTGGATGACGACCCAGCGCTCCGGAGGGTCCTCCGGCGACGCTTCGAGAGAGAGGGTGCTCGGGTCTTCCTGCCGGGTATCCCTCCCCGGGACCGGACCGGTGATCTCCTTGGCGAACTCGCCGCCTGGAATCCTCAGGTCATCCTCCTGGATCTGAACCTGGGATCCATCTCCGGGGAGGACCTCTTCGAAACCCTCGCTCGTCGCTATCCGCATCTGGCCGGTCGGGTCATGATCCTCACGGGGGGAGGCCCTCCGGAGCGGGCTCTTGGGGTCCCGGTCATGAACAAGCTCCAGGACTGGGAAGAATTGATCCGTCAGATCGCCAACCTCCTTGAGGGAATGGAGCGACCGGGCGACAGTTGACAGGATCTCTCCCGGTGGAGAGCCTTCCCTCCTGACGGCTCACCTTGAGCCGGGCCCCGCCGGGCTCCTCCCTGCATTCCATCTTCAGGAGTTGTGCTCGTGGACCCCATCGTTCACAACTTCGACCCCTTCCTCTTCCGGATTGGAGAAGGGTTCGGGGTCCGCTGGTATTCCCTTCCCTACATGCTGGGGATGCTCTTCACCTGGTGGTCGCTACGGAATGCGGCCCGCCAGCGGCGCATCCGTAATCTCACCGAGGCCGACGCTGAGAACTTCGTCCTCATCGCCATCGTGGCTGCCCTCGTAGGTGCCCGATTCTTCCACGTCTTCGTCTTCGAATTCGACCGCTACGGCTTTGACCCGGCAGCCTGGATCGCCGTGTGGCGGGGGGGACTGGCCTTCCATGGCGGACTCGTGGGAATCGTCCTCGCGGTCATCTGGTTCGCCCGCAGTCGCGGGATCGGGATCTACCGCCTGACGGACCGGATTGCGGTACCGGTGGCACTGGCACTGGCGCTGGGACGCATCGCCAACTTCATCAACGCCGAGATGTACGGAACTCCGTATGACGGACCCTTCTGCGTGGATTATTCGCAGAACCAGTACATGGCGAGGCCACCCCAGGAGTGCCGCCATCCCACCCAGCTCTACCAGATGTTGAAGAACTTCGGGCTGGCAGGCGGTCTCCTACTCCTGAGGGAGAGGTTACGTCCCCGTCCGGGAGTGATCACATGGTCCTTCATCGCCCTCTACGGGTGGATCCGCTTCGGCCTCATGTTCGTCCGGGATGAGCGTACCGTGGCCGCCGGGCTGACCCTCTCCCAGATCTTTTCGGGGCTCATGGGTCTGCTGGGGGTGGCCATGCTCATCTGGGTCCTCACCCACGATCCGGTGGAGGATCCGCCCGAGCGCACCGACAACCGCCCCCGTCCACGTCCCCGACGCCAATCGGGAACCGGTCGGCGGGAAGGTCGCTGACGGCGGGCGATCCGGGAACCCTATAAGCTGAGTCATCGGCCCGGTGGCCCATCCAACCATGACTTCTTCCCAAAGGCAGGACACCGTGACAACCGCCCTCCTCGTGGTGGATGTTCAGCCGGATTTCCTTCCAGGCGGGCGCCTGGCCGTTGCGGAGGGGGACCGCATCCTCCCGGGGATCCGCAGGCTCATGGAGTCCGGTGCCTTCCACCTCCAGGTTGCGACCCAGGACTGGCACCCCGCGGGGCATGCCTCCTTCGCGTCGGCCCACCAGGGGCGAGATCCCCTGGAAACCATCCAACTGCACGGGCACCAGCAGGTCCTCTGGCCCGACCACTGCGTTCAGGGATCACCCGGAGCGGAGCTGCACCCCGATCTTCCCTGGACCCGGGTCGATGCGGTGATCCGGAAGGGGACAGACCCGGCGGTGGATTCATATTCCGGGTTCCGCAACAACTGGGGCCCGGGAGGGGACCGCCCCCCGACGGGGCTGGAGGGATACCTCCGGGAACGAGGGATCCAGCAGGTAGTGGTCTGTGGGCTGGCCAGGGACTACTGTGTCCGCTGGACAGCCGAAGACGCCGCCGCCGCCGGTTTCGACACCACCATGGTCTGGGACCTCACCCGATCTGTGGATCCTTCCGGAGACGACCTGCTCCGGAAGGAATTGGAGGCCGCCGGCGTCCGACTCGTGAACGCACAGCACCTGGAGACGTCCCCATGACGCACCGCCTCCCGATCCTCGCCGGCACCCTGACCCTCACCTTTGCCCTCACCGGCTGCGATCCCGCCCCAAGCCCCGATCTCGTGGGCGAGGCGGAAGGAGGCGCACGCTGGATCTCCGGTACGGTAGATGAGCGGTTCCAACAGATCGGAGACCAGATCCCTGGTTTCAGCGCCGCAATGTGGGAGGTGGCCCATCGCTACCGGGAACTCCACTGGGCCATCGAGGATGAGAATTGGGCCTACGCCGACTACCAGGTGGACAAGATCGCCGGTGCGGTTGAGCGAGGAATCATCCGCAGGCCCGGGCGGGCCGAATCGGCACGGGAGTACTTTCTCGGCGAGCCGGTGGACCGATTCCGGGCCGCGCTGGACGCCGGGAATCCCGACGACATCCTCAGGGAGTACGACGCCTTCACCACCGCCTGCAACGATTGCCACGCAGCCGAGTACATGTGGTTCATCCCGGTAGGTCCGCCTGCGGCCCGGAGTACAGTGGTCCAGCCTGGCACCGAGCTCCGGTGAACCCCGGCGCAGAACCACGCTGAACAGGAGCGCCGCCACCCCACGGTGCAGGGTGGCGGCGCCGGTTCGATTCCCTACTTCCGCTCCCCCTCTCCTCCGGCTTTTCTCGCCATGTCCGGTCCTGCAGGGAACAGCGGTACTCTGCTCCGAGAGGTGGGTCTCCCGGGAGCTGTATTCATGGGCTTGGGCTCCATCGTGGGCACCGGGCTCTTCCTCTCCCTGGGCATCGCCGCCGGCGTGGCAGGTAGCGCGATCCTTCTGGCCCTCCCCCTGGCAGCGCTCCTGGCTCTGGCCAACGGACTATCCTCGGCTCAACTCGCCGCCACCCATCCTGTAAGTGGCGGAACCTACGAGTATGGATACCGCTTCCTATCGCCAGGGCTGGGCTTCACCGCCGGGCTCATGTTCCTTCTGGCCAAGGGCGCATCAGCGGCCACCGCCGGACTCGGGGTGGGGGGCGCCGTCCTGCTGCTCCTTGGCGACGGAGCGCCCGGTGGCTGGCTCCTGGTGACGCTGGGAGCCGGCGCCGTCCTGCTCCTCACCCTCCTGGTGGGCGGTGGGATCCGACGCTCGAACCTTGCCAATCTCGTCATCGTCGGGATCACCCTGCTCCTCTTCGCCTGGTTCCTCGTGAGCGGCACCATCACAGCCACCGGGACTGCCGAATCGGGGGTCGGACTGGAAGGCCTCTGGACCGACGCGGGAGATGTGGGTGCCGGAGCGCTATTCCACGCCACCGCACTCCTCTTCGTGGCCTTCACCGGGTACGGCCGGATCGCCACCCTTGGAGAGGAGGTGAAGGAGCCCCGACGAACCATCCCCCGTGCCATATGGGCTACCCTCACCGTCGTCACCATCCTCTACATCGGCGTGGCGGCGGTAGCCCTGGCGGTTCTGGGGCCCGAGGGATTCGCCCGAGCCACGGACGAGACCTCAGCTCCCCTCCAGGTGGTGGCTGAGGCCATGGGATCCACCACCTTGGCCGCAGCCATGGGGATCGCCGCCATCACCGCCATGGCCGGGGTGCTCCTCAACCTGATTCTGGGGCTCTCCCGGGTTGCCCTCGCCATGGGCCGCCGGGGTGACCTTCCCAGGGCGCTGGGGAAGGTTCATGTGGCAAGCGGCAGTCCGCGGGTGGCGGTGGGAGTGGTAGGCGCCGCCATCCTCCTCATGGTCCTGCTGGGTGATGTTCGAGCCACCTGGTCCTTCTCGGCCTTCACCGTCCTCATATACTACGGGATCACCAATCTGGCGGCCCTCCGCCTCTCGTCCGAGCAGCGGCTCTACCCCCGGTGGGTAGCGGTTGCGGGTCTTCTGAGCTGCTTCTTCCTGGCCTTCCAGGTGGAAGCCCGCTACTGGGCTATGGGACTCGGACTCCTAGCGGTGGGGCACCTTGGCCGCCTGGCCTTTCGGAAGATGGGATGAGACTGCATTTCGCCACCCTACCCAGCGGGTTCTGAGACGTGACTGAGCCTTCCTCCTTCGGCCGCAACCGGGATGGAGACAGAGACCGGAGACCGCACGACGATCCCGATCTGGAATCCGACCTCCCGCCCGACCTGGACACCCTCCCGCGCCCCCCCTTGAGGGAGCTCATGGAGCGGACACCCAGCCGGCTGGCGCTGGAAGCGGTGGTGGGCGCCGGCGGTGGGATGGCCCTCTCCCTGGCCCTTCCGGAATGGGGGCTGGGCCCCTTCGGCTTCGCCGTGGCGGGGGCGCTGGCGGCGCCGGTAGCCCTCCTCCTGACTCCCGTCCACGGTTCCCTCTCCTACCGGGCCATCCGGTATGGATTCGGACTTTCCCTCCCGGTCATTCTGGTCACCTCCTTCGTGGTTGGGGCCGACGGCCTCCTCCTTGAAGACCTCCTGGTTCTGGGCCTCTTCCTCTTCTGTATCGGCGCCGTAGGCCACGGGGCCGTAGCCGCTGCCCTGGATCGATTCGAAGGCTGACTCCGCGCCATACGAGATGCCCCCTCACATGGACAGATGCCCCAAGAGTCGGTTACTATGGATTTGTTTGGGGAGGAAGGCGTCCCTCGGACTCCCTCCTCCTGTGCACAACCCTCTTGAAGGAATGGTGGGACATGATTCGGAAGAGCCTCATGGGAGCCATGGTACTCCTCGCGGCCTTCGCGTTCGCGGCCTGTGACACCGTCACGGACCTGGGTGAGGTTTCCTTGGCTGGAAGTTGGGACAGTATGGGTGCCCTCCAAGCCGAAACCGGTGGCCTGAGCGTGTTCTTCGAGCACCCCGGCCCCGATGGAGCCTTTGGCGGGAGTTGGCGGGAGCGGGGCGCCACTGGGCAGGTAAGCGGCACGGTGACCGGTGGGTCCAATCAGGGAGGCCAGGTCACCTTCGTACTGCGGAACTTCCGGGGTCAGAACATGGAGTTCACGGGCCGGCTGAACAACCGGTTCGAGATGCAGGGTGACCTGAGTGGCCTCCCCCTCGATCGGCCTGCCGTCTTCCGCTACTACAGCGCCCGCACCACCGCCAACTGAAACTCCATTCCATGAAGCGAACCCACCCCCAGACCCGTCGGGGGTGGGGCGTTGCTCTTCTGGCGGCGCTCCTCCTCCCGGCGGCGCCGCAGCTCCATGCCCAAGCCGCTCCTCTCCAGGGGCTGGACGACTTCATCGAGGCGGGGATGGCCGAGTGGGGAATCCCCGGTATGGCGGTGGCCGTCGTCCACCGGGACCGGGTCATCCACAGTCAGGGCTATGGGGTCCTCCGCCTCGGTGAAGATCGAGCCGTGGATCAGCACACCCTCTTCGGGATCGCCTCGGTCTCCAAGGCCTTCACGGCTGCGGCGCTTGGCATCCTTGTGGACGAAGGTCGCTTGGACTGGGACGATCCGGTCACCCGACACCTCCCCGACTTCCGGCTCTACGATCCGTACGTCACGGAAACGGTGACCGTCAGGGACCTCCTGGCCCACCGGGTGGGGGTCGGTCGGATGACGGGAAACCGCATCCAGTGGCTCCCTGCCAGGGAGCGTACCGAACTCATGGAGCGAATCCGCCACCTGGGACCCGAGCAGACGTTCCGTAACGGCTACGTCTACTCCAACGTCATGTACATGGTGGCAGGGGAGGTGGTCCGCGCCGTCTCGGGGCAGAGCTGGGACGATTTCGTGGAAGAGCGGATCTTCCGCCCCCTGGGAATGGACCGGAGCAATACCTCCGTTACCCGGATCGCCCAAGGGGAGAACGCAGCCTGGCCTCACCAGGAGATCCGGGGTGAGGTGGTGCCCATACCCCGGCGGAACTTCGACAATGTGGGTGCTTCCGCCTCCATCAACACCTCGGTGGACCAACTCACCACCTGGATGCGCCTCCATCTGGGTGAACCGGGTGAGGTGGATGGAATCCGCCTCCTTTCGCCGGGGAGCGTGCGGGAAATGCACCGGGCCCAGAACGCCCTCGGGGATGCCGGCCTCTCCGGTGGACTCGCCAGTTACGGGCTGGGATGGCGCATCAGCAGCTATGAAGGACGCCGCATGTCCCAGCACGGGGGCGCCACCGACGGGATGAACACCACCCTGGTGCTCCTTCCCGAAGAGGAACTGGGGATCGTGATCACCACCAACACCTTCAACTCCTTCATGAATGCGGTGGCCAACCGCATCATGGACCGGTTTCTGGAGATCGACGATCGTCCCTGGGACCGGAACATCCGCGCATCCTACCTGGCCTCCTACCAGCGGGCCATGGCCGCCAGGGATTCGGTGGATGCAGCCCGGGAGGAGGGGACGGACCCGTCGGGCCCCCTCACGGACTTCACCGGGACGTTCTATGACCCGCTCTACGCCGATGTGGAGGTGACTCTTGAAGGAGACGAGCTGTCCATCGCCTTCTGGGGTGGTGACAACGATCAGGTCCTGACACTGGAGCACTGGCATCACGACACCTTCCGAGGGCACTGGCGAAACCCGGCTCAGCGGGAAGAGTTCGTCTGGTTCACCCGGGATGACAGCGGCGAAGTGAACCAACTCCACATCCGCTGGACACTTCGACCCCTTCTCCTTCAGGCAGGCACCTACCCGGCCAACTACACCCGGACCGTGACCTTCCAGCGGACCGACGCCCCCTGAGTCCGGAGGCCGAGCCATTGCAAGCCCGATGGCTGGGTTCAGGAGAACGGCCTCCCGTGCTCCTTCTCCATGGTTTCACCGGGTCATCCCGGAGTTGGCCCACCTTCCTCCTCAATGGACTCTCCCAGGATCGGCCGGTCCTGGCGGTAGATCTTCCCGGGCACGGCGCAACGCCCGCCCCGTCCCCAGGAGAAGGAGGATTCTCCGCTACTCTCGACGCTCTCGTCCGACTCCTCGATGCGGAGGGGATTTCCTCCGCCGACTGGATCGGGTACTCCATGGGGGGCCGCATCGCCCTTGCCGGGGCGCTCACCCACCCGCATCGGGTGCGCCGTCTCGTGCTGGAGAGCGCCTCGCCGGGCCTCGCCACACCCCGGGGCCAGGAACTCCGCAGAAGCCGGGATGAGACCCTGGCCCGGAGGATCGAGGAAGAGGGAATCGCCTCCTTCGTGGATTTCTGGATGGGCCTTTCCCTCTTCGCATCCCAGAAACGGCTCCCGGAACCGATGCGGCGGGCCACCCGGGAGGCCCGACTCCGGCAGGACCCTGACGCACTGGCCCTGTCTCTCCGAGCCCTGGGCACCGGGAGCCAGCCCTCCTACTGGCCCCAACTCCCCCACTTCGGGAAACCGGTGCTCCTTCTCACCGGCGCCTTGGACCGGAAGTTCCAGGAGCTGGCTGATCGCATGGCGAAGGCCCTCCCGGCGGCCCACCGTCACACCGTCCCGGAGGTGGGCCACGCCGTCCATCTGGAAGATCCTGCGGCCTGGGTAGAGGCGGTGGTCGCCTTCCTCGACGCCCCGTAGGCTCTCGGATCTACTCAGAGCCCCCAGGAGAGGGATTCCAGGCGAGACGGCGGTGACTCTCCGAAGAGTTCGAAGTAGATGGTGGAGCCGGCTCGCCCCAGGGGATCGGCCTTCTCGATCACCTCCAGGTACGTTTCGTAGCAGTGGAGGGCGCGATGGGCCAGCGCCATATCTTCCGGAGACGCCTCCACGGCCACGGCGATATCCCCTTCCGCCGAGGTCTTGAGCCTGAAGATCCCGTCGTCCGCCTCCGACTCGGCCAGGGTGAAGAAGGCAAGGCGACGCGGAGCCACCTCGGGAAAGAGATCCCGGAGTTCACAGAAGACCCGCTTCACCACGGCGTGGGTGACCAGGTGGTCCGGGAATCCACTGATCCCGTGAACGGCATAGGTCACCACCACATCCGGGCGCACCCTCCGGATCTCCGCCTCCACTGCCTCCTCCAGCCGCCGGGGATCTTCCCGGGCCAGGCGCCCGTCGGGGAACTGGAGCACCGTCATCCCGCTGAGATCCAAGGCCTTCTCCACCTCAAGCATCTCGGCCAGGCGAACCCGCCCCATCTCCGCTTTGGAAAGCCCCAGGCGATGGCGCTGCTTCGTTGCCTCACCCCTGGTAAGGGTCAGGAGAAAGACCTTATCCCCGTCCCGGCGCTGCCGGGCAATGGCGGGAGCCGGCCCGAAACACTCGTCGTCAGGGTGGGGAAAGATGTAGAGAATGCGCACGAGCATGGCTCCTGTCGGGGGTCCGCGTGGTAGAAGCAGGAGTGCAGCCGGCCTGTACGGCTGCTCCCATAGCCATGGGGACACCATGGGGGGGCTCCGTCCGAAGAATGGCCTGCGGACAGACGAAACTCCACCCCCGCGAGAGCTTTGACGCCACCCCATCCTTCCGCCATCATTGGTAGATTCCCTATCCGGTCCAGTCCCCGATCCTCCTCGTTCCATCCACCACGGACCAGCCCATGCTACCACGCCTAGCTCTCGCTCTCGTCCTTGCCCTCGCCTCTCTCACCCTCATGGCCTGTGAGCCGGCAGAAACCGATGCCTCCCCCGAGCGGAGTGCCGTCGCCGCCGATTTCGGGATCGTGATCCACGGGGGCGCCGGGACCATCCTCCGGGAGAACCTCACCGAGGAGTTGGAGGGCCGCTACCACGAGGCGCTACGCTCGGCGCTCCAAGCAGGGTATGAGGTACTGGACGCCGGCGGATCCGCCATGGACGCCGTGGTGGCGGCGGTAGTCATCCTGGAAGACGAGCCCCTCTTCAACGCCGGTCGGGGGTCCGTCTTCACCAGCGAGGGGACGAACGAGCTCGACGCCGCGGTCATGGACGGTCGGGACCTTGATGCCGGAGCCGTGGCCGGGGTCACGACGCTGCGCAACCCCATCCTCCTGGCCCGTCTGGTCATGGAGGAATCGCCCCACGTCCTCTTCACCGGTGAGGGCGCCGAGACCTTTGCCGACCAGTTCGACCTGGAGCGGGTGGGTCCCGAATGGTTCTTCACCCAGGAGCGCTGGGACGCCCTGGAGCGCGCCCGTGAGCGGGAGGAGTTCACTCTGGGATGGCACCTGGAGGAAGACCGGATGATCGGCACCGTGGGCGCCGTGGCCCGGGACCGGACCGGCAATCTAGCCGCCGCCACCTCCACAGGGGGCATGACCAACAAGCGCTTCGGCCGGGTGGGCGATGTGCCCATCATCGGCGCCGGCACCTATGCCTCCAACGCCTCCTGTGCCATCTCTGCCACCGGCCACGGTGAGTACTTCATCCGCAATGTGGTGGCCCGGGAGATCTGCGCCCGCATGGAGCACCGGGGTGAGACGCTGCAGGAAGCCGCCGATGCCGTGGTCATGGAGCAGCTCCTGGATCACGGAGGTACCGGCGGAGTGGTGGGCATCGACCGGGATGGTCACATCACCATGACCCTGAACACCCCGGGGATGTACCGGGGTCACTTCCTTGCGGGCGGAGAACCCTTCACCGCCATCTACGCCGATGAAGGCGACGGACGGCCATGAGCCTCGGTTCGCTCCTCCCGTTGGTGCTGATGGCCTCCCTGGCCCTCGCCCTCCCTTCCACCCCCTCAGCCGGAGGCGATGACGTGCCTTCCTTCTCCTTCCGTGCGGCCCCGGTGGACGACCCGCGGCTGCAGCGGGCAGACTCTATCTTCGAGGCCGGTGATCCGGCGGAAGCCCTCCGCTTGGCCCTTCGGGTTTTGGAGGAGGAGGGGGAAGGGTATGAGGCTCTCTGGCGGGCGTCGTCCTTCGCCCTGGCCGTGGGGGTGGTGGAAGAAGCGGAGAACGGAAGGACCGACTTCTACGAGCGTGCCGTGGGGTACGCCCAACGAGCCCAGGCCATCCGTCCCCGCGGAATCAATGGCCTCTACTGGGAGGTGGCGGCCGTGGGCCGACTCGCCATGGGTGCCGGTCCTCGGGAGGCGGCGGGATATGCGGATCGAATCCGCGAGGGAGCCATGACGATCCTGGAGCAGGAACCGGAGCACGCCGGGGCCCATCATGCCCTGGGAAAACTCTACTCCGAGATCATGAGCGTCTCGGGCCTCTCCCGCTTCTTCGGGCGAACCTTCGTACGAAGTGCGGCACTGGATGAGGCCAGTTGGACACTGGCCGAGGAGCATCTGGAGCGGGCCGCCCTCCTAGCCCCCGACATGATCCTCTTTCAGCTTGATCTGGCCCGACTCTACCGGGATCGCCGCCGCATGGATGATGCCCGGCGGGTCCTTGAGGCCGCCGCCCGTGCTCCCCTCCAGCAACCGGGAGACCGGATCTTCCAGGAGGAGGCACGCGCCCTTCTCCGGGAAATCTCCTGAGAGGACCATGAACGGGTCGCGGCGTGACAAGGGCGATCACCGTTCCCGGGACGGTGGGACAAGCTCGCCGAAGGCACCCGGCGGAGAGCCGGCCCGGGGGTCTGACGGAGAGCTGGACCGTCCTGCCCCGTCCCCGGAGGCTGGTGGCAGGTTCGACCGAGCGGCGCTGGACCGGGTGATCCGTCGGGCCTCGGAACTCCAGTTCTCCGCCGATGGAGATGCGGACCGCCCCCGGCTATCCGAGGCCGAGATCTTTCGCATCGGCCGGGAGGTGGGCCTGGACGCCGAGCACCTTCGGCGGGCCATGGGAGAGGTCCGCGCCGAATCCCTCCTCCCGGTCCTGGAAGGGGAAGGGACGGGAGTGGTGGACCGACTTGTAGGCCCTGCCATCCTCCGGGCCTCCCGGGTGGTGGATCGGGAGCCGGAGCCACTCCTCCGCACCATGGAGGAGTATCTGGATGTGGGCGAGAGCCTCCGGCGGATCCGCAAGCAGGGAAACCGGTCCCGTTGGGCTCCCGCCGAGGGGATGCTGGCCTCCCTCCAACGGGGACTCAACTGGGGTGGGCGCACCTACGAACTGGCCCGGTGCTCATCGGTGGAGATGAGCATCGAGCCGCTGGGGGAGGGGCGCTCCGTGGTGGCGCTGGTGGCGGACCACTCCAAGCGCCGCGCTGAATCCACCTTCGGATGGACCGCGGGGCTAGGGATGGGCGGAGGGCTTGGACTGGGCCTGGGGATCGGGCTGGCCACCGGGATCGGTCCCCTCCTGGTGGCGCCGGGACTGGTCCTGGGGGTCGGTGCCGGAGCCGTAGCCGCCCGCAGGGACTATGGATCCCAGGCCGCTCGCATCCGCCTGGCACTGGAGGGGATCCTGGATCGCCTCGAAGCTGGAGAGCCGCTGCTGGGTGGCACCGCTTCCTGGCGGGACCGACTCATCCAGGGATAGCGGGCACAGTAGGCCCCCCTTCCGTCCCCACCTCCCCGGTGCCTAGCGCACCAGCTTACGGTACCGGATCCGCTTCGGCTGCATTGCATCCGGCCCCATCCGCCGCTTCCGATCCTCCTCATACTCCTGGTAGTTCCCCTCGAACCAGACCACCTGGCTGTCACCTTCAAAGGCCAGCATGTGGGTGGCCACCCGGTCCAGGAACCACCGGTCGTGGGAGATGACCACTGCGCAGCCGGGGAAGCTCAGCAGGGCGTCTTCCAACGCCCGGAGCGTGTCCACATCCAGGTCATTGGTGGGCTCGTCCAGGAGGATCACATTCCCGCCGTCCTTCAGGAGCTTGGCCAGGTGCAGGCGGTTACGCTCCCCGCCGGAGAGGACACCCACCTTCTTCTGCTGCTCCCCGCCCCGGAAGTTGAAGGTGGAGAGGTAGGCCCGGGAGTTCACCTCCCTCCAACCGAAGTCCAGGACGTCGTGGCCGCCGGACACCTCCTCCCACACCGTGTTCTCCGGGTTCAGGGCCTCCCGGCTCTGATCCACGTAGGAGAGGCGCACCGTGGAGCCGATGCGGATATCCCCGGAATCAGGTTCCTCCTCTCCCACGATCATGCGGAAGAGTGTGCTCTTCCCCGCTCCGTTGGGTCCGATGATCCCGACGATGCCCCCTCGGGGGAGGCGGAAGGAGAGATCCTCCATGAGGAGCTTCTCATCGTACCCCTTGGTGACCCCGTTGAACTCCACCACATCCTCGCCCAGACGTTCGGGGCGGGGGATGATGATCTCGGCTGTGCGGATCTCTTCCCGCCCCTGCTGGCTCATGAGCTCCTCGTAGGAGCGGAGGCGGGCCTTCCCCTTGGACTGACGGGCCTTGGGCGACATGCGCACCCACTCCAGCTCCCGCTCGAGCGTCTTCCGGCGCGCCGACTCGGCCTTCTCTTCCCGGGCCAGCCGCTCTCCCTTCTGCTCCAGCCACGACGAGTAGTTGCCCTCGTAGGGGTATCCCGCGCCCCGATCCAGCTCCAGGATCCAGCCGGCCACATTGTCCAGGAAGTACCGGTCGTGGGTGATGGCCACGATGGTGCCCTTGAACTGCTCCAGGTGGTGCTCGAGCCAGGCCACCGATTCGGCGTCCAGGTGGTTGGTGGGCTCATCCAGGAGGAGAAGGTCCGGCTCCTCAAGGAGCACCCGGCAGAGGGCCACCCGGCGGCGCTCCCCTCCCGAGAGGGTGGTGACGTCGGCATCGGGGGGTGGCAGGCGGAGCGCATCCATGGCGATCTCCAGCTTCCGCTCCAGATCCCATGCGCCCACGGCCTCAATCTTCTCCTGGAGCTTGGCTTGCTCCTCAATGAGGGCGTTCATCTCCTCGTCGGTGGAGATCTCGGCGAAGGCGGCGTTCACCTCCTCGAAGCGGCGCAGGAGATCACGAGTCTCCTTCACCCCCAGCTCCACATTCCCCTTCACGTCCAGGGTGGGGTCCAGCTCGGGCTCCTGGGGGAGGTAGCCCACCTTCGTCCCTTTGGCGGCCCACGCCTCGCCCTGGAACTCCTTATCCACACCGGCCATGATGCGGAGCAGTGTGCTCTTCCCTGAGCCGTTGGCCCCCACCACCCCGATCTTCGCGCCGGGGTAGAAGGAGAGCCAGATCCCCTTCAGGATCTCCTTCTTCGGGGGCACGACCTTGCGGAGGTCCTTCATGACGTAGATGAACTGGGGTCCGGCCATGGTCTATCGCTGGGTGGAGGAAAGAAGAGCGGATTGAGGGGGTCGCTCCCACCGGGTTGTGGACTCCGGAACGATCCCGAACCGGGAATCTATCGCCGAGCAGGGCCGCCGTCATGGGGACAGGATCGCGGAACGGTGTGCGGGGGCGGACCCTGCCGCTGCCTCGGGGGTGCAGTACCCTGGATCCCTTCCCCACACCCTGGAGTCCGGATCATGGCACCACCCTCTTCCGCCCGCCCCACCCCCGAGTCGGTGTGGGACTATCCGCGCCCCCCACGCATCGAGGCCAATGCCCTCTCGCTCCGAGTGGAGCATGGCGGTGAGGTCCTGGCCAAGACCAGCGCCGGGTACCGGATATTGGAAACGAGCCACCCACCCACCTACTATCTCCCTCCGGAGTCCGTGGACTGGAACCGCCTCGTCCCCAGCCGGACCCGCACCCTCTGCGAATGGAAGGGGCAGGCCCGTTACTGGTCTCTCCGAACGCCCGAGGGACTAATCCCGGACGTGTGCTGGGCCTACCCGGAACCCCGTGACCCGCGGATCCGAGACCACGTATCCTTTTACGCTGGGAAGGTGGACGCATGCTTCGTGGATGGAGAGCAGGTGCAGGCCCAGGAAGGCTCGTTCTACGGCGGCTGGATCAACTCATGGATCAAGGGCCCGTTCAAGGGTGGTCCCGGAACCCGGGGGTGGTGAGATGACCGATGACATGACGGAGCCCAGACGGCGCCTGCCGCTCTTCCCTCTACCGGTGGTTCTCTTCCCCGGGGCAGCCATGCCGCTACACATCTTCGAGCCCCGCTACCGGCAGATGGTGGCCCGGTGCTTGGAATACGACCGGAAGTTCGGACTCGTCTACCACGACCCGGACCGGATGGGCCCCTTCGGTATGGAGCCGGACCGGGTCGGGACCATCGCCGAGATCGGGGAGTTCCAGATCCTCCCCGACGGTCGCTCCCTCCTGGTAGCCACGGGGGGTCCGCGATTCCGCATCGTGGACGGCATCGAATCCGACACCCTCTACTACGAGGCGCTGGTGGAGCCCTTCCACGATGAGGGAGAGGGGGTAGAGCAGCTCATGCCCCGCCGGCAGCGTACCCTCACGCTTTTCGAGGCCATCGTGGAGCGGATCCAGGAGGAAGAGGATCAGGATGGAGTGGAGGGCACCGCGGAGGTCCCGGCCCGCGGGGAAGACTCCACCGGTGATGCCAAGGGACTCGCCGGTGATGAAGAGGGCTTCGCCGGCGAAAGCCGGAACGGTACCCCCGATTCGGTGCCACGCCCCGACGCCGGACCGGACCCGGCGGAAGAGGTCTCCTTCCAACTCGCAGCCCGGATCCGCATCGACCCCCTCTGGCAGCAGTCCCTCCTTGAGATCCGCCATGAATCGGAGCGACTGGACCGGCTGGATGAGCTTCTCAGCCGGGTCCTGGACGCCTCGAGGGGTGGGGAGGATGACGGGTGAGACCCGGGTTGATGGGGAGAGCAGCGAGGACGATCCCCGGTCTCTTCATCATCCTGGCGCTCGGCGGGTGTGTAGACAGGACCGACGAGGCCGCCGGGGTTGCACTCCTCTCCCTGACCGCTCCCCTCCCTGCCTCAGCAGGAGCAGGTATGCCCTTTGTGGCGGGGACGTCGGACGGATTCCTGGTGAGTTGGACCGAGCCCACTGGGGAGGTGGGAGCCGGAGGGATGGAGGAGTTCGCAGTCCGGTGGGCTGCCCTGGACCGGGAGGGAAACTGGTCTGAGCCCCGTACCCTCGCCGCCTCCGACGACTTCTTCGTGAACTGGGCCGACTTCCCCTCCATCGCCTACGGTGGTGAGGGGCGGATGGCCGCCCATTGGCTGGCCCGGAGCGGGGACGGAACCTTCGACTATGATGTGGTGGTGAGCACCTCCACCGACGGAGGTGCCTCCTGGTCTGAGCCCAGGATCCTGCACAGCGACGGAGTACAGGCCGAGCACGGTTTTCTCTCCTTCTTCCCCCAGGCCGACGGGTTCGGAGCCGTCTGGCTCGATGGTCGGGAGATGCCTGGCGGGGGCCCCATGACCCTGCGAGCCGGCCTCGTTGAGTGGGACGGCGCCACCAGGGATCTGGATGTTCTGGATGCCAGGATCTGCGAGTGCTGCCAGACCGGCGCGGCCCTTACCGACGAAGGTGTGGTGGTAGTCTATCGGGGTCGGAGTGCCGACGAGATTAGGGATATCCACGCAGTCCGGCAGGTGGATGGTCGATGGGAGGCTCCTTCCCCTGTCCATGCCGATGGATGGAACATCGCCGCCTGCCCGGTCAACGGCCCGGCCGTAGCCGCTCGGGGGATGGAGGTGGTCACCGCCTGGTTCACCGGCGCAGAGGAGATCCCGAGGGTACGCGTGGCCTTCTCCAGCGACGCCGGCGCCACCTGGGGTGACGCTGTGCAGGTGGATGACGGGGCCCCCTTGGGCCGGGTGGATGTGGTCATGCTTCCCGACCAGGGGGCCCTGGTGGTCTGGCTTGAGGCTGGCGCCGACGATGCCACGCTCCTGGCCCGGCGGGTGTGGCCTGACGGTCGACTCGCCCCCATCGCGGAATTGGCGGGCACCAGTGGGGCCCGTGCCTCCGGGTTTCCGCGGATGGCCGCATCCGAGTCCGGTCGGATCCTCCTTGCCTGGACGGAACCCGGCGGAGCCGGCGAGGGCGAGTCGGCGGTGAGGGCAGGGTGGGTGGAGGTGGAGATGGAGGAAGGCAGGTAGGCGGTGGAGTGGTCCTCCCTGCCCCTTCCTGTTGGCCTCCTCCTGTTTGCCTCTTCCGGCTCTTCTCCAAACTCGGTGCAGCGGGGCCGCTGAGGGGCCGAATGAGGAGGCTGGGGCTTGTTCGTGGATGCTGTTGTGGGGGGATGCTCCTGTGGCAGTACCACTGAGGCCGGGCTTGCCCGACCAACACCGTGCACGAACAGGCGCGAGGGGATGGCCCACAAGGCCCTCAAGGCCGAGCGGAAGGGTCGGTTCGAACAACCGGGATCCAAACGACCCGAAAAGGCGTGGGGGAGGCTTGAGGATTCCGGCGGGATCCTCCCCAAAAATAGAATCTGGATTCTATTTTTGGATCTTCTCCAAATTCAGTGCAGCGGGGTGGCTGAGGGGCTGAATGGGGAGGCTGGGGCTTGTTCATGGATGCTGTTGTGGGAGGATGCTCCTGTGGCGGTACCACTG
>SKJY01000229.1 GCA_007121775.1 Gemmatimonadota bacterium
CCGGGAGGCCCTTCCCGGAAGGAGCGACGCAGCGGCGTGGGCTCCCGGTTGAAGGTGGTGGCGTTGAAGGCCCGGGCCAGCCCCAGCACATGGGAGGGGGTGGGCCCCGCCGCCAGCGCGGTAAACCCCTCCCGCTCCTCCACCAGGGTGTACGGAGTCCGACCCTCTACCACATCTTCCCACAGATCCTCCGGGAGCCAAAAGAATCGGGGAGAATCCAGGCGACGGGAGTCGTCGTCGAAGAAGGGGTGGCCCGTCCCCATCACCACGTTGGGCTGCACCTCCAGGAGCATCTCCCTGGCGATCTCGTGGTAATTGTTCCGGCTGGCGTTGTGGGCCACGAAGGCGGCGGGGGTGGCGTGATTGAAGGGCACATTCGTCACCACACCCCCGGCCTTCCCCATCCCCTGGGCCCACTCCAGGAGGTGGACCAGGCGACCTCCGTCCGGGTCCAGGCCCAGGGCCGGGTCGATGGTCTTCACCCCGGTGGAGATGGCGGTACCGCCGGCGGCGGAGCCGGTCACCGTCTCAGGCACCCCCTCCTCCCCCACGGTGGCCCGGAAGTCCGACCACTCCACCTCCGGATCGTAGCTCCCCACAGCCGTGTGGGTACTCATAGCCAGTCGAACCGGGAACTCCTGGAACGACCAGGCCGCCGGTGCCCCCTGGTCCAGCAACCGGACCTCTCCCGGCTCACCGGCAATCCGGTACCGGCTGACCCCCTGCTCCCAGAGGCTCGCCGCGTCCAGGGTGTTGAAGCCAATCCCATCCGCCACGAAGACGATGACGTTGTGGGGGGTGGGCGGTGCCGGCTCCCCACTCCCGCATCCGGCCACCGCCCACAAGCCCAGGAGAACTGCCGCCAGAGTCACCCGACGCCACCTCACGGGGTCACCTCCACCACCGACTCGCCGGCATGGCTCCGGCCGTAGGCATCCACCGCTCGGACCCGGATTCGATGGACACCGGGCTGGCGGAGAGCCTCAGGGACGGGCGCCCGCCAGAGGTGATTGGTGGGGATCGCACGGATGTTGGCTCCGAAGGTGTCGGGCGCGCGCGTAAGGAGGGCTTCGAAGGCTGGGGACGGCCCGGTGAAGTTCTCCATGTCGATCCACGGTCCGGCACCGACCTGGAGTTGGACCCGGTGGCGCTCTCCCCCGGAGAAGACGTTCACCACCACGTCTTCCCCCTCCAGCTCCCCGGCTGCGACCCGTCCCCAGGGGAACTCCACCTGGAGTTGATGCTCCGATGGAAGCCCGAGGCCCTGGTAGCGCTCCACATAGTCCGTCCCCTGGAAGGTGATGAGGTGGAAGCCGTTGGGGTTCCCGTCCCGCTGCATGGTGACCGGGATCCCCCGATGGTCCTCGGGGCCGCTCCACCAGGTCCCGGATAGGGTCGCCGTGACCAGGTGATGCACGGGCTCGCCCCGGGGCCGCTCGAGCCAGTGATGGTAGGTCATGTGGAGGTGGCCGGTGACCACCAGTGCCGGACGGTCGCCGAGGAGTTCCAGGAGCTCTTCCCGATCCGCCGTATTCACATTCTCCGTCTCGCCGCCCCAGGCCCAGAGGGGGATGTGGGTGGCCAGGACCACCAGCCGGTCCGGGGGCACCTGGGCCAGGACGTTTCCAATCCAACGGAGCTGATCTTCCCCCAGGTAGCCCCGGTAGCGGGGCCGGCCGTTCTCTCCGAGCCCCTGATAGTCCACGTTGTCCAGCACCAGGAAGAGCACATCACCGTGTTCGAAGCTGTACCGGTTCGCCCCGAATACGCTCCGGAAGGTGTCCCGAGCGTGGCGATTGTCCCCGGCGTCGAAGTCTAGGTCGTGGTTCCCCACCACGTGCCACACGGGCATCCCCATGGCGCCGGTCAGCCCCAGGTAGTCCGGCAGGAGGGAGAGGTCGTCGTACATGACATCTCCCAGGACCATGGCGAAATCGGCCCCGGTGGAGGCGATCCTGGCCACGGCGTCGTCCCGGATGAAGTCCAGCTCCCGCCGGTCCCGGGGCTGGGGATCACCGTATACCGCCACAGTGAAGGACTGGGCCCGCTCGCCGGGGATCAGGGGGAAGTCCAGGGAGGCGGGGAGGGGTCCGCTGGGCTCCACCCCTCCGAAACGGAGGTCCGGCGACCCTTCAGGCTCATGGATGTAGCTGAACCGGGGCGTGCCGGCCGGGGAGAGGGGAAGGTGGTGGTCGGCGGGCTTGTGGACGTACACCACCTGCCCGGGCTCCACCGGGAGTGCGAAGCGCCCCTCCCCATCGGTCCGCACCACCTGGTCCTGGTTGCTCACGAGAACACCCGGGACCCCCGGCTCCCCCGGGTCCCGCACACCATTCCCGTTGAGATCCTGGAAGACCACCCCCCGGGCCGTGTCGGCGGCGACCGGGGTGAGGACGACCGGAGTGGGGGCGGCGGGAGCGGGGGCAGATGGGGTGGGGGCGGCGGGAATCGGGACGACCGGTACCGCCCAGGGAAGCGGGGCCGCAACCAGCAGCGGGATGACCAGGAGCAGCGGGGAGATCCAAGGGGCGCGGGGGGCTCGGGGCATACCGGCTTCCTGTACAGAAGAAGGGAGAGGGCGGGACTACCTGGTTCTACCCCAGGGGGCGCGCAGGGTCAAGGTGGATTGTAGATTGTCGACAAAATTGTGACACCAACCCCAACCGGGATCTCCATGACGGCCATCCAAGCGCGCCTGGCGGAGGAGGTGAGTGCCCGCCGCGAAGAGCTCGTCTCGCTCCTGCAGGAGATGATCCGCATCCCCACCCTGAACCCCCCCGGGCTCCACTACCGGGAGTTCTGCGATCTGGTGGCGGATCGCCTGGAGTCCCAGGGGTTCCGCATCCAGCAGGTGCGGGCCCGCGGTGCTCCCGGCGATAGCGATGCCTACCCCCGGTGGAACCTGGTAGCCCGCCGGGAGGGGTCGGAGACCGGGGAGTGCGTCCACTTCAACAGCCACCATGACGTGGTGGAGGTGGGTCAGGGCTGGACCCGAGATCCATTCGGTGGTGAGCGGGACGGGGACCGCATCTACGGCCGGGGGAGCTGCGACATGAAGGGTGGCCTCGCCACCAGCATCATCGCAGCGGAAGCCTTCCTGGCGGTCGCCCCGGACTTCCGGGGAGCGGTGGAGATCTCGTCGGTGGCCGACGAGGAATCCGGAGGCTTCGCCGGAGCCGCCTTCCTGGCCCGGGAGGGGTTCTTCCACCCGGAGCGGGTTCAGCACGTCATCATCCCTGAGCCCCTCCACAAGGACCGGATCTGCTTGGGGCACCGGGGGGTCTGGTGGGCCGAGATCGAGACGCGGGGGGTCATGGCCCACGGCTCCATGCCCTTCCTGGGCGACAGCGCCATCCGACACATGGGGAGGGTGCTGGACGAACTTGAGCGGACCCTTCTCCCTCGACTGGAGGCCCGGACCACTGCCATGCCGGTGATCCCCGAGGCAGCCCGCCGCTCAACCCTCAACCTGAATTCCATCCATGGCGGGCAGCCCGAACTGGATGAGTCCTACACCGGCCTCCCGACTCCCTGCGTGGCTGACCGATGCCGACTGATCCTGGACCGCCGCTTTCTGCTTGAGGAGGGGCTCGACCTGGTGCGGGGCGAGGTGGTGGAGATCCTGGAGGAGCTGCGCCGCACCCACCCCGGCTTCGACTACGGCATCCGGGACCTCTTCCAGGTGGAGCCGGCCATGACGAGCCGGGAGGCGCCGGTGGTGCAGGCAACGGCACGGGCCATCGACGCAGTGTTCGGCCGCCCCGCCCGGTACGTGGTGTCGCCCGGCACCTATGACCAGAAGCACGTGGTGGGGATTGGCGGTGTGGAGAACTGCATCGCCTACGGGCCGGGAATCCTGGACCTGGCCCATCAGCCGGACGAATGGATCTCCGTCACCGATATGGAGGAGAGCGCCCAGGTCATGGCCATGGTGCTGGCGGACCTCCTGGCGCCTGGAGATCGAGGCGCTGTCAGTCGCGACTATCG
>SKJY01000175.1 GCA_007121775.1 Gemmatimonadota bacterium
CAGCAGAGTCGCCGGGACGTCTCCGCGGAAACTCGGGTGCCGTCCGCGAGGTGCGAGCGGCCGGGAGCGTGCTCCAGGAAGTGGGTGTGGGAGGGGGCGTCGGTGGGGCGGGTGCCGTTGGGGCGGGAGCCGTTGGTGACCGCGTGGTCCCCATTGCAGCCAGCATCCTCCCCACCGCCGGTCCGGAGCGTAGCCACATCCGTATGGAGTACGACCTGGTAGCGCTCGGCGCGGGTGCCGGAGAGGGGGGCGGTGTGCTTTTGGGATGCCACGGAGCCTTCGCAGCAGCCGCCCCGCCCACGAGTGGTGCCCGAGTGTTCGGGCGCATCCGAGGAAGTGGCGAATTCCGCCGCTGCGGAGGTTGCGGTCTGGTCGCAGCTTTCCGCGGAAGCGTTTTCGGGCCCGGCCTCACCCCCTTGGAACGCTCCCCCGGCCACCCTCTCCGTGGAAGTCTCCGCGGGAACGTTTTCGGCACAGGCCGTCACCCTCCGGGGGATATCCACGGTGCCCCGCTCGGACGCCTCCCCGTCATCCGCGTCCTCCGCACCGCCATCCAGAAGTCCGCCAAACCCCACCCGGAGCGCCTGCTCTACCAGGAGCCCCATCCCATCCGCCCGCCGCTGCCGGGGCGTGATCTCCCGAATCGCCGGCCCCATGGCCGCACCCTCCGGCGCCCAATCCCGCTCCGAACGGAAGAGGGCATCTCCCGCTGCTTCCAGAGCCCGCATGAGGAGCGCTCCGACCTCCGGGTCCAGCCGGCCCCGGACCAGGTACATCCCGTCTTCGTCGGGGGAGACGGAGAAGAACCGACTCCGGTGGCGTTCCCGTTCCAGGTCGATCTCGTCCTTCCGGCAGAGCTTCTTCCACCCCCGCACCAGCGTCTCAAGTTGGGCGGCAGTGCACTGGCGGGCGAACTCCACCAGGGTCTCTTCCTCTTCGGGGGTAGCCAGGTCATCGGCTACCCGGCTGAGGGCCCGGACCTTTGAGAAGGAGAGCTCGCCACGGGACATGGCCTCGGAGGTGAGGGGGAGATTCTCAAGCGCCCGCGCGGCCCGCACTCGCTCCCGGGCCGGACCCAGCGAGATCCCGGTACGGAATGCGAGCCAGTGGGCGCAGCTGCGGTGACCGGCGGGCTTCCACCCACCGCGGCGATCGAACTCGGCCACCATGACCAGGAGCCGGTGGTTTCCGGCGTGGAGGTGGGCCGAGAGAGTCACGATGGACTCGCCCAGGGTTTCGGTGTCCTGGGATTCGGGATCGCCGAAGATGGTTTCCAGGTCGGGGGTGAGGGCCAGGTCGGGGTCAGGCCCAGATTCGGATTCGGGGGTGAGGTCAGGGTCGTGCGTGACGTCCACCGTGAACTCTGGGTACGCCACACCTCGTTCCCGCACCTGTAGACCCACCTTGCCGGGCACCCCCGCCGACCCGGCCACCCCCGCTACACCCCCTTCCCACTCCCCCCATCCACCGCCCCGAAACCCTTCCGCAACTCGCACCATGACGCCCCCTATCTGATTCACTCATAAGTACCTATGAAATCTAATCAGGGGGTTCAGCGACCTCGCAGGAGGCTCCTGGATCCACGAGGCGGGGGGTGCGGCACGCTCGAAGGGGAATCGCCGGCCCTCAAGCGCTTCTGGGGAAGAGGAGGGGGCTCCTCGGGCGATTCGCGACCCTGTCCCGACCCGCCCCAATCGCGAGACCCAAAATCCGTCCATAGCTGGATGGGACAGCGGGGTCGAGGCTAAGAGACACGTTTCATCCTCGGCCTGAGGTCAGTCTGACCTGCGCTCGGAGGTCAGACTAAGCCGCGACCGAAGGTCAGCCTGAGCCTCGGCCTGAGGTTTGCCTGAGCCGCGGCCGGAAGTCAGACTGAACCGTCGCCCAAACCCCGCTTAAACCGCGGCCCAAGGTCAGACTGCCCATCCATCCCAAGGCATCCCGCCCACTCTACGCTCCCTCAAGCCGCATCCGGACCACGAAGGGGATGTCCAACTCATCGACTTCGAGAAGCCAGAGATCCTCGCCCTCGAACCCGAGTACCGTCACGCCAACCGGTAGGCTGAAAGAGGAGATGAGCCCGCCATCGGCGCCCAGGAGCCATGCCTCGAACGCCGCCTCCGGTTCGGCACTCCAGATCAGGAGCAGGCGCCCGGTGGTGTCCATCCGAACCGCGGAGATGGGAGGGCGGCTCGCGGGCTGGGGGACCGATTCCAGTTATGCCCGTTCCGCCCCCTCTGCGGTCAGTCGGCCCTCAAGCGTGACGAATCGCTACTCCGCCGGCGTCACCACCCCGGCGCAGCTTCCAAATCCAATGGCGACCCGGCCTTCTCGCCGGCACCACCCCCGGAGGATGACCTCATCCCCGTCCTGGAGGAATTTCCGTGTCTCGCCGCCTGGAAGGTCCAGAGGCTCCGTCCCACGCCAGGTCCGCTCCAGGAGACACCCCCGGGAGCCAGGCGCGGCGCCGCTCACGGTTCCGCTCCCCAACAGATCGCCGGGGCGCAGGTTGCAGCCGTTGGAGGCGTGGTGCGCCACCATCTGGGCCGGGGTCCAGTACATGTCCCGGAAGCTTCCACGACTCACCACGAAGGGTCCTCCCCCCGCCTCTTCCATGGCAGGGGTCCGGAGGTGCACCTCGAGGGTGAGGTCGAATCCCCCGGCGGCGCGGTCCGCCTCATCCAGCAGGTGGGGAAGGGGCTCCGGGTCGCCCTCAGGCCGGGTGAAGGCCGGGATCCGGAAGGGGGCCAGCGCATCCCGGGTGATGATCCAGGGCGAGATGGTCGAGGCGAAGCTCTTGGCCAGGAAGGGCCCCAGCGGCTGATACTCCCACGCCTGCAGATCCCGGGCCGACCAATCGTTCAGGAGGCAGAGGCCGAAGATGTGCCGCTCCGCGTCCGCCAGGGGGATGGAGGTGCCGAGCACATTCCCACCGCCTACCACGATCCCTACCTCCAACTCGTAGTCCAGGAGTCGGGATGGTCCGAACGAGGGTGAGCCGCCTTCCTCCTCAGGCTTTCGCTGCCCGGATGGCCGCCGCACCGGCGACCCGCTCACCACCACCGAAGAGGCCCGCCCGTGATAGCCGATGGGGATCCACCGGTAGTTGGGGAGGAGGGGATTGTCGGGGCGGAACATGCTCCCGACGTTGGTGGCATGGTGGATGGAGGCGTAGAAGTCGGTAAAGTCCCCCACCTCCAGCGGCAGGAGGAGCTCGCACTCCGCCATGGGCACGGTGATCCGCTCCTGCACTGCCTCACTGGGCACCGCCGATCCATCCCGGTCCAGGAGGGCCGAAACCTGCCGCCTAAGACCCCGCCAGTCCTCGGGAGCGAGGGCCAGAAGCGGGTTCATGGAGGGCGCGTCGCACGCCTCCGCCGCCGTCCCCTCCAGGAGATCCTCGTCCAGCGCTGCCGTTACGTCGAGGATCCGGTCGCCGATGGCGATGCCCACTCGGGGCCAGCCGTCTCCGCCCGATCGCCGGAAGACGCCGAAGGGGAGGTTCTGGATGGGGAAGTCCGAATCCGGAGCGTTGGCTGACTCCACCCAGGAGCGGCGCTCGGGGTCGTGGGTCTCATCGATGGGGGCGTGGGGATGAATGGGTGCGGAAGCGCTCACAGGGTCAGGTCTCCGTGGTGTCGGGGGAGGGGTTCAGGGGTTCGCGTCGATTGAATGGTCGGGTCGCTACGGGCAGTCGGTCCGCAACGTCACGCTGCAAAGAGGCTCAGTCGGATCCCCCCGACCCCGTCAGGATCGAGCGGTCCAGGAGCGCCTTCAGTTCATCTACCGGTTCCCGGAGGGAGCAGGAGCCGAACCCGCCCACTCCCTCGGCCCGAAGCCGGGCCAGCTCCGCCGTGGGGATGCGCCGATCGCCCCAGCGGAGCCCGTCCTCGTCGGCGAGGATTCGCCCCGGATCGTCTTCCAGGAGCGCGGCGTGGGCCTCGTCCCGATTCCCACCGGCACGAAGGA
>SKJY01000346.1 GCA_007121775.1 Gemmatimonadota bacterium
GCGCTGGTCTGATCGGCCCGGCGCGCCTGAGGGCTCAACACCGACTCGTCTGAGCTTTGACGGATCGGTGCACCGGACTTCCCGGTATCCGGCGTGCCTGAGGGCTCAGTAGAGGAGGGCGGCGGCCCGGAGGGGGAGGAAGCTCTCCAGCTCTTCTTCCCATGACCGCGTCAGCTCAGCCTCGTCCATCCCGGCTTCGATGCCCAGCCGCAGGGCGTCCGTTCCCGCCAGGCGGTCGAAGTGGGAGCTGCGCCATCCCCACCGCTCTCCGGAGAGGTCTCGGGCTTCAACTACCAGCGCCACCCCCGTCCGAGCCGGGTCGTAGCGTTCCGGGTCGGTGACCCGGAGGCGCACCCCCCCCACCTCCTCGTCGTCGAACTTGCCGTCCCCCGGATTCCGGGGGGTGAAGCGGACCGCCTCGAAGACCACGCCCGGGAGTTCCCGGGCCGTCATGCGGCGGGCCAGCTCCTCGCCGTCGATCCAGGGGGCTCCCACCTGCTGGAAAGCCCTGGGCGTCCCGCGCCCCACCGACAGGTTCGTCCCCTCGAAGAGACAGGTCCCGGGGTAGTGTAGGGCGCTCTCCAGGTCCGGCATGTTGGGCGAGGGCGGGAGCCAGGGGAGCCCGGTATCGGGGAAGAGCATATCCCGACTCCACCCCTCCAGGGGAGCGATATGGAGCTCCACCTCCACCCCGAAGGCGTCCCGGTAGAGGCGGGCCAGCTCTGCCGGGGTCATGCCGTGCCGCTTGGGGATGGGGTAGAGCCCCACGAAGGAGGCGAAGGCCGGGTCCAGCACATTCCCCTGCACCAGGTTGCCTGCCACGGGATTCGGGCGGTCCAACACCACCAGGGGGATCCCCGCCTCTCCCGCCGCCTCCATGGCGAGCCCCATGGTGTAGATGTAGGTGTAGTACCGGGTCCCGATGTCCTGTATATCGAAGAGAAGGACCTCTACCCCCTGGAGCATCTCCGGTGTGGGCTTGCGGGTCTCCCCGTAGAGGGAGTGGACCGGGAGCCCGGTTGCCTCGTCCACCGTGTGATCCACCAGCTCCCCGGCCTCTGCGGTGCCCCGGATCCCATGCTCCGGCGAGAAGAGGGCCACCAGCTCCACCTCCGGGTGCCCATGGAGCCGATCGATGGAAGACACCCCCTGGGCATCGATTCCCGTGTGATTCGTCACCAGCCCGACCCGACGGTCTGCCACCAGGTGGAGGGAGTCGGAGAGAATGACCTCGATTCCCGGGCGGACCTGGGGCGCGTCAGCCGTGGCTGTGAGCCCCGACTCGGCCCCTGGGGCCTCCGGAGCGCAGGCCAGGAGGGTGGCAGCCAGTATGGGCATCCCCAGGCGGCTGACCCTTGTCCCGGTGCCAACGATCCGCCGGTGGGATGGGAGGGGGGAGGGGCGGCATTGTGGCGGCATGTTCGACTCCCTAGGTTGGCTTCGTGTCCGGAGTTTCCGGTCCCTGTCTGATCCGTGGTGTGCTTCAAGGCGGTGTCCCGGGCAGTCCCTGGCGTGAGCCGCTTGCCCTGAACGCAGGCGAGGTTCGACCTTGGCTCGAAGGTCGTGGGCCCTGGGTTCACGGGTCAACCACCCCTGCTGCTCCTCTCCCTCAGCCCGTCCTGCTGTGCGCGTATACTTCCTGCTCGTCCCGCTTCTGGCCCTCCTTCTGGTCCTTCCGGCCCCCACCGCTTCCGCCGGCGCGTCCCAGCCCGGGTACACGGCAGGGCCGGAGAGTCGTGCGGTAGACCCGGAACACCGGACGACAAACCCGGACGGGTCGCCGGCCCACGCGGTTGGGTGGGCGGTAGACCCGGAAAGTTGGGTCGAGTCGACCCTGGCGGGGCTCACCCTGCGGCAGAAGGTGGGGCAGATGATCATGCCTTGGGTCATGGGGGACTTCTCGCCGGAGGGGTCGCCCTCGCTGGAGCGGATCCATCGTCTCATTGACCGGGACGAGATCGGTGGCGTCATCATCTCGGTGGGGACACCCCTGGATGTGGCCACCAAGCTCAACACCCTGCAGCGGCGTTCCCGCCTCCCCCTGCTGGTGGCGGCGGATCTGGAGACCGGTGCAGGGTTCCGCATGCGGGGGGCCGTGCACCTCCCGGGGCTCCACGATCTCGGCGGCGCCACCAACTTTCCGGCTCTCATGGCGGTGGGCGCCGCCGATGACCCCTTCCTGGCCTACGAGATGGGGCGGATCACCGCCATGGAGGCCCGGGCAGTGGGGATCCACGTTCCCTTCGCTCCGGTGCTGGATGTGAATTCGAACCCGGACAACCCCATCATCAACACCCGCTCTTTCGGGGAAGATCCGCAGCGGGTGGGAGATCTGGGCGTCTGCTTCATCCGGGGGATGCAGGAGCACGGCGCCATCGCCACGGGTAAGCACTTCCCCGGCCACGGAGACACGGAGACCGACTCCCACCTGGCCCTTCCGGTGATCCGCACGGACCGGGCACGACTGGAGGCGGTGGAGCTTCCCCCCTTCCGTCAGGCGGTGGAAGCGGGGATGGGTGCCATCATGACGGCCCATATCGCAATCCCCGAGCTCACCGGGGAGCCGTCGCTGCCGGCCACCCTCTCACCCCGAGTCCTCACTGGCCTCCTCCGGGAGACCTGGGGGTTCGGGGGGCTCGTCTTCACCGACGCCATGGACATGAACGCCATCGATCGGCTCTTCGGCAGGGGCGAAGCCTCGGTGCGGGCCGTTGAGGCCGGCGCCGACGTGCTTCTCATGCCCCCGAATCCGGACGAGGCCATCCGGGCGGTGACGCAGGCGGTGCTGTCCGGTCGGATCCCCGAATCCCGTATCGACGCCTCCGTCCGCCGGATCCTCTCCGCCAAGGCGGCCATGGGGCTCCACGAGCGTCGCACCGTGGATCTGGAAGAGGTCCACCGGGTGGTGGGGATCCCGGCCCACACCCAGGTGGCCCGGGAGATCGCCGAGCGCTCCCTGACCCTGCTCCGGAACGAAGGGGGCGTGCTCCCCCTGCGGGGCTCCCCCGGCGCCCGGGTCATGTCGGTGACGTACCGACGGAACAACGATCTCATGGGGGGGCGGAGCTTCGACGCTCGGCTCCGGCGCACCTACTCCCGGCTCGAGACCCGTACCGTTGGGCGGGACACCACCGCCGAGGAGTACGCCCGGCTCCTGGCCGAGGCCCGGGGCCGCGACCTGGTGGTGGTCTCCCTCCACGTGGTAGCGGTTTCCTACGCTGGGAGCGTGGCTGTACCAGACGAGTTCGTGGAGTTCGTGCAGGCGCTGGCGCGGGAAGGGATCTCCCACGTGGTGGTCTCCTTCGGAAATCCATACCTCCTAAGGGAGTTTCCCGGAGTTCGGGCCTACCTCCTGGCGTGGAGTGGGTCGGAGTGGAGCCAGGCCGCTGCGGCGGCGTCCCTCTTCGGGGAGGTCCCCATCCTGGGGCGCACACCGACCCGGATCCCGCCCCACGCCGCCATCGGCGATGGGATCCCCCTGGGGGCCGCAGCTGCCCGGGCCGCGGTGGCCGGTGGGGGCGCATCCTACGGTGCGTCATCGCCTGCGTTGCCCGGTGCGGAGGTGTGCCGGTGATGGCCGGGTCGGTGCGGGAGCTGGCTCGGTCGGTGGGGAAGCGGGTTGGGGCCGGGCCGGATCGGGGTGGGCGCGGGCGGCTTCGGCACAGGTGCGGGCGGGACCGGGGCGGCTTCGGGCGGGACCGGGGCGCCGGCAGAGCGATGGGTCTCGGCGCGGCGCTTGTCTTTGCAGCCGGTACGGCGCTGGCGGCGTGCGGAGCGCCGGAGCCCATCCCTTCCCCTCCCGCGCCCCCGGCCCCTGGGGAGGCGGCGCTCCTCCTCCCGGAGCCCGACGCCGGCGGAGACCGCTGGGTCGAGGAGACCCTGGCTTCCCTCAGTCTCCGGGAGGCGGTGGGCCAGCTCATCTTCCCCTGGATCAGCGGCGCCTACGCCGCCGACGATGATCC
>SKJY01000253.1 GCA_007121775.1 Gemmatimonadota bacterium
AGGCGTGCCTCGAACCCCTCCCGGGTCCGCTTCGGGGGAAGATCGGGAGGAGGTTCGCCCTCCGCCCTGGCACCGCCCATCGCCAACCCGCGGAAGAGGAGTTCCGGGTGCGCCTCCCGGATCCGACCCACCCAGCAACGCTCGGCCCGGAGAAGGTCATCCACTTCGCGGATCTTCGGGACCAGATGCCAGGCCTGAAGGGAGATCCCCCGGCCCGATGAGGCCCGAGCCAGGGACAGCCCTTCCTCCCACGACCCTGCCTCCAGCACCGCCCGCGGCGGAGCCGGAAAGACGCTGGAGCCCCGACCCGGACCCAGGAGCCGCCTCGCATCCACATCGCATCGGCGGGGAGCGGAACCGGACGGAAGACCGATGGGCATGTCCACCAGGAGCCGAAGGGTTTCAGGCGGTGACCCGTTCAGAACCGCCTGGACGAGCAGGGCGAAGTGGGGGAAGAGCCCCGTGCGCCACCGCACCCCCTCAGGGGTGACGGCCCCGTCCGTACCTCCGGCGTTTTCGGCGGCCGCACCCCCTTCCCCGCCGGCAACCGTCCAGGCCACGAACCACCCGCCCCGGCAGCCGTCCACCCCTCCGAACACCGGGAGACCCGCCGGCTCGGAGCCGGAATCCCGGCTCATCTGGACATTCTCATGGCCCATGTGCCCAGCGTAGCTTTGAACATCCCGAAGATCCGCCTTCAGCCCGAAACCCTAACGAGACTCCGAGGACCGGGTGAAGCCCACGAGGAGCGCCGCCAGGCCCCCACCACCGAGGACCAGGGAGACCCAGATCGGCAGACCCACCTCCTCTTCATCCTCGGCCGTCACCTCCACCGGGCCCACATCCAGGACTGTCTCTTCCGTCGCATAGGAGATGCCCTCCAGGAAGAAGGCACCGGCTGCCGCCGCGATGAGAACAACGCCGAGGATGATCCAGGCCGACCGATTCATGAAGCTCCTTATGCGAAAGGACGTGAGATGATGAGGCTGGCGGGAGCGGGTCAGGAATTGCTAAAACATTGTCACATAAAGTTTTTACGCATGTGGACATCCAGCGGTTCCGGCGCCTCCCACAGACAGGTCCGGTTCCCCACCCGAAATCCGCTCTCCTTGCCTACCCCGTCAGGACCTGACAGGCTCAGGAAAGGCCTCTCCTCGAGCCCCGCTGCACCATGCCCACCGATTCCGTCCTCTACGCGGTTCTCCTCATCGCCGGGTTGATCCTCCTGGGGAAGTGGATCCGGCGCAGCTCCAGCTTCCTGAAGCGCCTCTACCTCCCCAGCGCAATCATCGCCGGTGTGCTGGCTCTCCTGGCGGGTCCCCAGGGGCTCGGACGGGTCGTTCCCGACGACCGGCTCCCTCACGGCCTCTGGAATGAAGCTGTCCTGGATGTGTGGTCTTCCATGCCGGGGCTCCTCATCAGCGTGGTCTTCGCCACCCTCTTTCTGGGTAAGACCGTCTCGCCGCCACGGGAGATCTGGGAGAAGGCCGGCCCCATGGTGGTCCACGGCCAGACCCTGGCGTGGGGTCAGTACGTGGTGGGACTCCTGCTGGTCATCTTCCTCCTCCGCCCCTGGACCGGCGTCGACCCCATGGCCGGTGCCCTCATCGAGATCGGCTTCGAGGGCGGGCACGGGACTGCGGCCGGGCTCGGCGACACCTTCCGGGAGCTTGGATTCGAAAGCGGCGTGGATCTGGCGCTGGGGCTCGCCACTGTGGGGGTGGTGGCCGGTGTGCTCCTGGGAACCCTCCTCATCAACTGGGCAGTTCGACAGGGCCACCTGGATCCCCCCGATGAGCCCACCGATGAGGAAGCGGAGGCCATGAGCAGCCCGGAGCGGCTGGAAGAGGAGGGCGAGGGCATAAAAATGAGCGATCAGGCCCTGGAGCCCCTCTCCGTCCACCTGGGGTTCGTGGCGGTGGCCATCGGCCTCGGTTGGCTCATCCTGGAGGGGCTGGTGCTGGCGGAGCGGCACCTCCTCATCCCGCTGGGATGGCCCGAACTCATGGAGCACATCCCCCTCTTCCCCCTGGCCATGATCGGAGGAGTCCTGGTGCAGGTGGCCGGGATGAAGTGGGGCTTCGCCGGCCTCATGGATCGAGGGCTCATGAACCGGATCGGCGGCGTCTCACTGGACCTCCTCATCGTGGCGGCGCTGGGGACGCTCTCACTGGGCGCCCTTGGCGAGAACCTGACCGTGCTCCTGGTCCTGGTGGCCGGCGGAATCGCCTGGAACCTCCTGGGCTTCGTTGTGCTGGCTCGCCTCCTCTTCCCCCGGGATTGGGTGGCCAACGGCCTCGCCAACTTCGGGCAGGGAATGGGGATGACGGTGGTGGGCCTCCTCCTGGTGCGGATGGCCGATCCCCGGAACCGAACCGGAGCCATGGAGGCCTTCGGCTACAAGCAGCTCCTCTTCGAACCTGTGGTGGGAGGAGGGCTCTTCACCGCCGCCTCCCTTCCCCTCATCTACCAGTTCGGTCCCGTCCCCGTCCTGGTGGGCACCGCCACCCTCATGATCGGCTGGTTCGCCTTTGGCCTCTGGCGGTTCGGGCCCCAGACCCGGTGAAGGGAAACGATCAGCGCCACGCCGCCTACCTTGAGGGATTGCGCAGGCGGCTTGCCGGTCACCAGAGTTAGGGCTGACCAGTCAGCCTCCCGCCGGCCCTCCCAGGGTCGGTCACCCCCTGGCTCACGTCCAGGCCCCTCCAAGCTCCCCGCAGCCCGGCACCGAACAGCCCCCAGGAGACGAAGCATGAAGCCCGGATTCCTCCCTTCCCTCTTCGGACGCGCCCTGGCCATCGTCAGGCGAGTCCCGCTAGCTATGACGCGCCGTCCCTTTGCCAGGGTACACCGCCCCAAAGCCTTCGCCCCCATCGTCGTGGCCCTGACGGCACTGGTGGGCACGGGGGTGTTCCCCCACCACGCCACCTCCCAGAGAGCCCCGGCGCCGGCGACCGCCCCTCAGGACGTGACCGGCTCCCAGGAAACCGGATCCCAGGCCGTCTTCGCTGAGACCGCCTCCCGCGGCATCACAGCCGCGCAGGTAGAGGCGGTCGACGCAGTCTTCCAGGAGTGGAGCGATCCGGCGGGTCCCGGCGCGGCGGTGGCGGTGACCCGGAACGGGCGGGTCATCTACAGCCAGGGCTACGGCTCGGCCCAGCTCGAGTACCGGATCCCGGTGACGCCCACCACGCCCTTCCATGTGGCCTCGGTCTCCAAGCAGTTCACCACCTTCGCCGTGGCGCTGCTGGCCCGGGATGGAGCGCTGTCCTGGGATGACGAGGTGCACCGGCACCTGCCGGAGTTGCCGGATCTCGGGCATCCGGTGACCCTGCGACAGCTTGCCCAGCACACCTCCGGGGTCCGGGACCAGTGGGAGCTCCTGATCCAGGCCGGATGGCGGATCGACGACGTCATCACCCGCGATCAGATCATGGGCCTCATGATGCGGCAGCGCGAACTCAACTTCGAACCCGGGTCCGAGTACCTCTACTCCAACATGGGCTACTCCCTCCTGGCGGAGGTGGTGGAGCGGGTGTCGGGGCAGGACTTCGGCGAGTTTCTCCGGGAGCGGGTCTTCCTCCCCCTGGGGATGCACCGCACCCACGTCCACTCCGACCACACCCGCATCGTACCCGGACGGGCGTACTCCTACGCCCCCACCGGTAACGGCGGATGGCGAAACGCGGTCCTGAGCTACGCGAACCAGGGCGCCACAAGCCTTTTCACCACCGTGGAGGACCTGGGGCGCTGGATGGCCGAGATGGAGACACCGGTGGTGGGTGACCCCGCCCTCTGGGCCGAGATGGCCGAGCCGGCCCGTCTGAACGGGGGAGACACGGCGTCCTACGGCCTGGGGCTGTCGGTGGGAAGCTACCGGGGGCTCGCCACCAAGGGGCATGGCGGGGCCGATGCCGGCTTCCGCACCAATCTCCTCTTCTTCA
>SKJY01000100.1 GCA_007121775.1 Gemmatimonadota bacterium
AGGCGCTCCGAGTCGATGTCCTCGGTGCTGAACTCGATGGACGGCGGTTCCGGATTGCCGAAGGTGTACTGCATCCGGGCCTGAAGGGCGAGGTCGGGACCGACGTTCCACACCCACTCCGAGAGACGCCAGGTCCGCTCCCACACCGTGACCCAAAAGGCCTCAATCTCGGCCCAGGCGTTGAGTCCCACCTTGAGCCGGGCCCCGGCGGCCAGGGTGGCGGTACCTTCGATGGCGTAGTCGCCGTCACGGTACGAGAGGACCGGCACCACGGACACCGCGCCGTAGATCCCCGCCGAGGCCACCCCCTCGATTCCACCGGTGAGGGAGCCCAGGACGACACTCACGCCGAGCCCGGCTCCGAAGGCCACATAGGCCTCCACGAAGGCAGGGATGTACATCTCCCCTGAGATGGAGAGGGACGGCTCAGAGTCGTCGGCGCCCACCGTGTACTCTCCCTCCACCCGGATGTCGCGGAACACACCGGGGCCCACCCCGGCCCGCACGCCGCCCCGAACCCGGATCACCGCCACCAGGATGGCCCAGAGGGGGATGTTCTTGGAGATCCGGAACAGCTCACGCTCCTGACGCCACTCGGGGAAGAGCTGCAGAGGCTCGGTGACGGTGATGGCACCGGAGAGATCGATGGTTCCATCCTCGTGGATCACCAGCGCCAGGGTGCCTTCCAGTCTGGGAGCGATGCGCGCCGTCACGTCGCCACCGCCGGAGATGTGAAGCGCCCCGTCGTCTCCCTGGCGGACATTGATCCGCACCCGCCCCCGGAGTTTGCCGTCGTCGGCTTCGTAGGCCAGCTCCGTGTCGCCGGCCCAGCGCTGGTCCCGGTACTCTACCCGGGCCGACCCCCCGATGCCGTTCAGGCGAGCCGGATCCACCGCCGCCTCCCCTGAGCCCTCCAGTTCACCGTCCCGGTAGTCCAGGGTGAAGCGGGTCCGCTCCAGGCCGGGGATCTCCAGGTCGATGGTGGTTCCCAGGGACAGCCGCCCCTCCACCCACTCGCCCCGCAGGTCTCCCTCTCCCACGGGGCCCAGACTTACCCGGACCTGACCGCTGAAGTCCACATTCCCATCGGCCAGCAGGCGGGCTGTGAGGCTCCCCGAGCGCACGGGGATGGATTCGGGGAAGTCCCGGGACCGGATGGTCACTTCGCCGGTGAGGCGCCCCTGGCGATCATAGCTGACCCGTCCCGAGACCTCCGCCACCCGGGTGATCTCTACCCGCAGGCTCCCTCCACCGGTGAAGATCCCGTCCCGGATCCGGGCGTCCAGCGTCGCCTCGCCCAGCCCGGCGTACCGGAGCTGAACCCCCTGGAGCTCGCCGGACGGCGTCGCGTTGTCCATGGCCAGGCGAAGGCTCCCCCCTCCCACCTCCAGCGCCGGGATGGGAGGACGAAGGGAGGCGGCGGGGATGGTGACCTCAGTCCGCACATTGCCCTCGGCCACCGCTAGTTCAGCGCGGGCGCCCACCAGGTACGGTTGAGTTACCTCCACATGGCCCGACCCGGACAGCTCTCCCTCCTCGGTGAAGGCCAGATCCAGACGGCCCGTCCCCAGTTCCGGGTAGGTGAGGTCGAAGCCCGCCGATCCTGAAAGCCGGCCCCGGGCCAGGCGGACGGTTCCCTCTCCGCTCACCTGGAGCCGCCCACGCAGGGCGCGGGGAGTGAGGTCGGAGGGTGCCACGGAGAGGGTGGCCGAAACCTCTCCCTCCTCGTCGATCCCCAGGGTGAGGCGCGGATTCTGGAAGACCCCGAGGCGGGTCCCGGCCTGAACCGTTCCCTGAAAGGAGGGTCGTCCCTCTCCATCCACCCGGATCTGGACCCCGCCCCGCACGTTCTCCACCATGGGGACCTGCACGTCTGCCCGGAGGGTCCCACCTCGACTTCGCCGGTACTCGAAGCTGCGGAGCCGGAGCCCGGGGACGGGCTGGGGTGCGTCATCTCCGAAGTCGAACCGCCCGCCTTCGAGGTCGGAGGCGCTGAAGTGGATTCCCCGCCCCAGAGCGATTCGAAAACCGCCGTCTTCCGCCAGCCCCGCCACGGCGGCGTTTCCGGCCGATTGCATGAGGGCCTCCGGGGAACCGGGCTCCGGGGTGCGCTGCGGAGCCGCGCCAGGCTGGGAAGTCGAGACGGGAGGTGCTGGGGTGGACTCGGGAGCAGGGCCCGAGCTGCGGGTGGGTCCGGGGGGGGGCATGGCTCACCCTCCTTCATTTCGGGTGGTCATGACGTCCCCTTGCGGACAGCGCCCCACCAGGGGCCGAAGGTAGCCCGGCTCATGGGGCGTCCCATCTTCGCATACTCCCGACCCACGGCCCTGAGGAGGTGCTTCATCCCGATGGGTGACCCGGTGGCGGCGGCGTGCACTGCGCCAGAGAGGATGCAGTTGCGGATGTGACCCCCGCTGAGCTCGAAGCGCTCGGCCAGGAAGGGCAGGTCCACGTCCTCGTGGAGGGGCGCGGGGGACAATGAGAGGCGCTGCCAGAGCCGGAGGCGGTGCGCCACGTCGGGCATGGGGAACTCGATGACGGCCCGGATCCGACGGAGGAAGGCTTCGTCGATGTTCTGCCCCAGGTTGCTGGCCAGCACGGCGATCCCGTCGTGCTCTTCCATCTTCTGCAGCAGGAAGCTCACCTCGATGTTGGCGTACCGGTCGTGGGCATCCTTCACCTCAGAGCGTTTCCCGAAGAGGGCATCGGCCTCGTCGATGAAGAGGACGACCCGGGAGCGACTGGCAGCGTCGAAGACCCGGTCCAGATTCTTCTCCGTCTCCCCGATGTACTTGCTCACCACCCCGGACAGGTCGACGCGGAAGAGTTCGAGTCCCAACTCGTTGGCCACTACACTGGCGGCCATGGTCTTCCCCGTACCGGAAGGTCCCACGAAGAGGGTGGCGTTGCCCCGGGTCTGGTGGAAGCGGCTCCCCAACCCCCACTCGTCCAGCACCGTTCCGGCGTGACGGTGGTAGAGGATGAGCTCCTCCAGGAGGTCCAGCGTCGACTCCGGGAGGACCAGGTCTTCGAAGCGGAAGGGGGTGACGATCCGGCTGGCCGCTCCCTCCATCCTCCGCGCCGCCAGCCGCCGGCAGGCGGCCGCCACCGCGGCCTCCAGCGCCTCGGGGTCGTGGGCGGCGGGGAGCGCCACCGACCCCTGAACCACCGTTTCCATGTCCCGGACCGGGAAGGGATAGGAGACGGCCAGTGCGCCGGCAGCAGGGCCTACCGCCGCCGGGGTCGAGGACCTGGAAGGGCCGGCACCTGGAGAGCCGGCGGGCGATACCCCCGATGCCGGCTCGTCTCCCAGACGCCGGTTCAGCGCCAGTTCCCAACGGCGCGCACGGGATGCGGTCTTCAGCGGAGGCGGCTCCACCTCCAGGACATGAAGTCCCACCTCGCTCCAGGCCCGCTCCTTCCGCCCGGAAAGGCAGACCACTCCCCGAACCATGGGCGCCACCGACCGGAGGGATTCCTCATCCGCCGCCTCGAGGTGGTTGAGGTGCAGGAGCCCGCCGTGGAGGCGGGCCTCCCGGAGGGCCCGGTCCACCAGGGTTCGGCGGTGGATCGGGTCGGCTCCCATCAATCCCCGCCAGTCCAGCGCCAGCACGCGAAGCCCCAGCGCCCGGCCGAGGGTGGCGACCCAGAGATCGACGTCGGCATCCCGGATCGGGGATAGGGCCACCACCCCTGCCCCCGCCGTCAGCGCAGGGAGCACACTCTCCACCGAGGGTCGGTAGGTCGGCTCAGGGGCCAGATCTCCACTTTCCACAATCCCCTGGAGGCTCCGGTCCCCCACCGGGTTCCCCAGGAGGAAGTCCACGACCGCGTCCTCGGCCCTGAGCGGCCGTTCCAGGAGCGGGAGGGACTCGGCTTCTCCCTCGGGGGGCATGACCACGAGCCGCTCCCGGAGGAGGGGGGCCCGCGGGTGGAGGAGG
>SKJY01000010.1 GCA_007121775.1 Gemmatimonadota bacterium
GCGTTTGGGTGGTCTGCACACACGACGTGGGGAGGCGGGATATGGCTGGGAGCGATGGAGGCTCGGCACGGAGCACGACACCGAAGTTCCTGATGGGAGCGGCGTGTCTCCTGTTGGCCCTGCTTCTACCCTCCCCCGCCATGGCCCAGCAGACGGGCACGGTGGAGGGCGTGGTGACGACTGCCGAGACCGGAAGGCCTCTGGCGGGAGCCCAGGTGACCATCGAGGGCACCACCCAGGGGGTGCTCACGGGAGCCGACGGCACCTTCACCCTGACCGGGGTGCAGGCCGGTATCCGGACGGTGGAAGTTCGCTTCATCGGGTTTGCTCTGGTGCGCCGGGAGGTGGAGGTGGTAGCCGGCGACATGGTCGGCATTACGGTGCGCCTGGAGCGACAGGCCATCGGGCTCGAGGGGATCGTGCTCACCGCCGCCGGGGCGGAGGTCCGTCGCCGGGAGCTTGGGAATGTGGTGGGGAACATCCTCCCTGAAGAGTCGGATCTGGTGGCCGGAACAAGCCTCTCCCAACTCCTGCAGGGGCGTGCTCCGGGGGTGGTGGTGAGCGCACCGGGTGGAACGGTGGGAACCGGTGCTCGGATCCGCATCCGGGGATCTGCCAGCGTATCCCTGTCCAACGACCCCCTCATCATCATCGACGGGATCCGGGCCGATAACAGCGCCCAATCCAGCAGCATCGGCGTGGGCGGGCAGTCGTTCTCCCGATTCGAGGACCTGAATCCCCGAGATATCGAGAACATCGAGATCCTCAAGGGACCGGCGGCCACCGCCATGTACGGGACGGCAGCGGCGGCGGGGGCCATCCAGATCACCACCCGGGGAGGGCGGGTCAGCGATGCTCGGTGGAACCTCTTTGCGGAACAGGGCCTGGCGCAGGACCCCCACGCCTACCCGGCGAACTTCACCGGGATTTCCACCACCGGGCAGCCCGGTTGCCGAATCGACCTGCAGGCCGCGGGAGTGTGCGAACTGGATTCGCTCCGGTCGTTCAATCCCATCGAAGCCAGCGGCCTCCTTCGGACCGGGAACCGACAGAGGTATGGCGGAAGCGTGACCGGCGGGTCGGAGCAGTTTACCTACTTCCTCTCCGGTGAAATCCAGGAGGAGGAGGGGGCCCTTCCCAACAATGACCTGTGGCGGATCAATCTCCGGGGGAACTTCGACCACCGCTTCTCCGATCAGTTCTGGGTCAGCATACGGACCGGGTACACGGTGGGAACGGCGCGCCTTCCCCAGAACGACAACAACATCCTGGGGATGATTTCCGGGGCCCTCCTGGGTTCGAGCCAGGATGGCCCCTCCCGGGGCTGGCTGGTGGGCGGGCCGTCGGCGCTGGCGCGGTATGAGACAGAGCAGGAGTTGACCCGCGTACTGGCTGGGGCGGAAGCCACCTGGGAGGCTGCGGAGTGGCTCACCCTGCGCGGTAGCCTGGGACTGGATGATGTGGAACGTCACGACAACTCCTTCGTGCCGCCCCGGACCATCTTTTTCGGCACTCTTCCCATCGGCGAGCGCATCTCCAACAAGATCGATGTGGATACCTACACCGCTCGCCTCTCAGCCCGCACCACGTATCCCCTTTCGACTTCCATCCAGGGGAATACGGCGGTGGGCGCGGAGTTCAACCAGCAGCGCTTCCACGGGACCTACGCCTCCGGCACCGGCCTTCTGGACGGGACCCGCTCCCTGGGCGCTGCCACCGACGACTTCGCGGTGAGCGAGGCCTTCAGCGATGTCCGCACCATTGCCGGATGGATCGAACAGCGCATCGCCTGGCGCGACCGGGTGTACCTGAACGCCGCCTTCCGCGCTGATGACGACAATACCTTCGGAGACCAGTTCGACCTGGTCTGGTATCCGTCGCTGAGTCTGTCGTGGGTCGTGAATGAGGAGGAGTGGTTCCCCGAGTCTCCCACCCTGAACAGCCTCCGACTTCGGGGCGCGGTGGGGCGGGCCGGGCTCCGTCCCGGATTCCGGGACGCCCTCTTCTTCCTGACGCCCCAGACCGTGAATGTGGACGGCACCAATCAACCGGGATTCTCCGTCGGTGGTGCAGGTAATCCCGAGCTGAGGCCTGAGATCGTCACCGAGGTGGAGGCGGGCTTCGACGCCGGTCTCTTCCAGGACCGGTTGGGCATTGAGGCCACATACTTCCACAAGCAGTCACGGGACGCCCTGGTGTCCCGGCGTCTGGCCCCCTCTCTGGGGGCCACCACCACCCGGTTCGAGAATCTGGCGGAGGTGGTGAACCGGGGGGTGGAGGTGGGGCTGACCGCCCTCATCTGGAATCGACCGGGATTGCGGGTAGAGGCGGGGGCAGCCGGCTCCTTCACCGACAACGAACTCACCGATCTGGGCGGCGTGGAGCCCATCATCTTCGGACTCGGCGGTGACAGCCAGCGTCACGAGGAGGGCTATCCCCTCGGTGGCTATTGGGGTCGGGTCGTCCAGGAGGTGAACATTCCCGACCAAGGACCGGTCCGACCCGGCGACGTGATCCTCAGCGATGAAGCACGCTTCATAGGGTCGGCCCTGCCTACCCGGGAGTTCTCCTTCAATCTAAATGTTCGGCTCCTGGACCGGATTTCGGTGCGAGCCCTGGTGGACCACCAGGGCGGCCACTACCTCTTCAACACCACCCGCCAGTTCCGGTGTCTCTCGTTCCAGAATTGCCGGGAGATCCATGATCCCACGGCGGACCCCATGCTCCAGGCCCAGGCTCTGGCGGGACTCTATCAGGGAGCGGCCGGCGTATTCGTGGAGCCCGCCGACTTCACCCGACTCCGGGAGGTGGCCGTCACCTTCACGGCCCCGCCTGGCCTCACCAGCCTGGTGGGCGCCGACGGACTCCGGCTCACCCTGGCCGGGCGGAATCTGGCCACCTGGACCGATTACACGGGACTCGATCCGGAGCTGAACTTCGCGGGCCAGGCCAACTTCTCCACCGCCGACTTCCTGACCCAGCCCCCCCTGCGGTACTTCACCGCCCGGGTGAGCGTGGACTTCTGAACCTTTGAGGTGAGGTGACTGATGCGCGTTCTGTTCGGGGTGGGAACGGGTTTCGCCGCCCTTGCCCTCACGGCGGCGCTCTCCGGCTGCGATTTCGATCGAATCCTGGATGTGGACGATCCGGACACGGCGCAGTTCGAGGACATTGACGACCCCTCCAACCTTCCTGTCTTCCGGGCCCATGCCGTTGGAGAGGTGCAGGTGGCCTACGCCGGCCGGGGAGCCGCCCAGGACAACTCCTTCATCCTCCTGAGTGGGCTCCTGAGCGACGAGTACGAGGCCTCCGGGACCTTCCTGACCCGGGTGGAAGTGGACCGCCGAAGCATTCAGACCACCAACGCCACGGTGCAGACCACCTACCGCCTGATGCATCGGGCGCGTCTGGCGGCGATCCGGGCCGACCGGGCGTTCCAGCAGCACGCCCCGACGGCTGCCGGACGGGCGGAGGTGCAGGCGCTGGCGGGGCTCATGATGAACGCATTCGGGGAGATGTTCTGCTCCGGACAACCCTTCAGCGAACTTGCCGTGGACGGGGACTTCCTCTACGGACCGCCCCTGACCACCCGGCAGGTCTTCGGCGAGGCTCTCGAGTTGTACACCGCCGCCCGGGTTACCGCCGCCGCTGCCGGAGCGCCTTCGCTGGAGCACCTGGCCTCGGTGGGCCTGGCCCGTGCCCACCTGAACCGGGGTGACTTCCAGGAGGCGGCAGCGGCAGTGGCCGCTGTGCCCACGGACTTCCGGTACGTCATCCTTCACGATGGATCCACCGCTCGCCAGTGGAACGGCACCTGGAACTTCGTGAACAATGTGAAGCGGTGGCGGATCCCTGACGCGGCCGGTGGCAACGGACTTCCCTACCGCACCCTGGGAACCGAGGTCAC
>SKJY01000250.1 GCA_007121775.1 Gemmatimonadota bacterium
AGGGGGAAGTCATCAGGTCCGCGCGTCAGCATCTCGGCCTGCGCGGTGATGGTGTCGGCTCGAGCTTCGCGCGGAATCGTGAGCGGGTGGTAGCACACCCTTCGCTCAGCCAGCGTTTCCCCGTTCTCAGCGACCCTGCGGATGCTGAACTCCGACGGGCCACCCCCGGTGGAGGCCTTTCGGCTCACCAGCACCACAGAGCGACCATCGATGGCGAGGGCTGTGAGGAGGTCGTCAGGGATGGGCCGAAGGGCGAAGGCAAAGGCCGTTCCGGGCAGGTCGACCCGGTATCCAATCCCTTCCCGGGCGACCCCGATGCTGTCCAGCGGATGAGAGGGCCCGGCCCAATGCACGAGCCGCCTCGCCCGTCCCTGGGCCTGACCCAAGGCCGTTCCCACGACGGCGCCGTTTCGCAATCGGTACAGGAGCGTAAGAGGCTCCGGCAATGCGGCACTGAGGTCTTGGCTCTCAAGGAGCTCGCCGTCTTCTGAGAACGCGTGAAGCCTCGGCGGCTGCATCTGCACGACCCACAGCGTGTCCCCGTACCATGACACAGCACCGGTTGATTGGGGAGGCCATTCGCCCGGCCCCGCCCCGGCGGACCCCATACGGCTGCGGACGGAACCGTCTGCGTTCAGGGTGATGATCGGCGCTTCGGGACGCTGAGCGAAGGAAAGCCCGCCGCCCGGAGCAGGGACGGGGTAGACCAGTGGTGGGCTGAGTGGCAGCACCGTGTCTGCAGCCCCGCCGACGACCCACTCCTGTGAGAGATGGAATTGGACGAGGGACTGAAGCGAGGTGTCGTCACAGAGTCGGAGATCGGAATCCAGGGGGGGAGGACCCTCGCAGGCGGAGAGCACGCAGGCCAGAAGGAAGACCGGAGCGCCGGAGCGCTTCCAGCCCCCTCCTCCAGAACACCCTCCAGCCCTCATCACTGGGGAGGTCGCCCCCTCGGCCGATCGTGAAGCATCACTCCACCTGCTCTCCGATCCACTCCCGGATCTGTTGGGTGAGCAAGTCCAGCGGCAGTGAACCGGCGCTGAGGCCCGCATCGTGAAAGGCCGCCAGATCGAAGGCTTCCCCCAGAGCGGCCTGGGCCTCACCACGAAGGTTTCGAATGTGCTCGCTACCCATGTGATAGCTGAGGATCTGGCCGGGCAGCACGAGGATATGGTCCATGGCGATCCCGGAGGCCTCGGGGAACCGACTAACGTACGGTCGGAACTCCTCTCAGGCTCGGTCGAGCCAGTCGTTGGCTATGGCGAGAACGAACCACGAGCGGCGGCGTGGTCCCGGGGCCTTGTCCGGAGTGGCCATGGAAGCTGTCCTTCCCCCGTGGGTCGTTCTACCGGAAGGCGAGCCTTGGCGCGGGGGAACCGCCTCTGACGGGGGGGCTTGGGCATCCGTTAGGCGAACGTAAGGTTGGGCGCGGGACCTGGCAATGAGGGCTTTCGTTAGCTGAGATGGACTTCGCTGTCTGGGAACCGACGGGTCGAGAAGGCTCGATGAAGCCGACGGGCTGCTACCGGAGCCGCGGCCTCAAAAAACAAGTGGGATGGCGGGACGCCCCCTCGGCCGCTCCCAAGGAGGCGGGCGCGAGTTCCAGGTCCCGGGTGGCAAGAACGGTTGCCAGGTCGCAGATGGTCCGTGCCGCACCCTGACCGATCCAGGCAGGTCGTGCAAGCCGTTCTCAGCGGTCAGGCAGTCGTCCCGGTGAGCCGCCAACCAACGCCGCCGCCCCGATGGGCCCCAACAACCCTTCAATCGCGGACGGCATCGAACTTCATTGAAGGGTTTCCCCCCGTTTTCGTTGGGTAACCCTTCAGGCTCAATGGCCCGGCGAAGTTCGCTGAAGGGTTCTACCCCGTTTTCGTAGGGTAACCCTTCAGTGAATTGAATTTCCGTCACGAGTGAAAGGTTTCGGGGCCCCTGGGCTGCTGAGCCCGATCCGCCTTGGGGGGATCCGGGTCCAGCGATGATCTTGCTCCGCCCTCCCCGCTCAGGACGCCCGGAGTGCGAGGGCGCGGGCAAGGCTGACGAGGACCGCCGGTCCCCGCTCCGTGATGTCCTGCCAGGTTATGCGGATCACCTGGTAGCCCTCGGCGGCCAGTCGCCGATCCCGGGTCCGGTCCCCCTGGTAGCGGTGGCGGTTCCCGTGGTACTGGTAGCCGTCCACCTCGACAATGACCCGCTCCCTGCGCCAGAGGAAGTCGACCTCGAGCCCAGCGGCCCGCGCGTTCGTCCGTGGTTCCCTGATTCCGGTGCCGCGGATGAGTTCGAGGAAGCGAGCTTCGGCTTCGGACCGGGTGAAGGCGGGACCCTGCTCGGCATCCAGGATCGATAGGATCCGGGCAACCCCCCGTCTCCGCCCGCTCCGCTGGGCACATTCCCGGAGCACCTTCTCGCTCACCATGTGCTCCCGGAGGGAAAAGGCGAGCGCGACCTCCAAGTCCCGGGTGGCAAGAACGGTTGCCAGGTCGCAGATGGTCCGTGCCAGGGTCACCACCGGGACGTGCTCGATCTGGGTTATGTCTTGGTGGGACAGCTCCTGCACCCGATGCACCCGGATCCGGGGATGGGATCGGCAGACCTGGGAGGGGACAGAGATGTCCATGGGGGCGTCGGATGAGGCGGAGATGGGGATTCCGTGCAGGCGAGCCGCACTCTCGTGGCTGATGACGGCGCTGCTTCCGCACGCGAGTATCGCTGCCATCTCAGCGGTCATCGGCCCGGCGACGGGACCGACCTGGTAGACTCCCCGGTGGCGGCGCTGCAACCATCCCGACCCAACTCTGCGCCTTAGCGCTTTGTCGCTTACCCCCGCGTCCTGCAGCTGTCTGCGGGTCACGATACGGTGCTGGCCACCGGCCAGCTCCTCAATCAATCGGTCGGTGGACTGACGCATCGGAAGGATTTGGGTCGAAGTGGGGATCGCCGGTCCCTTGCGGTACAGCACCGAGTGGACCCGGCATGGCAAGGACACAATGACCAGCGTCGGACCTGGCGCGGGGCGGAGCCATGGCGGGATCGGCCTTCCCCGCGACACCGTCCCGACCGACCCCTGACCCACGACCCCCACCGCCCCTCCTCATCAGACCGGATCGAAGGTGGCTCGGTAGCGGGTGTAGTAGAGTTCGGTGCGTCCCTCGAAGCCCGAATCGGTGCCCACGAGGAGCCAGATTCGCCCCTCATCGTCGGATCGGGCCTCAAAGGTCCCATCACCCTCGAGCGTCTTCATCTCCCACACTCGTTCCTCATCCCCGCAACCGGATTCGGTGTTCGCCACATCCCCGAGGATCCGGGCGTCGGGGCCGTCCTGGGACTGGTTCCCTTTGTCGATGTTGATGAACCAGTAGCCGTGCTGGCTCTCGTCCGGATCCAGGAAGGGTTCCGGGCGATCCGGCACCGCCCCGGCCTTCACCCAGACGGACTCACCGGGGGGACCACCGATTCCGGCGCACCCCGCCGGGGAATCAGTGGCGAACTCGACCTCGAACTGAACGCGGTACGTGGCGTCCGGCTCCAACCCCTCCACCTGGCCAGTCCAGAACATGAAGACGTCGTCGGAGCGATTCGTAGCCCCGATGAAGAGGCCGTGTGCATCCTCTCCGGGACCCCCGACAACGTCAGCGGGGAGCGGCTCATGCCCGGATGCGAACTCCATGATCTCTTCCTGCGCCGGCGAGTAGTTCGCGAATCCGGCCTCCCACCCCTGGGCCTCCGGGGGCAACTGGTCGGGGCCCGGGGTGAAGTCGAGATCGAAGGTGACCTGTTCCTCTCCCGGCTCGGTGGGCCCGGAGTCGCATCCGGATGTGGCCAGGAGGGGGAAGGAGAGGGCGACGGCGGCGGCGATAATGCGGATGGGGAGGCTCATGACGGGCCACGCAGGGGTTGGGGGGC
>SKJY01000017.1 GCA_007121775.1 Gemmatimonadota bacterium
GGACGAACCCCAATGCGCTTACCGCAGATGAGATCGCGGCCGCCTCAGGCGGAAACCTCTATGACGTGGTGGAGGAGCTTCGTCCCCGATGGTTCCAGATCCGGACCGTGGCGAGCCTCCAGCAGCAGACGCCGGAGGTCGGCGTGTTCGTGAACCGGGTGTACCAAGGCGGTACGACGGTCCTCCGGGACATGTCCAAGACCGGCGTGACACGAATGGAGTACATGGACGGTCCTCAGGCCTCAGCCCGCCTTCGGACTCCGGGGGCCACGGCCTTGGCCGGCGCCATTCTGGTACAGACCGGCGGCAACTGAGGTTCCAACGGGGAGGCGGGCCGGAGCGGCTGCCCCTGACCACGACAGGGTCCGCCTCCCTTGCCCCTACCGGACCAAGAAAGGGTCCGACTTTAAGTATGCCGTTAAGAAGCTCCCTGCCGGCTGGAGCCGGAGGGTTCACCCATCATCCTCCGGGTCCTCGTCATCCGGCTCTTCGATATCGGCTTCGGGGAGGGGGGGCGCAGTGATGTCGGAACAACCCGAGATGCCGACGGGGAGAAGGAGCAGCAGGACCAGCAGCCCCAGTACCCCGAGCCGGGAGCCGGCTTTCCGTGGTGTCACGGGCTCGTCCGAAGACGCCGAGGTATCCGGGGTATGGACCGGGGAATTCGGGCAAATTGGGGAGATCATTACCCTGGAGGAAGAGGGGTGAGTGAAGATGTGCCAAAGGGGTGTGAGGTGGCCCCTGATGTGGGATTTCTACCTGTCCGGGTCCGACCTGGTTCCTGCTCGCCTGGTCCAGAGGGCCACCACGCCGCAACGTGCGTCGGCTGACAGGAATTCGGGTGGCACACCGGAAAGGCCCCGATAGACCTCAATCCCCTCCAGCATTGCCGGAGAGGCCAGGACATCCAGCGGGATTTCCTGGCCACCCCGGTTGGCGGGCAGGCCATCCACGAAGATCTGCGCGGGGCACTGTCCCAGACTTCTGGAGAAGCGGATGATCTGGTCGCGCCGAGGATCTCCGTCGTCGGCTGCCCCAACGAGGCGGACTCCAGGCACGTCGGCGAGGAGGTCGGTGATGCGCATGGGGTTACGGGCCTGGATCTGCTGGCGATCGAAGAAAACCCCGGATATCCCCCGATCCATCCGGTCGTAGAAGCGTTCCAGTACGGGAGTGTCCGTCCGACTGCTGGCCGTCACCTCGAGTGGTGCCAGGAGGATGGCATCCGGGTGAACCCGAAGTACCACCGTGAGAACCTCTCCGGATTCGACCCGCCAGTGCGGGGAAACGACCTCCGCATATCCAAGAGCGCGCACGCGAAGGCGGAAGGCTCCAGGGGCCAGGCGAGGAAGCAGGAATTGGCCTGCCTCATCGGTGATCGCCTCCCCACGGATCCTATCCGCCTCATCGAGGACATGGACCGTAGCGGCAACCACTGGCCGGTCCCTCACTACATCGATAACGGTACCCCGGATCGTACCGTCTACCGGGGATGCCTGAGCTTGAAGGGGTTGGCCGTGGGCAAACCAGAAACAACCTGCAATCGCCGCCACAACGGACCACGTCAGCCACGTCGCTCCATGTCGGCACATGCAAGAACCTCCGATTGGCCCGAATCGCCGGACCAGACTTCCACCGCGTAGGTCCCTCGTGGGCTGAGTCGGCTCTGGAGAACCCATTCGGCAGACCCTCCCTGGCCCTCTTGCAAGTCTACCGTCGGGAAGAGGTCGGGTTCCACCAGCGGAGTTCCGGATCCCCCACATCGTCCCGACCTGAGCCACCAGTTCAGCGAATCCGGGAGGTCGCCCACTTCCGCTACCACGGAGGTCAGGCCGACCCCGACGTGCGTGTCGGCGACGTTGGCCACCATGGCCGCCTGGCCCTCCACAAAAAGCAGAGATTCAGTCTGCTGTACAAGGACACCTTCCCACATTATGGCCGGGTCTACCTGTACCGAGTCCAGGCACCCTGCCAGCGTCACCATGACTATTGTCACCATCGCAAAAGCGGCGGACTTTACCAAACCCATTTCTCTCGATCGCTCCCCCATCGTGTCCCGTCACATGATCAATTAGATTAGCCGTCCCACGAAGATGCCGCAAACGATCCCGCCTGACTTTTCTACTCCGTGGAGTTCGTCATGAACCAAGCCGTTCGCCTCTCCAGCACCAGCGCGCGTGTGGCCTGCCTGGTGGTTGCCGGCCTGCTTTGGACCCTGCCTGCCCAGGCGCAGCAACAGATGGATTTCCTAGACGGCATTTCCACCGCCATCGGATACACGGCTGTACTCCCCGATGTGCTGGTGGGTGCCGGCGTGGTTCACCTCTTGAATGGTCGTCGATTCGGAGTTTTCGGCGAAGCCAAGTACACCCATGATTCCGTCACGGACCGGAGCAATTACTGCCCCGCCGGGGCCCGCCCCCCGGTGGTGCCGGAGTGTTCCATCGGTGCGGTCCAGGCGAGGTGGAACGACATCCCCCTGAGGGATCTGGACGAACACGTGCTGGTGAATGCCGGAGCGGTGTTGGTCCTGACGCCGGAACTGGCCCTGATGCTGGGTGCCGGGATGGCCAGGAGTCGGCGGATCCGGGAATTCTCGGAAAACATCAATCGGCTGGAGGGTGAAGAGCCGCGCGTATCGGAACTGGGGGTCTACTTCGTGCCTGAAGAGGAGAGCCCGGGGTGGTCACCACAACTGGTAGCCGGGGCACTCTTCCGGGCAGGCCCGAGACTCCTGTTCAGGGTCGGTTACGAAACAGCCCCGGGAGGGATGGCCATCGGCGGGTACCTCGTCGTTCGGTGAGCGCATGGAGGAGGCCGGACAGGGGTTGACGCCCGGGCTGGCTTCCCTATCTTTATCGGCTCCGGTGGTTCAGGTGCGTCGGGCAGCCCCCCCAAACCCCAGCCCACCCCTGCTCCACCGGAATCTGCGCCGCTAGCTCAATTGGCAGAGCAACTGACTCTTAATCAGTAGGTTCTAGGTTCGATTCCTAGGCGGCGCACTCCAACAATCGGTTCCAGACTCGGTGCATCCCCCGCTCCGGACGGCCCAGCCGCCTGAAGCGGGGGTTTTTCGTTATCCCTGCAGCTGTATTTTCGGCTCAGCCCTGCAACTCCATCTCGGCACGGAAGCGGGGCTCTCCGTGGCGCTCCAGATAGTAGACGAAGGTCCCGGCATCCAGGTCCATGTCCATCATCCAGACGTTGGTCTCGGCGGCGGGGATCATCTGCGCCGTCACCTCGTCGGCAGGGAAGTACTGACGGGTGGCTGTTCCGCGGTCATCGGCGTAGCCGCCGTAGCCGTGGGAGGCATCGCCCACCTCTTCCGGAGTGCGATCACCGATGTGGTCGTGGAAGAGGTGGAGGCCGCCGGGCCGGGCCTCCAGCACCCAGGCGCCGTGCCAGTATTCGCCGTCTTCCCGGTAGAGCTCGATGCGCACCATGGTGTCGGTGCACTCGGAGATCACATTCCGGAGCCCCGTTCCGATGAGGGGGTGATCGTCCACATCCGCCTCGTCCGGATAGGTGCCTCGTCCCTCGAAGGTGGCGCCGCAGAGTCCCCGGAGGTTGTCCATGAACTCAGCGTGGACGGGGTCCAGGGTGGCCAGCGCCATCTCGTCATGATCCATCTCCGGCACTGCGGCGTGGTCCATCTCGTCCATGTCCTCCATGGCGGCGTGCTCGTCGGGACCACAGGCGGCCATGAAGGAGATGGGGATGGCGATGAGAAGAGCAGGAAGGATTCGCATGGTCTCCGTGGTATGAGATGAGGTATGCTTCCGTTCGAAAAGGCCTTCGCTCTGCGAAGAGGCCCGAACGGGAAGGCTAGTGGTGAACGTACGGGAGGCGGGAGGGTGGGGCAAATGGGGGAGCCGGTGGGGGCGCTCC
>SKJY01000218.1 GCA_007121775.1 Gemmatimonadota bacterium
AGGAGCTGATCCGTGGCCCGCCGGATGGCCCGGAATCGCTCCAGCACCACCGCAAGCTTCTCCGGATCCACGCCCCCGGCAACCCCGGCCCGGAGGAGCGCCCGCTTGACCTCCTGATAGTCCTCTTCCAGTTCGTTGTAACGATCCCGCGCCAGATCGGGGTCGTACTTGGACCTACGAGCGTCGGCGTCCTTCAGGAAGGCCCGCGCCGACTCCATGTATTCGGCGGTCCGGGCCTCGAGTTCGGGATCAACGATCTCGGCGTCGCCTTCGAGGCGGTGAATGTCCAGGGCTCGCTCAGCCGCGTCTACGAAGTAGTTGGTCACCCGGAGGGCGTTGTAGGTGTCCCGCTCCACCTCCTCCGTGGTTCCCCCCTGGCGGCCGAGGCGGCCCCCGAAGCGAATGATGGCCTCGGCCAGATCATCCACCTCCCGCTTCTTGGCCTCGAGCTTCTCCACCGGGGTGTCCGGGGTGTCCAGGACCCACTTGAGCATCTTCCGAGTGCGCTTACCCAGACGCCGCACCTCGAGCCAGAGGGCGTCCACCGCCATGACCGGGGTCTCCAGGATATTCCGGTCCAGATAGCGGATCCGCGTCTCATCCACCTCTTCCACCACGAAGAGCTGGGAGAGGCGGTAAACCATCCGGTCGGTGATGGGGATCATGACGAGGACCCCCAGCACAACCACCGACGTGTGGAAGAGCGCCAGTGTAATGGCCACATTTTCCCCGTCCGCGATCCAGCCGGAAGCAACCTGTGTCGCTGGCAGGAGGAAGGGCATGGCGGCGAAGCCAACCAGCGTGGTCGCCACGTTCAGCGCCACATGGGAGAGGGCCGAGCGCCTTCCCCCCGGCGTGGCCGCCAGCCCGGCGAAGGCGGCAGTGGTGCAGGTGCCCAGGACCGCGCCGAGCACGAAGGCGGCGGCGGCGTGGAGGGGCACCACCCCCTGAGCCGCTGCGGTGATGGTCACCGCCATGGCGGCGCTGGACGACTGCATGAGGGTGGTGAGGAGGAAGCCGATTCCGGTGAAGAGGAGGAGCGGGAGGAGCCCTGTCCCGGTGAAGGCATCAAGGGACAGCCCCTCGTCTACCCCGGCGAAGGTACCGCTCAAGACGTCCAGCCCCAGAAAGAAAAGGCCGAGCCCTGCCACCGCCGTCCCAAAGGGCGCCCGGGACGAGTCCCCCCCTGTCAGGTTCAGCCCCATTCCCACCGCCAGGATTGGAAGCGCCAACGCCTTCAGGTCCAGATCAAAGCCCACCGCCGCCACGATCCAACTGGTGAGGGAGGTCCCCACCGAAGCCCCGTAGATCACCCCCACCGATTGGGGAAGCGAGATGAGGGCCGCATTCACAAACCCGATGGTGGCGAAGATCACCGCGCTGGACGACTGCACCGCGCCGGTGATGGCGATCCCCGAGAGGATCCCCCGGAACCGGCTCCGGGTCGCCGAGGTGAGGATGGTCCGGAGTGCATCCCCCGAGGCCACCCGGAGCCCCTGGGTCATGGTCTTCATCCCCAGGAGGAAGAGGGCGATCCCCCCCAGGAATCCCGCCACTGTTGCCGCGTCCAACGCCGCCTCCCCGCTCAGTATACCAGATCGTTACGGCATTGTAAGCCGTTTTGTTTCCGTTCTGTTACATAGGGGGAGTCGGGGGTGAAGGTCCAGCGGAGGTAGAGACAGCGCGGCGAAATTCCTTCGGATCGGGGCCCGAGGTCCAGCGAGGTGTGTGTGGATCAGGGGAGGGTTCAGACCGGCCCCTCAGCGCCTGACGCAGGACTCGACGACGGCTTGTTCCGGCAAGGAAAACCGCCCCCGCACCGCTTCCACCAACCCGGTCCGGACCACGAGCCAGAGCTCCCCCTCCCTTCGCGTCAGGAGGCGCGGGAGGAGTTCGGCGAACCCCTCACCCCGAAGCTCCAGCGGCCCCACCTCGTCCACCACGATGCGGGTGCCCAGGAGGTCCGGAGCCAGTAGGGTGTGCCGGGACGCGATGTGGAAGGCGTCCCGGTTGAAGCGGAATCGTCCCACTCGCACTTCCCCGGAGCCAGGCCCGACGGGATCCACCTCGAAGGGGACCAGAGTCCCCGCAGGAAGCAGCCGGAGAACCCGCCGCCCCTCCACCACCGGACTCAGGAAGCCCCAGGCCCCCGCGATCCAGGGGGCCGTGGCCAGCGCCGTGGTCTTCCCCGCCCCCCGGGGGCCGGAGAGGATCCGCACTCTCAAAGGCTGTACCGGACCGTGAGTTGGAGGAAGCGGGAGAGGCGTGCCACCCCTCCCGGCGCCCAGATCCATCGGCGCCGTCCCTCGGAGGCCGGAGCCGCGCTCTGCCGCCACGCCCGCACCACGATCCGCTCCGCCTCAGGGAGGAGGGCCGCGATGGCCTGGATCTCACCGGACAGTCGACTCCCCCGCTTCCGCAGCCAGCGGAAGAGGACGATCCGGAGGAGGGGCGCCACCACGGTGAACCAGACCAGGAGGATGATTCCTCCCCGGAGGAGCATCGCCCGGAACCCGTCCGGAAGGATGGGCACGAAGGACACCCCGATGAGAAGCGCGGCGCCCCCGAGGGGCACGAGCCAGCGGGGGCGTCGGCGACCGGCCACCTCGGGCCGTTCCACCTCCTCGGGGACCGCGCCCTCAGGCGTGGGCGCCAGGGGCTCGTACCACTGGGGGATCCGGGCGCACAGGTACCCGGCCACCACACCCCCCCCCACGTACAGCGCCAGATACGCCGCTACCAGAACGCCGGCCCACGAGACACCGGGCTCCACTCCGGTAGGGGCCAGGATCTGCGCCACGAAGACGTCCACCGCCTCCCAGAATCCCATCCCGAAGATCACGGTGAGGGTCACCACCCGCATGAGGGCTGACTGCACGTAGGCGAAGAGCGCCAGGGCGTAGGCACCGACCCGGAAGCCGGGCACGAATCGGAAGACCAGGTACCCGGCGAGCCCCTGGAGCCCCACGGAGAGGAAGGCGCCCAGGGGGGCGTGGGGGCTCAGGAGCATCTTGAAGATCATGACCAACACAAGCGCCCGGAGGATGCTCTCGGCCCGTCCGGTCTGGTGCCGCAGGAGGCACATCCAGAACACGGCGAGTCCGGCCAGAACGATCCCGGTGAGGGGCATGCGTACAGCGTGGAGCACGCCCCCGACGAAGGTCTCGGAGATCACCCACAGGGCGGTGATCCGGTAGAAGCGGTTTGGATCGTTCATCGTGCGTTCAGCCCCGGGCTCAGAGCGGCTCCACGGGATCGCCAACCCGTACCACCCCGCCTTCGAGGAGCACCAGGTTCTGTCCGAAGAGCACACCGTCGCCGGAGCGGCGGAAGGTGGCCAGGGTGGCGAGGGGCTCCTTCCCCTTCTCCCCCGTATCCTGATCCACCGTGGTCACCACGCAGCGGGCGCACGGCTTCACGGCCCGGAAGAGGCAGTCACCGATGCGGATCTTCTCCCAGCCGTCCTCGGCGAAGGGTTCGGCCGGACTCACCACCAGATTGGGGCGGAAGCGGTTCATGGGCACTGCCTCGCCTCCCCGGGCTTCGATCCGGCGGTTCAGGTCGTCCAGGGATCCCTGCCCGATGAGGAGGAAGGGCATCCCGTCTGCGAAGCTCACCGCCTCGCCGGCCACCGCGTAATCGGGATCCACCGGCCTGCGCGTGGACTCGGGCATGACCACCAGGCGACACGCGGCGCCCAGGGCCTCCGAGAACCAGCGGTCCAGCGCTGGGTCCACCGCTTGGGCCTCCACCGTGTCGCTCCAGATCACCACGGGAAACCGCTGGTGGGAAGGGGGTTCAAAGGGGATGCGGATCCGACTCGCAGGGTCGTCCTTCCGATGCACCGTTAGTCCATCGGACTCGGGCGTCACCTGAAGACGGGCCAT
>SKJY01000344.1 GCA_007121775.1 Gemmatimonadota bacterium
CCGGCGTCGGACTGGACCGTTGTGGACAAGGTGGTTTCACTACGAAGGAAGCGTTCCTGGTCGCTGGCCGAAGAGGGCGCCACCGCTCGGTTCGATGGGATCACCCTGGTCAGTTCCGGGCTGTCCGGTTCGATTACCGCCCACGGCTGGGAGAATCGCCGGGTAGTGGCGGAGCAGGCAGCGGACACCCTGGATCAGGCACTGGCGGCTGCCGGGATGCGGACCTCCGCCACCCTGGAGATCCAGGCCGAAGCTCCTCGGACCCGGAGCGCCGAGCCGTCCCTCTCCCTGGAAGTGGACGACCCGGGAGAGGGGTGGGGGCAGGTCCTCCTCAGCGCCGACGAGGCCGGGGTGCTCCGCTTCCACTTCGGCGAGGTGGCGGGCGGAGCCACCCGGTCGGCGGGGGTGGAGCCACCAGGCCGAAGACTGCGCTACACAATGCCCGCGGGCGTCCTCCCCATGGAGGAGGCGCCTCGAACCCGAGGGCTGGTGGGGGCGCTGGGGAAGAAGTTCGTGAAGGTCCTGGTATTCCATGTTGGGGAAGCAGTGGTGAAGGCTGCGGGCCAGTCGTTGGCCTCGGCGTGGGAGCGAAACCGGGTCCCCTACCGGGTGCGTTCGTTCACCCCCGAGAATTTCGCGGTTCCGGAGGCGGCGGCGTGGGATTCCGGGGAGTGGGAGCGGCTGCGGGACGGCCCGGCACTCCTCATGATCCACGGGACCTTCAGCCGAACCGACCGGGCCTTCGGGGGCTTCGACCCCAGGGTGGTGGCCGAACTCCATGCCCGCTACCAGGGCCGCGTCTTTGCCTTCGACCATCATACCCTCTCCCGCACCCCCGCCGAAAACATCCAGCAGCTCCTCCAGTGGCTTCCCGGTGGTGCGGCGCCCCTGGAGTTGGATGTGGTGGCCCACTCACGGGGAGGTCTGGTAGCCAGAAGGTTGGCCACGGCAGGCGATCCCAGGATTCGGGTGCGCCGGGTGGTCTTCGCCGGAACCCCCAACGGAGGCACCGCTATGGCCAGCCCCTCCCACATCAATCAGCTCCTGGACGTCTACGCCAACCTCCTCACCTTCTTCCCGGACAACGGGGTGACCGACGCCATGCAGGGACTCCTGGCTGTGGTGCAGGATGTGGTGCTGGGGATGGTGGACGGGCTCCGGGGCCTCACCTCCATGGTGCCTGGAAACCTGGACGAGCAGCGGCTCGAGGGCGAGGGGTGGGCCGGCCGCTACTTCGCCCTGGCGTCTGACTTCTCCCCCACCCAATTCGGGCTGAAGAGCTTCATGAGCCCGCTGGCGGCCCAGGTCTTCCGGGGGGCCGGAAACGATCTGGTGGTGCCGGCCGACAGCGTTTGGAGAGGTCCAGAGGCGGGTCCCTTCCCGCTGGAACCGGACGCCGTGGAGCTCTTCGGGGCGGGAGACGGGGTGGGGCACAGCGGATACTTCGGGAACCCCAGGGCCATCCGACGGCTCATGGAGTGGCTGGGATGACGCGTCTGCTCACGGAGTCGCCGGGATGACGCATCGGCTCATCCCTCTCCCGATGCGCTTTCGTCCTCCGCCGAAAGCCAGTCCTCGATCTCGGATACGGGAATGGCGGGGTGGGGAGCCACCTCATCCCACCAGGGAGCAGGCGCATGGAAGTCGTACTCCCCCAGGATCCAGACCGGCGTCCCCTCCTCCAGGACCTCCCGCTCCTGGTCATCCAGGGTCCACGACTCTCCCCAGTCGAAGATCCAGCGGGCGTCACGCTCCAGGAGTCGTGCGCAGGCGCGGCTCGCCGGATACCCCGGCAATTCGTACTGATGGAATGAGAGCCCCCGGTCGTTGTGGAAGTTGTAGTACCACTCCAGGAACCAGTCCGAGTTCACTGTGCTCTCCCGGCCCGTGGATCGCCAGGTGAGGAAAAAACGGCCGGAAGGGGTGGGATGGGCCTCCCGTCCAGTGCTCACCGGTCCCCAGCGAACGAGCCGGCCCTCCTCGTATGCAGCCCACACCTGCAAGGGTTGGTGAACGAGAAGTGCCTTGGACTTCCCGGCCAACCCATCCACCTGGTCCGGGAAGGGGCTGTAGACCAGGGGGTCGTGGGAGAAGACATCGGGAACCACCAGATGATCCAAGCGGAGCATCCGCTCCCCGTCAGCCCGGTTCAATCGCTCCAGGACCCGGATCTCCTCCTCCGTGAACCGCTCCTCCAAGTCGCCGGGATTCTCCACGATCTGGTAGCGGGGTGACGGGTCGTCCAGCGGGGCTGTCGGGGATGTCGGGGCGGCCACAGCGGGCCCCAGCAAGGTCATGACGGTGGCGATGGAAAGGATGTCCGTCCTCCATTTGTTCGGGATTGGGGATATCGGTGGTGGCGCCTTCTATGCGGTGGCGCCTTCTATATGAATGCCTCCACCTGTTCCACGAATGGGCCGGGCGTAGTGTTCATGGGCTCATGCGTGTGCCCCGGGGTGAACCCCAGGCGACCGTTCGGCAAGGCATCCGCAACCGCCTGGGCAGCATCGCGGTAGAAGGGTGGCGATTCCCGACCCACCAGCACCAGAGCTGGAACGGTCAGGTCCTGGAAGCGCTCCTCCTCGAACCGGTATCTGGACAGGGCTCGAAGCTCTCGCGGCAGGACAGGCGCTGCTTCAACCATTTCATCCCAGACGGGGGATGCCTGGACCTCCTCAAGCTCATCCGGGCTCAGTTGGGCAACTTCTTCGAGGAAGAGGCCGACCGCAGAAGCCTCCTCCCCGTTCTCCAGCAACTCCTCGAGCCCCGCTACGGCGCCCGCCACATCCAACTCGTGCCGGCCCACGGCAATGGGAGGTTGATTCAGGATCAGTCGGTGCAGGTGGTCGGTTTCCAACGCAGCCTCCAAGGCATAGACGGCACCGGCGGAGTGCCCGAGGACGGTGGGAGCCTTGTCTATGGAGTCAATGACTGCGGCCACATCCTCAGCCTCCCGCCCAAGGGAGTAATCAGGCGAGTCTCCACTCCTGCCCCTTACTCGTCGCTCCATGGCGTACACGGTGTGGCTCTCCGAAAAATCCGAGCGCACTCCCGCCAGATCCCAGAACCCCGGAACGTCGGCGTTCCCGTGGACAAGGAGGAGTGGTGGGCCGCTCCCGGTGCGTTCAAATGCGATAGGGGTCCCGTCTGAAGAGGTGATGGTGTCCATGATCCGGCCCTTGGAAGGGAGAGGAAGAGGTGCACGACCTCAAGCACAGCGAAAAGGGCGATCCTGCGGGGGGCATACCGTCACGGTGCACGAGACGTGACGCCGGGGCGAAGAAATCCCGACTATCTCATCAGTACGTACACCGAACCGGGCGAGTTGGTCTGTAGACGCTCAAGCCACTTCGCCCGCGTCTGCTCCACGGGAGAGCCACCGGATGTGATGTCCATGGCAGGTTCGGTGGCCGTAGGCATCCCGATGCCGAGCGCAAGTCCCGCCGGCGCGAGCCGTGGTCTGGGGGCATCGCCATGACCGATTCTCCACGCTTGACATCCGAAGCCATGACCGGAATGTTGTAGTTGAAAATCATTCTCATCTTTTCCCTCGGCTGTCTCCATGCCCAACTCTGAGCAACGCCCAGACGCACACCGGGAGCCCGCCCGGAACGCCCACCCGGAGCGCCGGCCCGACACCGACCCAGAGCCCCGCACCGATGCACACCGGGAGCCCCACCGCGGCGCCCTTCCCCTCCGCTGGAAAGACCTTCGTGCAGAACTTCCTCGGATTCGTCCCCGGGAGGCGGCTCGCCGTCTCGGGGTCACGGAGGCTGAACTCCTGGATTCCCTGGTGGGCCGGGGAGTGACTCGACTGCGCGGCCCCTGGATTCAGCTTCTCCGAG
>SKJY01000266.1 GCA_007121775.1 Gemmatimonadota bacterium
GGAGAAGGGGCGCGGGGGGGGGGGGGGGCAGGGGCGGTCGGGCGCGGACGGCGCCGGCTCCGCTCCTGGCGCGTGGGTGGAAGGGGGTGACCCGGGCGCGCCCCCCACCCCCGTCACCCTGGACCTCCGCCCCTTCACCTTCCAGGAAGAGATCCTGGAGGCGATCCAGGCCGAGCGGGAGGCGGGGATCCGCCGCCACCTCATCATCGCCGCCACCGGGACCGGTAAGACGATGGTGGCGGCCTTCGACTATCGCCGACTGGTGGAAGAAGCGGACGGGGTCCGTCCCTCCTTCCTCTTCCTGGCGCACCGGGAAGAGATCCTGCGGCAGGCCCGGGAGAAGTTTCGCCACGTTCTCCGGGATCCGGCCTTCGGGGGCCTCCTGGTGGGAGGGGAGCGGCCGGCGCAGGACCGGCACCTCTTCGCCAGCGTCCAGAGTTGGGTGAGCCGGGGGCTCGACACCCTTCCCCCCCGTCACTTCGAATACGTGGTGCTGGACGAGGCCCACCACGCCGGCGCCGAGACGTACCGGCGGATCCTGGCACACCTCCGGCCGGGCGACTGCCTCCTGGGGCTCACCGCCACCCCGGAGCGGGCCGACGGCTACGATATCCGGCAGGATTTCGCCCCGGGGGCGTCCGGCGCGGATGAGTCACGCACGGCCACGCCGGGCGCGACTGCCCTCGGAGCCGATGAGCCCGGAGCCGTGGGAGGCCCCAGGGCCAACGGGAGCGGCTTCACCCACGAACTCCGCCTCCCCGACGCGGTGGAGCGGGGGCTCCTGGTGCCCTTCCACTACTACGGGATCGGCGATCACCCGGATGTGGACTTGAGCGGCCTCAAGTGGGAGCGGGGCGGATACCGTCTCTCGGCACTCAATCAGGTTCTCGGGGCCAACGAGGCCCGGGCCGGCTGGGTGCGGCGCCAGTTCCTGGAGCACGCGGCAGAGCCGGAGCGGGTGCGGGGACTGGGGTTCTGCGTGAGCCAGGAGCACGCCCGATTCATGGCCCGGCGCTTCTCCCAGGGTGGGATTCCGGCGGTGGCCCTCACCGCCGAGAGCCCGGCGGAAGAGCGGCGGCGGGCCCGTTCGCGGCTGGTACAGCGGGAGATCCGCTTCATCTTCACCGTGGACCTCTACAATGAAGGGGTGGACATCCCGGAGGTAGACACCGTGCTTCTTCTGCGGCCCACCGAGAGCCTCACCGTCTACCTGCAGCAGCTCGGACGGGGGCTCCGCCTCCATCCCGGCAAGAGCCACCTCACCGTCCTGGACTTCGTGGCCCCCCAGCACCGGAACTTCCGGTTCGCCGATCGCTTCCGGGCTCTGGTGCGCGAGCCCACGCGCCGCATCGACCGCCAGTTGGAGGAAGGGTTCCCGTGGCTCCCAACGGGATGCCTGATCCGCCTGGATGAACGGGCGGCGCAGGCGGTGCTGGACAATATCCGGGAGACGGTAGGAGCGCGGCGACCGTTGGTGGTGAAGCGACTCGCCCAGCTCCGCGTTGAGGCGGGAGACCGGCCGGGGCTCCGGCGGATGCTGGACTGGCTCCACTACGACGACCTGGATGACCTCCTCCGCCACGGGCTGCCGCACCGGCTCATGGAGGCGGCGGGGGCGCCGCCGGTGTCGGTGCCGGTGCCGACAGAGGGACCGGGCGTGACCACGGGACCGACTCCAGCCCGCCTCGGCCCCGCCCCCGACCTGACGCCCTTCGAGACCGGGCTGGTCCGGGGCCTGCGGAGCCTGGCCCGGTCCGATGACCGGGATGTGCTGGGTGCGTTGGTGAGGGCCGAGGGGCGAGACGGGGCGGAGGGGAAGCCTTCCTCCCCACCTTCCTCCGGGCCGGACCATGGCGGACTGCTGGCGCTGGCCCACAGCCTCCTTTGGGGAACGAAGCGTCCAGGCGAGGGGACCCTCCAGGAGTGCCGGGCCTTCCTCCAGGCCCATCCCGGGTTGGCCACGGACCTCCGGGAGGTGGCGGCGCTTCGCCTGAGCGCCCTTCCTCCCACACCGGCGGTGCGGTTCCCGGAGCGGACGGGGGCTCTCCGGCTTCACGGATCGTACACCCGAGAGCAGATCCTCCTGGCGCTGGGAGCCGCGACTTTCGACACCCCGCGGCGGCACCGGGAGGGGGTGGAGCATGTGCCGGAGCGGAAGGTGGACGCCTTCTTCGTGACGATCCGGAAGTCGGCGGAGCGGTTCAGCCCCACCACAATGTACGAGGATTACGCCCTCTCCGGGCGGCTCTTCCACTGGCAGAGTCAGTCGACCACGCACCAGGGCACGGACACCGGGCGGCGCTACATCCACCACGCCCGGCTGGGGTATGCTCCCATGCTCTTCGTCCGGGAAGGCCATACGGATGAGGGGGGGCTGACGCTGCCCTTCACCTTCCTGGGACCTCTCCGGTACGTGCGCCATGAGGGCGGGCGGCCCATGAGCATCACCTGGGAGCTTGAGCACGCCATCCCGGCGCGGATCCTGCGCTGGAGCCGGCAGGCGGCGTAGGGAGGGCTACCCATGGCACCTCGAACCCAGTGCACCCCCTTCCTTCGCTGGGCACTCCCCCGGCTGGGGATGCGGTGGGCCGGGTTCCGGAAGGTACGGGGGCAGGTGTGCAAGCGGATCGCACGTCGGATCCGGGAGCTCGGGCTCGATGGATTCGAGGCCTACCGGCGCCATCTTGAGAGGCACCCCGAGGAGTGGCGCGTGCTGGACGGTCTCTGCCGGGTGACCATCACCCGCTTCCACCGGGACCGGGGGGTCTTCGAGCTTCTGCGGGGGGAGGTGCTTCCCATGCTGGCAGAGGCAGTACGGGCGTCGGCCGAAACGGAGCAGGAGGGTAGCCGCAGGGCGGAGGAGACGTCGGCGAAGGTGGGCAAGGCGACTGAAGAATGGGCCCTCCCCAACCAAGAATCGGGCCTCCCCCAAAGAGAATCAGTCCTCCTCCACATATGGTCCGCGGGCTGCGCCTCGGGAGAGGAGCCCTACACCCTGGCGCTGGCGGAGCGGCTGGAGCCGGCCCTTAGCTCCCGGGGCATCCGGCTCCACATCACCGCCACCGATGCCGACCCCCACCTCCTGGCCCGGGCGCGGCGGGGGCGGTACCCGGTCGGGGCCCTCCGGGATCTACCGGCAGGGTGGGTGGAGGAGGCGTTCACTCCCGTTTCCGTACCGGAGACCAACGGGCCGGACATGATCGACGACGCCGCTCCAGGAGGTCAGCCAGCCCCCGACCGCAACGCCGAGATGGAGCTGAGTCCCGAGATCCGGGAGAAGGTCGTCTTCCTCGAGCAGGATCTGCGGGAGGAGATGCCCGGCGGACCCTTCCACCTGATCCTCTGTCGGAATCTGGCGTTCACCTACTTCGATGAGGCCGGACGCCGGGAAACCCTGGGGCGTCTGGCGGACCGCCTGGTCTCCGGCGGGGTGCTGGTCCTGGGCGCCCATGAGCGGCTGCCGGGGGAGGGGGATGCCCCTTCGGTCGACCCCGCGGTGGACCCGCCCCGATTTCGTCGCATTCGCCCGGGGGAGCCGGTGTATCGCCTGGAGGCGCACGGGGCCTGAGGTGAGGGGCGAGTCCGGGGGCACCCACCGACTTGCGCCCATCGATCGCACCTACCGGGCGGTGGCTCTCTCCTCAAGTCACCCGACCGGCTCGCTATCCAGCGCCTCATGGGCCCTGGCCTCCAACTCCCATGGGATGTCCTGAGCCCTCTTCCACCTGGCGGATGGCGTGTATCCATCGGGGCGGACCCCCTCTCTCCTGTGCGTCGCCAGGAGGTCGGCGAACGGGTCCTTGAGCGGAGGCGGAGGCGCCGCATCGGGGAGCGGCCAAC
>SKJY01000182.1 GCA_007121775.1 Gemmatimonadota bacterium
GCCATCGCCGCCGGCGCCGGGTCGAACCCGGGGCTCACGGAGCCCATCGACCCTGACGAGCCCCCGAACAATTACCTTCCAGGCGCCAACGACATCGCCCTGCAGATCGCCCAGCTCCGGGACAGCCCGGTGGGCGACTTCGCCCAGGGCGTGGGCGCCGGGTGGGGTGAGGTGCTGGGGAATGTGGCGAACCAGATCCGCCAGTCCCGCGACGGCGCCCAGGTCCACACCACCCTGGCCCGCCAGGCCGACGTGCAACGAACGGACGTGAGCGGGGTTTCCATCGATGAGGAAATGGTCAAGCTCATCCAGGCCCAATCCGCCTACAGCGCCGCGGCGCGGATGATCTCCACTGCCGACGAAATGCTCCAGACACTCCTGCGGATCTGACGCCTAATGCTCATCCTGACCCGACGCCCCGACGAGTCCATCGTTCTCGACGGGGGGATCCGCATCACCGTTCTCCAGTCCGACTCGGGCTCGGTGCGGATCGGCATCGAGGCTCCGCCGGAGGTGGGGATCTTCCGGGAAGAGCTCCTGGAGCGGATCGCACGGGAGAACGAGCGAGCCCGCATCGACCCGGAGGAGGCGCTCAAATACCTGCCCGGCCTGGCCGTCCCTCGCCGTCCGAGCCCTCAGCCGGAGAAGGCGAGCTGAAGCTCCGCCTCCCCCTCCCCGGGGATCCAGCGCCACCGGGCTCCGGTACGGGCCAGAAGGACCTCGGGCCGCTCCGGCTCTGCGAAGTCGGCTGAGGCCCGCCCCCGGACCACCACCCGCACCTCCCCCTCCCCGGCCTCCACCCGGAGCCGAAGGCTCGTCCCCACCTTCGCCCCGGCCCCCCGCCCCACCCCTGCCGTCGCCACCATGACGAGACGGCGAAGCGCCGTGGGCGGCACCCGCACCGCCGGTGGGTCCCCCTCGACCTCCTCCACCTCCATCTGCCGGGCCCACACCTCGCCCAACCGAGCCAGCGCCCGCGCCGCCCGGCGAACCTCCGGATCCAGCGAGATGAGCTCGGCCTCCTCCGTCAGCGCCCCGTTCACCGTCTCCAGGTCCTTGGCCAGCGATTCGACCCGCTCCACCTCCGAGAGGGGAAGCCGGAGCATCTCCCCTCCCCCGCGCCCCGCCAGATCCTGCAGCTCGGCGAACCCGCGCATGGCCATGGCCCTCCCCCGGAGGTCGTGGGCCACCTCCCGGAGCAGATCGGTCTGCAGCGATACCCAGAGAGGGTCAGACTCCAGTTTCCCGGTCATCCGTCGATACCTGAGGGTGAAGGTGCAGCCACCGGCCATGCGGCAGCCCGTTCATCGAACTCGACCAGAGAGGACACAGTGTTTTTCTTCATCGGGTTCGTGGTGGTCTTCGGGAGCCTCCTCACAGGCTATCTGCTCCACGGAGGGAACCTACTCGTCCTCATGCAGATGGGCGAGTTCATCATCATCGGCGGCGCCGCCATCGGGATCATCCTCGTGGCGGAACGGCCCCGGGTGGTGAAGGGACTCTTTGTCCAGACCCTCGACCTCTTCAAGGCCTCCCCCTACTCCAGAGAGGCGTACCAGGAGCTCCTGAAGGTGCTCTACGACCTCTTCTACGTGGCCCGAAAGGACGGCCTCACCGGCGTAGAGCCCCACGTGGAGGAACCGGAGACGAGCCAGATCTTCCAGAGCTACCCCTCCTTCGCCAACAACCACCACGCGGTGGACTTCCTCTGCGACACCCTCAAGGTGCTCCTCACCGGCGCCGTTAAGGACCACCACCTCTCGGAGGTGCTGGATCTGGACCTTGAGACCCACCACGAGGAGATCAAGCAGGTCCCCGACGCCATGCGAAACGTCGCCGACGCCATGCCCGCCTTCGGGATCGTAGCGGCGGTGCTCGGCGTCATCATCACCATGGGGAAGATCGGCGGCGCCCCGGAGATGGTGGGGAAGAGCGTGGCCGCCGCCCTGGTGGGTACCTTCCTGGGCATCTTCCTGGGCTACGGGGTCTTCGGACCCATCGCCCGGGCCATGTTCACCCGGGTCCGGGAAGAAGAGCAGTATATGGGGTGCATCCGTACGGCGCTCCTCTCCTTCGCCCGGGGCGACCCACCCATCAGCTCCGTTGAGTTCGCCCGGCGAAACATCGAGCCCGACCTGCGGCCCACCTTCGAGGAGATGGAGGCCATGACCCGCCGCCGGCCCGAGGCCACCGGGCCCCAGGCCGAGGTCGCCTGACGCCGGAGAGCGCCATGAGTCGCATGAAGCGGGATGAGCCCGTCATCATCATCAAGAAGCACGGCGGGAAGCACGACGACTACCACGGTGGGTCGTGGAAGGTGGCGTACGCCGACTTCGTGACCGCTATGATGGCGTTCTTCCTGGTCATGTGGATCATGGGGATGGACGAGGGCGTCCGGGACATGGTGCAGGGCTACTTCAACGACCCCCTGGGAAGCTTCGACCAGAGCCCGTCGTCGCTCCTGATGATGTACGACGGAGCGCCGGGGCGAGACGGGAGCCCGGATGTGGGCGGGACGGGTCTGTTGGCCCAGTACGGGATCTTCACCGGCCTGGCCCAGGCCGTCCGGGGCGGGTTCGACGAGATGGGGTTCGACGACCTGGAGGTGGAGGTGGAGGTCAGCGTCTCGGAAGAAGGCCTCCGCATCGAACTCATGGAGACCTCCGACGAGGACGTCTTCTTCCAGACCGGCTCGGCCCAGGTACGCCCCGCCCTTGAGATGGCCATGGCCATCCTGGGCCGGGAGCTCAAGGTGATCCGGCACCCCATGGTGGTGGAGGGCCACACCGACGCCCGACCCTTCATCCGGGAGACGGAGACGGAGTACGGGAACTGGGAGCTCTCTGTGGACCGGGCCAACGCCGTCCGCCGCACCCTCATGGCCGCCAGCGAAGGGCTCATCCAGGTCCACGAGGTCCGGGGCTACGCCGACCAGCTCCTCCGCGACCCCGAGAACCCCGAGGCCCCCCAGAACCGCCGGGTAAGCCTCCTGATCCCCTTCATCAGCGGGTTCCTGGACGACGAGGACCGCTGGGATGACGAGGCGCTTCCGGGAGTGGAGGAAGGGCTGTCCGTAGGGGCCGGGGCATCGCCCGAGCTCCCGTAGGCCGCGAGCCCCGCCCGGACCCGCCCCGCTCTCCCACCGAGACCTCAGCCCTCCGCCCCGTTCTCCACCAGCGCCACCAGCCGCGGGAAGGAGAAGGGCTTCCGGAGCCGCGTCACCCCCCGGTCCATGAGGGACGAGGGAAACTCCTCCTCCTGGGCCCCGGAGATGATGATGACGTGCCCCTGGAAGTCCGGGGTATCCAGGAGCTCCCGCACCACCGCCTCGCCCCCGCCGGGCATCTTCCAGTCCACGATGGCCACATCCGGGAGCCGCCGCCGGATCGCGTCCCGGGCGTCCCCCGCCACCCCCACCGCGTCCACCTCGTGACCCCGAGCCTCCAGGACCCGGGAGAGGGATTCGCGGATCATGGGCTCGTCGTCGGCCACCAGTACGAGACGGGTCATGGGCGGGCTTGAGAGGGGGGAAGTGAAGGAGGGAAGTCGACTTGGGCCCACCGGCTCAGGCCCCGAGGAGCACCGAACGGCGCCCCCAAATCCGAGATCCAGCCCGGGAACATAGGATACCCCACTGGAGCCCGCAACCAGCGCCATTCCCCCCCTCTACCGCGAAAGCTCAAGGTTCTCCCCGGGACGGCCGATAATGGACAGCAGAGGGCCGGATGGGGCCGGTCCCGCCGGGGAGCACGGACGCTCCCTTCTCGAACGTCTCTACGGAAGGAGGATACCCCCATGTCACGCATCAACACCAACGTTGCGGCGATGAACGC
>SKJY01000277.1 GCA_007121775.1 Gemmatimonadota bacterium
CTCTTCATCTGCGGCGGCGCCTTCGACGGGCTCGAGAAGATCGTGGAGGCCCGCATCGGGAAGCGACGGATCGGCTTCGACGGCCCTCTGGATCCTGAGGGCGACGACCGGGCGCCGGACTTCCCCTGGACCCGGGAAGGTGGAGTCCGCCTGGAGCGAGAGGAGGAGACCGAGCCGGCCGAGGCCGTCGCTACCGCCACGTCCCATTCCACCCGCACCGGACATCTCCTGGGCCGGGCCGAGCCTGAGGACCTCCAGCGCTTCGGTCTCATCCCCGAGCTTGTAGGTCGGCTTCCGGTCATGGTGAGCCTGGACGAGTTGAGCGAAGAGGCGCTGGTGCGCATTCTCCAGGAGCCCAAGAACGCCCTGGTGAAGCAGTACCAGAAGATGTTCGATCTCGAGGGGATTGGCCTCACCTTCGACCCCCAGGCCATCCGCGCCATGGCCCGGCTGGCCCTCAAGCGGAAGACCGGCGCCCGGGGGCTCCGAGCGGTCCTCGAGTCCATCATGCGGGACGTCATGTACGAGATCCCCTCCCGGGATGATGTCCGGGAGGTGGTCATCACCCCGGAGAGCGTGGAGCGGGGTGTGCCGCCACTTCTGGTGCTCCACAACGAGGGTCGCCAGAAGAAGAAGGAAGCGTGACCCCGCCCGGGCCTCATCGGTGAAGCCCGTCCCTGGGGAGCGGCTTCCGCTCCTGCCTCTCAGGGACCTGGTCTTTCTCCCTTCCACGGTCCTCCCCCTCTTGGTGGGGCGCCCTCGCTCCACCGCTGCGCTGGATGCCGCCGCCATCTGCGGTGACATCCTGGTTGTGACGGCCCAGCGCGACGCCGACCAGGAAGATCCAGGGCCCCACGACCTCCACGACGTGGGGACCCTGGTCCGCATCGTCCAGCGCACCACCCTCCCCGACGGCACCGACCGGGTCCTCTTCCGAGGCCTCCGGCGAGTCCGTCTGGAAGGGATGGAGGAAGGGCCCCATGGCCTCCGGGCCGAACCGCTCCCCTTCCCCCACCCGGCACCGGCGCCTGCTCGCATGGCGGAGGTGGAGGCGCTCCTTCGCCGGGTGGACCGGGCGGCCCGGGAGTACGCCGCGCTCCACCCGGACCTCCCGGAGCCACCGGACGGCGAGGTGGACCCGGACTCGGAGACGGAAGCCTGGATGGAGCCCGAAGGGGGGGATCCGGAACCGGGAGGTGGGGAATCCCCCGCCGTCCGCCGCTGGGTGCACCGACTCCACCGCCTGGTGGGGCACCTCCCCCTGGCCACCCCGGACCGGCAGCGGATCCTGGAGGCGGCCACTCTGGAGGAAGCCGGAGAGCGGGCGCTTGAGGCGCTGGAGCGGGAGCTTGAGATCCTCCAGATCGAGGAGCGACTGGACCGGGAGATGTCCCGGCAGCTCGACGATGAGCGTCGCCGCCTCTACCTCCAGGAGCAGCTCCGCGCCATCCAGAAGGAATTGGGGGGCGAGGGCCCCGAGTCCACCGATCTGGAGGAGCGGCTGGCCGCCGCGAACCTCCCGGAAGCGGCCCGGGCTCGGGCCACCCGGGAGTTGGAACGCCTCCGGCGCCTCAGCCCCGCCTCCCAGGAGTACGGGGTCATCCGGAACCATGTGGAGTGGATCCTCTCCCTTCCCTGGAATACCCTGACTCCCGACGCCGCCCACGTGGCCCGGGCCCGGGAGGTCCTGGAAGAGGCGCACCATGGCCTGGAGGAGGTGAAGGACCGGATCCTGGACCACATCGCCGTCCTCTCGCTGGTGGGCGGGCTCGCCGGGCCTGTCCTCTGCCTGGTGGGGCCGCCGGGGGTGGGGAAGACCTCCCTGGCCCGGAGCATCGCCCGGGCCCTGGACCGCCGCTTCGTCCGGATCTCGCTGGGAGGGGTCCGGGACGAGGCGGAGATCCGGGGACACCGGCGGACCTACGTGGGGAGCCTTCCCGGACGGGTGGTACAGGGGCTCCGACAGGCCGGGAGCGCCAACCCGGTCTTCCTCCTGGACGAGGTGGACAAGCTGGCCCGGGACGGGCACGGCGACCCGGCGGCAGCCCTTCTGGAGGTACTGGATCCCGAGCAGAACCGGGGCTTCCGGGACCACTTCCTGGAGCTGGAGGTGGATCTTTCCCACGTCCTCTTCCTGGCCACCGCCAACACCCTGGCCGGGATCCCCGATCCGCTGCGGGACCGGATGGAGGTGATCCGGATCCCCGGGTATCTGGACTCGGAGAAGCACGCCATCGCGAGCCGATTCCTCCTCCCGGAACAGCTCCGCCGTCACGGTCTGCCCCACGACGGCGTCCGCCTCTCCGGCGAGGCGCTGGAGGCGGTGGTGGAGGGATACACCCGGGAAGCCGGCGTCCGGGAGCTGGACCGGGCCCTGGCTCGGGTGGCGCGGAAGTTGGCCCGTGCGGTGGCCGAGGGGCGCCGGGAGCGGGGCACCCGGGAGACTCTGGAGGTGGAGCGGCTGCCGGAGCTCCTGGGGCCGCCGCGCCACCGGCGGGAGCCGGGAGAGAGGAGCGGCGACCGGGTGGGGATCGCCACCGGGCTGGCCTGGACCCCGGTGGGCGGTGAGACCCTGGAGGTGGAGGTGGCGGTGACCCCGGGCGAGGGAGCCATCCAGCTCACCGGGACGCTGGGCGAGGTCATGAAGGAATCGGCCGCCGCCGCCTTCACCTTCGCCCGCTCCCGGGCCCGGGTCCTGGGACTCCGGCCGAACTTCCACCGGGAGGTGGATGTACATATCCACATCCCCGAGGGTGCCACACCCAAGGACGGCCCGTCGGCGGGGGTGACCATCGCCGCCGCCCTGGTCTCGGCCCTCACCGGGGTCCCCACCCGCCCCGATGTGGCCATGACCGGAGAGATCACCCTCCGGGGGCGGGTGCTCAGGGTGGGCGGAATCCGGGAGAAGGTCGTGGCGGCCCTCCGGATGGGCGTGGACACGGTGGTCGTCCCCGCCGCCAACGCCGCGGACCTGGAGCTGCTCCCGGAGGAGATCGGCCGGAGTATCCGCTTCATCCCCGCCTACGGGATGGATGAGGTGATCCAGGCAGCCTTCGGAGCGGGGATGCCCCTTCCGGGAGGAAGCGAGAGCTCGGAAGAGCCCCCGGACCTTGCCCTACCAGTGCACGGAGATGACTCGTGAAGATCCGGAGCGTGGAGTACGCCGGAACCATCGTGGACCCGGGAGCGCCCCTCCCCGAGGACCTCCCGCAGGTGGCCTTCGCCGGTCGGTCCAATGTGGGAAAGTCGTCCCTCATCAACACCCTCCTGCAGCGGACCCGGAAGAAGATCGCCCACGTCTCGGCCACACCGGGAAAGACCCGGGCCGTGAACTTCTTCCGGGTGAACGACCGGTTCTTCCTGGTGGACCTCCCCGGGTACGGGTACGCCAGGGTCCCCGGCGCCATGCGGGAGTCGTGGGCCGATCTCATGGAAGGCTACCTGGCCCGGGCCGACGGTCCCCTGGCGGTGGTCCACCTCCTGGACGTCCGCCACCCGCCCACCGCAGCCGACGTTCAGATGTTGAGCTATCTGGCGGAGGTGGGCCTCCCCGCCGTGGTGGTCCTCACCAAGATCGACAAGCTCACCCGGTCCGAACGGGCCCGTCGACTCAAGGCCGCGCCGGACCGTCTGGGGCTGGATCCTGAGCAGATCATCCCCTTCTCGTCCAAGACGGGAGAGGGACGGGACGTGCTCCTGGAGGCGCTGGATGCCCTCCTCACCGAGGCAGAGACGGGGGCTGGAGGAGGTGCGGAGGGGGCCCCTCCGCTTGCGGGAGACGTCTCCTCCGAGGGGGCAGGCGCCCCTGGGGAGGATGGGGACCA
>SKJY01000265.1 GCA_007121775.1 Gemmatimonadota bacterium
CCCTTCCCCTGGCAAACACCTCCCCCGGAGCTTGCTCCCGGGACGGCCGAAGGCGTCGGCCCCGCCGAAGCCGCGCGCCCCGTCGACCTCGCGCGCCCCGCCGACCCCATGCGCCCCGCCCACCCCGCCAGCCTCAGTGCGACTACCCGGCCCGGTCCAGGTGGATGAGGCGTGGGGTCAGCACACCCTCACCCGACAACTCTGCCCGAACCATGCTGATGGGAAGATCAAAGCGGCGGGGCCCGCAACTTCCCGGATTGATGAACCAGCAGCCGTCCCTCTCTTCCACCACCGGGCGGTGGGTGTGGCCGAAAACCACCAGATCCGCGTCCGGGAAGGCTTCCGCCAGCGCCGGCGGGGTGGGGGTGCCGAACTGGTGTCCGTGCGTCACCACCACCTCCAACCCGCTCAGCGTCGTCCTCGCCACCTGGGGAAACCGGTCCCGGACAGGGAAACCGTCGGTATTTCCCGGCACGACCGTGACCGGAGCCACCGCCTCCAGCTCGGTGAGGAGATCCAGTGGGCCCAGGTCTCCGGCGTGGAGGATGTGCTCGACTCCCTCCAGTTCGTGGAAGAGGCGAGGATGGGGACGGCCGTGGGTGTCGGAGATGATGGCCAGGTGCATGGATGGGGTTCAGGATTCGGGGGAGGGGGTGGCGAGGATGGGGCGCGCCACCTCCAGGAAACGAGCAGCCACGGACTCCGGGGCGTACCGGGAGAGAGCCCCATGTCCTGCGGTGCCGAAACGGGTGCGGAGATCCGGGTCCTGGAGGAGTCGGATGAGGGCTTCCGCCAGCGCCGCCTCATCTCCCGGAGGAACCAGGATGCCCGTCACCCCGTCTTCCACCACCTCCGGAATGGCACCGGCCCGGGCCGCCACCACCGGGAGTTCTGCGGCCATGGCCTCCAGGAAGACGATGCCGAACGCCTCCTGTCGGGAGGGAAGGGCGAAGATGAGGGCCTCCCGGTAGACCTGCCGGAGGTGGGAAGGGCTGAGGAGGGGCCCACGGAGATCCACCGATCCGGCCAGCCCCAGTTGGGAAACCAACTGACGGAGTGCCGGAAGTTCAGGGCCTCCACCCACGACCTCCAGGCGAGCCTCGGGGACGCTTTCCCGAACCCTGACCATGGAGCGAACCAGGGTGGCCGTGTCCTTCCGCCCGTACTGATGGGCCACCGAGAGGATGGTGGGGCGATGGGTGAGGCCCAGGAGCCGGGTCCGGTCCGCCTGCCAGGGCGCCGGGTCCAGCGACTCAGGCACCACATGGATCCGCTCGGCCGGAATCCCGTAGCTCTGGGCGGTCCGCTGGGCCGAGTACCGGCTGGGCACCACCAATCGGTCCGCGCCCCGGGCGTTCATGGCCTCGAACCGGGCCAGGGTCTCCAGGACGAGACGTTCTCCAGGAGCGGCGAAGCGGAGTTCATCGGCGGCCACCCCCTTCAGGCAGAGGATGAAGGGGCGGTTCGGTCGGCGCTCCAGGAAGACCCCGTCCAGATCGAATCCCACCACCAGATCCAGGGGTTCCAGGGCGGCAAGGCGCTCCTCCACCTCCAGGTTGAAGTGGAGGCGGCGAGCCAGGAGGCCATCCGCCGAGTCGTCGGGGGCCGGAGCGTCGGGCCGGAGGATGTCCACCTGATGCCCCAAACCGCGGAGCCCCTGCGCCAGGGCGCGGATGGCCACTGCCGTGCCCGATCCCTCATGGGGAGCCACCTTCCAGGAATCCAGGAAGGCCATGCGGAGGGCCCCCTCCGAAGACGCGCCGCTCACAGACGGTCGCACTCGAGCCGGGGTGCTACCGGGCGGCGTCGATCCGGGCAGCCAGGATGAAGTCGTTCTCGCTCAGACCATCCACGGTATGGGTCCAGATGCGCACGGTGGCCTTGCCCCAGGTCAGGGTGATCTCCGGGTGGTGCTCCTCGGCCTCGGCGATCTCGCCGACCTGATTGGTGAACTCCAGGGCGCCCACGAAATCGTCGAACTCGAACGTCCCTTCCAGGTGATGGTCATCCACCACGCTCCAGTGGTCACCCACGGCGTCCAGATAGTGCTGGAGAGCTTCACCCTGGAGGGTGGGGGCTCCTTCGGGTAGGGGGGCGCAGTGGCGGGAGAGGAGATCCATGGTCATGGGAAAGCTCCGGCTCGAATTGAAGAGGGTATCGTTTGGCTTCTGTTGGGCCGGTACCCGACTTCCGGGCCCGGGATCCGGTGGGAAGGGAAGGGGGAGGTACGGTACCGTCGGGGATTGAGGCGTCCCCATGGAAGGTGAACGAATGGCGGCGTGAGCCTGCGGGCGCCCGGGCTTCCATGATATCTTGGACTGTAGCCACCCGTCCCGCCGTCACTTCCAGCTCCCCGCCTCCACCCGGTCATGACCCCTCGACGTCGCAAATCACCCCGCACCCGTTCCTCCGGAAGGGGGAAGGGGAAGAAGGGTGGTGCCTCCCGGCGAAGGCGGGGGCGGAAGGGACGCGGCGGGTGGGTCAGGCGACTCGTCCGCTCCGGCCTCCTGCTCCTGGGCGGGCTCCTGGCGGTGGGGATGGTGGGCGGCTATCTGGCCTGGACCACCTGCGGCCTCCGGGGCTGCCCGGATCCAGGGGCTCTGGTGGGATACCGTGCCCAGGAGGTCCCCATTCTCCTGGACCGGAGAGGTGAACCCTTCGCACAACTCCACCCGCTGCGCCTTCAGGTGGTGTCGCTGGAAAGCCTCCCCTCCCACGTGCCCGACGCCTTCGTGGCGGTGGAAGACCGACGCTTCCGGGAGCACGAGGGGGTAGACTGGCGGCGGGTGGCCGGCGCCGCTCTGGCCAACGTGCAGGCAGGCGGGATCCGGGAGGGAGCCAGTACCATCTCCATGCAATTGGCCCGCACCCTCTTCCCCGACCGAATTGCCCGGGGTGAACGGACCTGGCGTCGCAAGCTCCTGGAGCTCCGGGTCGCCGGGCTCCTGGAAGAGACCTACTCCAAGAACGAGATCCTGGAGCTCTATCTGAACCACGTCTACATCGGGGGGGGAGCCTACGGGGTGGAGGCAGGGAGCCGCCTCTTCTTCGGCGTCCCTGCCGCCGAGTTGGACCCGGGAGAGGCAGCCCTCCTGGCCGGGCTCCTCCGAAACCCCAGTCGCTACGATCCCCGTCGGGCTCCGGATACGGCTCGGGAACGCCGGGATCTGGTGCTCTCCCTCATGGAGGCCCAGGGTCGCCTGTCACCGGAGGTGGCAGAAGGCGCACGGGCGGAGGCGGTAGCGGTGGCCGCAGCTGGAAGTGGGGCACCGGTGGAGGGCGATGCTCCCTTCTTGGTGGAGATGGTCCGGCGGGCCCTGGAAGAGGAGATGGGAGAAGCGCTCTACCACCGTCCCTTGCGCATCCACACCACCCTGGACCGGCGGCTACAGACAAGGGCCGAAGCCGAGCTCACCCGGACGCTCGAGTGGGTCGAGGGCGGAGGCGTGGGTGCGTTCCGGGGACCGTCCTTTCCCGCGCTGGACATGGAGAGCGGGCGGACCCGGCACCTGGAGGGGGCGGTGGTCTTCCTGGATCCCGTCACCGGAGACGTTCTGGCCCTGGCCGGCGGACGGGACTTCCGCACCTCCGCCTACAACCGGGCCGTGCAGGGGCGCAGGGAGATGGGGAGCGTCTTCAAGCCCTTCGTCTTCGCCCATGCCCTGGCGGCGGGAACGGCCACGAGCCAGCCCCTGGCGGACCGTCCCCTGACCCTCACCCAGGCCGGGGCCGACCCGTGGACACCGCGAAACCACGACGGAGGGTTCCGGGGCACCGTGGGGATGCGGGAGGCGCTGGCAGACTCCCGGAACGTGCCCACGGCACGCCTGGCGCTGGCCACGGGGCTCGATCCCCTGGCCCGACTTGCCTCCCGGGCCGGCATGGGCGGCTCCCTCCCTGTGGTGCCGGCGCTCTCCCTGGGAGTGGGAACCGCTTCGCCGCTGGAGGTGGCCACCGCCTACGCCGTGCTGGCTGCCGGGGGGCACCGACCGGAGCCTCGGTGGATCGTGCGGGTGGAAGACGGGGAAGGGGAAGTGATTTACCAGGCCCCATCCACCCGGGAAGAGGTGCTGGACCCCAGGGTGGCCTACCTGGTCACCGACATGCTCCGAACCGCCGTGGACGGGGGGACGGGTCGGGGTGTGCGTACCGCGGGGTACGGGGGTCCGGTGGCAGGGAAGACAGGGACTACCCAGGGGACACGGGACATCTGGTTCGTCGGATACACCCCGGAGGTGGTAGGGGCGGTCTGGGTGGGATTCGATGACCCTCGCCCCATCGCCGCCGGCGCATCAGGCGGTAGTGTGGGAGCGCCGCTGTGGGGCCGGATCGCGGCAGGGGCAGTCCTGGGCGGAGGAGGCGCCTGGCCCCGGCCGGCGGGAATCGTGGAAGGTCTGGTGGATCCCGCCACCGGCCAACTGGTGGGGGACCGCTGCCCGGCGCCGGAGGGCGGGGGCGTCCGGGAGCTCTTCCTGGCAGAGTACGTGCCCGACTCTGTATGTCCCGAGGGGAGGGGATTCCGGGAGCGGGTAACGGGATTCTTCCGACGCCTCCGGAGCGGCGGCGGAGAGGACCGGAACCCGGGGACACCCACGGGGACGGAAGCGGACGGAGCGGATCGACTGACCCCCGGCGACTCCCGGGAACGGCTCCTGGGGGCACCCCCGGTCTCCGTGAACGGGAGCGAGTGAGGGGAAGGACGAGCGGGGAGGGCGACGGCTACTGCCGGTACCACCGCTCTTCCACCAGGTCCTGGAAGAGGATCATGGGGCGACCACCCTCCAGGATCACCCGGTGGTAGTGGCGGGAGATGGGAACGCGCCACCACTCATCATCGATCCGCCAACTCTCCACCACCTGAGCCACGGGACGGGCACTCCCCCCATCCATCACCAGGCGAGGCGCCCCGGTTTCCCGGTCCGACCGAACCTGCACCGGAATCGGTCGATCCAGGGCACGAAGCGGGGAAGGGGACGTTGTACGCAAGGAGGCGGACGACCGAAGCGGGGAGGCGGACGACCGAAGCGGGGAGGTGGATGACCGACGGGGCATGGATCCAGACCTTCGGTACTTCAATCGTCAAGGGCCATGAGGGCGTGACGCCGCTCCGGGATCCGGGACCAGGGATCCACCTCCACGACCCGGTACAGAGGAGAGTGGCCCAGCTTCAGCTTCAGCTCTCGCACTGCTTCCCGGAGCGCCTCGGAAACCTCTCCGTCGGAGAATGCCCCTGCGCTTCCGGCCCGGACCCGGGCTCCGCCGTCCCGACGCTCGAAGAGCATGGGCTGAAGGGACGGTGCGCCGAAGTCGAAGAATTCCACGAAGAGGCTCTCCAGCGCCCGGGGTGGAGGGGAGAGGCGGATCCGGCCCTGGAGAGGGTAGGCCAGCGTCTCGACCCGGGCCGAGGGCTCTCTCAGCGTCACCGGTACGGACCAGGATCCGCCTCCCTCCAGGTGCCCCCCGAGCCGGATTCCGCGGATGCTCCGTCCCTTCCGGTCCCCGTGGGCCAGCCCCCGCTCCAGAAGACGGTCCAGCGTACGATGCAGGATCTCCCGATCGCCTACAGGAGAAGGTAGATCCATGGACACCCGGATTGGGCGGGGGCGGTGCCGGGCCCGAACCGGGTCGATCCGCTCTCCCCGAGCCAGGGCCCTGGCCTCCAACCCCACGGGCCCGAACTGACGAAGGAGCTCCTGGGGTGGAAGGGCGCCCAGCGCTCCGAGCCGCTCCACCCCCAGCCTCCGGAGCCGCTCCAGCATCTCATCCGGAACGGGCAGGGTGGAGATGGACCGGGAAGCCAGGAAAGAGGCGAGACCTTCCTCCTCTACCAGGACAGGAGTTCCCGGCCGAGCCGCCACAGCGGCAACCCGGGCCCCGAAGGTTCCGGGAGCCCGCCCCGCTCGTAACGCAGCCACCAGGGGACGGGGGAGGGTGTCCATGAGTGCGTGGAGAACCCGCTCCACCTGCCGCTCCGGGGACCCGAAGAGCCGTTCGAGCCCGTCCATCCCCACCTGGATGCGCCCCCGCTCCTCTGCCTGCACCACCGGGCTCACCTGGACGAGCCGCTCCAGGATCATCGCCATGGCGGCGTCGTAGTGGGTGGGGTCCGGCTCCAGGAGGGTGAGGGAGGGGCAGAGGGCCACAGCCCGGGACACCGACATTCCCGGCCTCACCCCTGCCTCTGCCGCCCGTTCCGAGATCTGCAGGATTCGCCCGGCACCCGCCCCCTCCTGGGGCTCCAGGAGGGCCACGGAGGTGGTATCCAGCTCCGGGGACCGAACGAGTTCAAGGCGGAGCTCAAAGGTGGGAAGCCAGAGGCAGAGCGCCATCCGGCTCTCCGGAAGGTCCGGAGCCGACGACGGGGAAGGGGACAGGGGTGCGAGGCCGTTCTTCATAAGGAGGTTTCGGGAGAGGAGGAGGGCAGGCCTCGGCCCTCTCGGAACGAGGTGCCTGCCAACCCCCTGGGACAAGAAAGCAACGAACAGCGGGTACGAACAAAACCCGAAACCGAATATAAACCGAAGCCGGATGGCGCGACAGGGAGACCCCGGGAGGTGCGGTGCTTCTGCTGCGAAACACACCGCGTGGCTGCCTCCCCTCAGCCAACCCGGCGCACCAAAAATAGAATCTGGATTCGGTTTTTTCCGTGGCGCTTGGCCCGACCCAATGGCTCCCACCCTCTGCGTCACCCGCAAATTGGAGAAGAACCCTGATTCCAGGACCCCTCAGAGCGGCGCCGGAGGTGGGAATCCCGCCGTCTCGATGAGGTAGGAAAGCCGCCCCCGTAGCCGATCTCGAGGGAAGGGGGCGGCAGCGTCCTGGCCATGGTACCACTCCCGGAGCGTGAATCCGAAGGCCCCAAGGAGGAGCGCCGCCAGCATTACGTCGTCCGCCTCCACCAGCGGAACGGAGAGCCTCAGCGACTCTGCGAGCCGATCCACGATCCACCCATGAAGCTGGTCCGCTGCCGACCCTCTGGATCCGTCCCCATCCGCACCGGGCAGGGCCGGGAGTCCCCCCAACCCCCACCGGGGAATGACCGCCCGGGCCAACTCCGGCTCCCCTGCCAGCTCCAGCCCCATATCATCCAGCGCCTGGGCCACCGCGTCCGTCCCACCCCCCGAAGCCATGGCCCGGGGAAACACCCGGTTCAGGACCTCCTCCAGATAGCGGGCCAACACGTGTTCCTTGGTGGGGAAGTGGTTGAAGAAGGTCCCCTTGGCCACATCGGCCTCCCGGGTGATCCCCGCCACTGATGCCGCCTCGTACCCCTGATCCCGGATTCGGCGGAGAGAGACCCGGTAGAGGCGCTCCCGCACAGCCTCGGGATCACGACGGGCGCGGCGGGAAGCCGGGACCCTGCCTGAACGGGGTGGACTCATGATCCGGTCCTCATGACGGGGAAGGCACGGTAGCGCTGCACCTGAGATTGAACCATGGGCGCACACGCTGCGTCTTTCGCTCAAGAGAGGGGGCGAACTGACCCCGGTCAAGCCCTGCAGCGATCCTTTGGGTCGATTCGGTGCTATCAGGAAGGGGGAGCCGCGGAAATCCGGCGCCTCCTCGCCAACAATCCAATTGCAATCCAAACCCGAAGGAGGATGCCAATGGCAGGCCGGAAGATTCTCATGCTAGTGGGAGATTTCGTGGAGGACTACGAGGTCATGGTGCCATTTCAGGCGCTTCAGATGGTGGGCCACCAGGTTCACGCCGTATGCCCGGACAAGAAGGCGGGCCAGAAGGTGGCCACGGCCATCCACGACTTCGAAGGGGATCAGACCTATTCGGAGAAGCCAGGACACGCCTTCGTCCTGAACGCCACCTTCGCTGACGTGGTGGTGGACGAATACGATGCCCTGGTGGTGCCCGGTGGAAGGGCGCCAGAGTATATTCGCCTGAACGAGCGGGTGCTGGAGATGGTCCGGCACTTCCACGAAGCCGACAAACCCATGGCCGTGGTCTGCCACGGGGTCCAACTCCTGGCGGCGGCCGGGATCCTGGAGGGGCGCACCCTGACCGGCTATCCTGCGTGCGGTCCCGAAGTGGAGCTGGCAGGGGGGACCTTCCGGGAGGTGGATCCCACGGAAGCGGTGACTGACGGCAACCTGGTGACCTCACCGGCATGGCCCGGGCACCCCAAGTGGCTGGCGGCCTTCCTGGACGTCCTGGGCACCCGGGTCGAGCACGGAACCGCCGCCGCAGTCTGATCCTTCCCGCAGGAGCGGGCTGGTCCGGGGAAAGATCAGACCCGGGATCCGCCCACCCCCCGGACCAGCCCCGTTCCCACACCGACCCCCAGAGCCAGCGCCGTACCGGCTCCTACGATGGGTGCCAGCGCCACCACCGGAGCGGCCAGGAGGGAGGTCCCCACCCCCACCACGAAGCCGGCGGCCACAGGACGCTCCGCCACCCGTGTATAGCGAAGGCGGTGGGATGACCAATCGCGGGTGCGGGAGTAGCCGAACCAGGCCGCGAGGCTGGCGATGACGAGGGCGAGGATAGCGGTCATGACGAATCTCCGTATCAGCGAGGGGGGGCCGGGTGATGCCGGTGCGATGTCTGCACCTGTCCCTACGGATCCGGCGACGGGAGGTTTCAGTGGAGCCCCATGGGGAGGGCCAGGGTGAAATCCGCCGGCCGACGGCTGCTCCGATGGACCTTTCTCCTTCTCATTCTGGGTCTTGTCGTGTATCTCCTCGTCTCTCCCGGGGTCGCCGAGCGCCTCGTCTTCCTCCCCGACACCTCCCATCCCGGCTCACCCCCGGCCCTCCACGGGATCCCCGGTCGGGAGGTGGCACTCCAGACCTCCGACGACATTAGGATCCGAGGCTGGTGGTGGGCCATGGACCCTGAGGCACCGGCAGTCCTCTTCTTCCACGGAAACGCCGGCCACCTGGGCCACCGCACCTTCACCGCCAGGGAACTGGTGGAGCGTGGTCTCTCGGTCTTCATCCTGGGCTACCGGGGGTACGGCGAGTCGGAGGGGACCCCGTCGGAGGAAGGGGTCCTCAGGGACGGTGCGGCGGCGTTGGAGTGGCTCACCCGGGAGGTGGGCGGAGCGGACCGGGTGGTGCTCCACGGGCGCTCCCTTGGGGGATTCGTGGCCCTGGGCGTGGCGAAGCGGGCGGAAGCTCTCCCGGCCGGTGTGATCGTGGAATCTTCCTTCACCTCGCTGGAAGAGATGGCCCGTGAGGTCTACCCCTTCCTCCCCCGTTTCCTCTTCCGTCGACTCCGGGGACACTTCGACAATCTGGAGGCGGCCCGATCGGTGGAAGCTCCGCTGCTGGTGATCCACGGCACGTCGGATGACCTGGTTCCGGCGGAGATGGGAGAGCGGATCGCCGCCGCCGCCGGCGACCGGGCCATCTGGGTGCCGGTCCCCGGCGCCGGCCACAACGACCTCCCCATGGTGGCGGGAGCGGAGTATTGGGACCGGGTGGCCTCGTTCATCCGGGAGAAGGCAGGGGGTGCCACGGAGCGCTGAACGGGTTGCCCGGGAGGCGGGAATCCGTGCATCCTTCCACGGTCCCACTGCCCGGACGGTGCGGTGTGGACATTCTGGCCCTCCGGAGGCCCATCGGACGCGGCCCCCGGACAGACCCTGCCCCTATCCCGGGAGATTCCGGATGCTTCCAGCTTCCCCTCGTGTGCGAAGGTCCCGCTCTGCTCCAAGCCCCTGTACCCCCGCCCGTGCCCCGGACCTCCGGGGCGTGAGGGGGCGGGGTAGGCGGCGCACCCTCCTGACTACAGCCATGGCCGCAGTGCTCCTGGGCGCCTGGGGTTCACCGGCTCAGAGCCAGCAGCAGATCCACATTCCCGCCGACACCGCGGTGGTCACCGAGCACACCGTGACCATTGGGGGCGAAACCATCCCGTACCGGGCCACGGCCGGGACCATGCCCGTCTACGACTCGGAAAACCGGGCCATCGCATCGGTCTTCTACGTCTACTACGAGCGGACCGACGTCCAGGATCGCACCCGCCGCCCGCTGACCTTTTCCTTCAATGGCGGTCCTGGCTCCGCATCGGTGTGGATGCACATCGGGTACACCGGGCCCCGGTTCCTGAACATCGATGACGAGGGGTTCCCGGTTCAGCCCTACGGCTTCTCGGAGAACCCCCACTCCATCCTGGATGTGACGGACATCGTCTTCGTGGATCCGGTGAACACCGGATACTCCCGCCCCCTGGAGGGGGTGGATCCGAGCCAGTTCTTCGGTGTGCAGAACGACATCAACTACCTGTCCGAGTGGATCCGTCTCTTCGTGACCCGGCAGGAGCGCTGGGCCTCGCCCAAATACCTCATCGGGGAGAGCTACGGCACCACCCGGGTGGCCGGGCTGGCCGGGCGCCTCCAGAACTCCCGGTGGATGTACCTGAACGGGGTGGTCCTGGTCTCTCCCACCAGCATGGGAGTCGATCGTGGGGGACCCGTTGGAGAAGCCATCCTCCTTCCCCACTACGCCGCCACGGCGTGGTACCATGAAGCGCTGGAGCCGGATCTTCAGGCCAGGGATCTCTCGGAGATCCTCCCGGAGGTGGAGGAGTTCACCATCGAGGAGTACATCCCGGCGCTGAGCCGGGGGGGCTTCCTGGACGAGGCCCGACGGGATGAGATCGCCAGGAGGGTGGCCCGGTACTCCGGGACCTCGGTGGACTTCGTCCGGAACAACAACCTCTCCATCCCCATCACCCGGTGGCGGAAGGAGCTCCTGAGGGACCGCGGCCTCACCGTGGGCCGGTTGGACTCCCGGTATCGGGGCATCGACCGGGATGACGGCGGGATAAACTACGACTTCGATCCGGCCCTCACCGCCTGGAACCACTCCTTCACCCCGGCCATCAACATGTACCTCCGGGAGGAGTTGGGGTACGAGACGGACCTGCAGTACAACATCTTCGGACCCGTGAGCCCATGGGAGCGGGCTTCCGACAACACGGCCGAGAATCTACGTCAGGCCATGGCCCAGAACCCCTTCCTCCACACCATGATCCAGGCCGGGTACTACGATGGGGGGACGGACTATTTCGGGGCCAAGTACACCATGTGGCGCATGGATCCTTCCGGGAAACTTCGGGACCGGTTCCGGTTTGAAACGTACCGGAGCGGTCACATGATGTACCTGCGGCAGGAAGACCTGGAAACCTCCAATGAGCACATCCGGGAGTTCATCCGGGCCTCCATCCCGCCTGAGGGAACTCCGGCCATGCACTGAGCGGCCAGGCACCGGTTGGCCACCCACCTGATGGCCCCTGGTGCCTTGGAATGAGCCTGCGGCGGCGTCGGATCGGTCCCACTCAGGGAGTTCCGACGCCGCCCGCCCCCTCCCGGGCGGCCCCTACCAGATCGCCGGCACCAGCCGGCACCCCTCCGGTGGCGGGGCCGCCGCCGGTCCCCTGTGGCCTGCCGGGTCTCCCTTCCTCCCGATCTGGTCCCGGACCCCGGGGCCCTCCCCGCTCCTGCCCGATGAGGCGGTTGATGAGGATGACGGGGAGCAGCCCCACCAGCACGATGAGGAGGGCGGGAAGCGCCGATTCCGCTACCTGCTCGTCCATGGCGAGCTGAAAGGCCCGGGTGGCCAGGGTGTCGAAGTCGAAGGGGCGGAGGATGAGGGTGAGGGGCAACTCCTTCAAAACATCCACGAAGACCAGAAGCCCCGCCGAGAGGAGCGTCCCCTTGAGAAGGGGGATGTTGACCCGACGGAGGGTGCGCAGGGGCGGGGACCCCAGGGAGCGTGAGGTCTCGTCCAGATTACCGCAGATCCGCTCGAAACCCGAGTCCAGCGGGTTCAGGGCCACCGCCAGGAACCGGACCACATAGGCGAAGATCAGGGCTGCCACCGTTCCGGTGAGTAGCAGCCCCACCGGGGATCCCGTTAGGGGCGCCAGAAGTTCGAGGATCCGCCGGTCCAACCAGATGAACGGAACCAGGACCCCCACGGCGATGACCGCACCGGGGATGGAGTAGCCCAGGGAAGACGCCCGGGAGGCCAGGCGGAGCAGGGGAGTGGGAGAAAGGCGCACCGAGTAGACGATGACCAGCGCCGCCGCCACGGCAAAGAGGGCCGATACCAGGGCCAGGCCGAAGGAATTCATGGCCAGGACCAGGAAGCGGCGATCAAGGGCCTGGGGGGCCACCTCTGCAGCCCACACCAGGAGTTGGGCCACCGGTACCACGAAGCCAAGGAGCACGGGAATGGCGCACGCCGCCGTGGCGAGCCACCCCCGGGCTCCCTTCAGCCGGAAGGGAGCCACAGGGCGGAACCGGCTGCTTCCGTGATCAAACCGGGCCCTGCCGCGCTGTACCCGCTCCACCAGAATGAGGAAGAAGACGAAGGCCAGAAGACAGGCGGAAAGGCGGATGGCCGATGGCGTATCGCCCAGGGAGAACCAGGCCCGGAAGATCCCCGTGGTGAAGGTGGAAACGCCGAAGTACTTCACCGCGCCATACTCGTTCAGCACCTCCATGAGCACCAGGGTGACCCCCGCCACCACCGCCGGGCGTGCCATGGGAAGCGCTACCTGCCTGAACGAACCCCACCCGCTCTTCCCCAGGATGCGGGAGGTCTCCAGGATTCCCCCCGACTGCTTTAGGAAGGAGGCTCGGGTGATGAGGTAGACGTACGGGTAGAGGACCAGCGAAAGGATGAAGATGGCCCCTGGCAGCGACATGAGGCCCGTTCGGAGGGCCGCCGTGGTGGAAGGGTCCAGCACGATCTGCAATACGCCCTGCACCGGGCCGGCGTGGGCCAGCACCTCGGCGTACGTGTAGGCCACGATGTAGGTAGGCATGGCCAGGGGGAGGATGAGGCCCGTTTCCAGCATCCTCCGACCGGGAAACTCGCAGGTGGCCACAAGCCAGGCGGTCCCCACGCCCATGATCAGGGTCACGACCCCCACACCCAGGGCCAGGACGGCCGAATTCCCCAGGTAGGTGGCAAGCACCGTGGACGCCAGGTGCTGCCAGGTGTCGCTCGACTCGCCGAAGATCCCCAGGAGCACCGAGGCCACGGGGAGAAGCACCAACGCCACGATGGCGAAGGTGACCAGAGTCCAGGGAGTGAGGTGAACCCGGAGTCGGGGCCGGAAGCGATCCCGGACCCAGCCCCGGGAGAAGACTAACGCCATCCGGCCCGGTCGAAGATCCGTACCGCCTCGTTGTTCAATTCACCGAGCTGCTCCAGAGGGAGCGGGTCGGAGCGGAATTCTCCCCACTCCTGGAGGGTGGGAGACCAGGGCACGCCCGGTCGCACCGGATACTCGAAGTTGGCCTCGGCGAAGGCGCGCTGGGCCTCTTCACTCACCAGAAACTCCATGAGTTGGAGAGCATGGGTACGGTTCGGGGCGTGGGCGGTGACTCCGATCCCGGAGACGTTCACGTGGGCGCCCCGATCATCCTGATTCGGGAAGAGGACGCCCACCTGCCGACCGAGTTCCCGGCTCGCCGCATCCTCCGCATTCAGCAGGCGCCCCACATAGTAGGA
>SKJY01000353.1 GCA_007121775.1 Gemmatimonadota bacterium
CCCCAGTCGAACTGGACGTTGTGGGCCACGAAGACCCGGTCGGCCAGCGCCTCCTCGATCCGGGGCGCCACCCCTTCGAAGGGCGGAGCCCCCGCCACCATGGCGTCGGTGATCCCCGTGAGTCCCTGGATCTTCGGCGGGATCCGTCGTCCCGGGTTCACCAGCGTGCCAAGCCCGTCCTCGATGGCCCCGTCCGTGACCGGCACCACCGCTACCTCCGTCACCCGGTCACCTCTCCGCCAGGCCCCTCCCGTGGTCTCCACATCCACCACGGCGAAGGAGAGACGGGAAAGGGGCGTGGCGGTATCTCCCGGAGGTGGCCCCCCGCCGGCGACGTCGAGGCTCCAGATTCCCGCTGCATCCACCTGAAACCGCTCGTCATCACCCAAGAGACTGAAGACGGCCGCGCTCAGGAGGGAGGGTGGCCCCTTGAGCCCCATGGCTCGCTCAGCCACCTCCAGGGTGTGGACCGGCCCACCCTGGAGCAGAGTGGCCACCCGCCGGCGAAGTCCCGGGGCAGAGGCACCGGGGCCGGACCCACCCCGGGGGCCGGCCCGGCCTCCCGGCACCTCACGCACCCTGGACACCCTCTCCTGCCAACAGGAGTCGGGCCATGGCTACGAATCCGGCGGGCCCGACGGTCTCCGGGCGCTGGGTGGGCTCGGCGCCGGCGGCTTCCAGGAGGGCGGCAACCCGGTCCGGGGGAAGGCGCAACTCCGGATGGGACCCCAGCGTCTTGCGGAGCTGCTTCCTGCGCCACTGAAAGAGGGACCGGGTCAGGGTACGAAGCGCCGTCTCCTCTTCCGGGGTCAGGGGGGAGGGCCGGAGGGGGCGAATCCGAATCACCGCCGAGTCCACCTTGGGCCGGGGGCGGAAGGCGGCAGGAGGCACGTGCAGCACCCGCTCCACCTCCGCCACCGCCTGAACCCCCACGGTGAGCGCCCCGAAGTCGCCTGTCCCCGGCTCGGCCAGGATGCGGTCAGCCACCTCCTTCTGGACCATGAGGAGGATCTCCCCTGGCCGGGGCGGCGCCAGCAGGTGGAAGAGGATGGGGGTGGTGATGTTGTAGGGGATGTTCCCCACGACCCGGAGGCCCTCGGGCGCCTCCACCAACGCTTCCAGGGGGAGCTTGAGGATATCCCCCTCCACCACCTTCACGGTCGGGCGGTCCCGGAAGCGGTCTCGGAGGCGCGCCGCCAGCTCCCGGTCCAGCTCTACCAGGATGAGCTGATGGGCCTCCTCCGCCAGCAGTTCGGTGAGGGCTCCCTGGCCAGGACCGATCTCCAGGACCGTGTCGCCGGGAAGGATGCCGGCCTCCTCCACGATGCGACGCCGGAGGTTTCCGTCCACCAGGAAGTTCTGACCGAGGCTCCGCTTGGGCCGGTGGGACTGGGGCCTGGTCACACCTTCAGCACCACGGCGGTCCGATCATCGGGGGTTGCCTCCGGCGCCCCCTCCTCCGCCATCAGGTCGAACAGTGCGTCCACGATCTCACGGGCCTCCCGGCTCCGGAGCCGTTCTACCTCCTCAAGGATCCGGTCCTCGCCGGCTCGGCGCGACCCCACCACCAGATCGTCGGAGAGACCATCGGTGAAGAGGAGGAGGAGATCCCTGCTGGAGGTCCAGGGCACCACCCGCTCCCGATACTCCGTCGCCCCCACGATCCCCATGGGCGGATCCAGCGCCGGAAGCCGCTCCGGAGCCTCACCCTCTCGCCCCAGGAGGAAGGCGTGGGGATGCCCGGCGTTGGCATAGACCAACTCTCCGCGAGCCGGGTCCACAACGGCGTAGAAGAGCGAGATGTACATCTCGGTACTCTCCAGTTCGTCCCGGAGCGCCCGTCCCATCTCGGTCATGACCGAGGCGGGGGACGACATTTCGGCGGCGTAGATGGTGGCGGCGCTCAGGGTGAGCGCCATGATGAGAGCCGCGGGAAAGCCGTGGCTTGAGACGTCGCCGATCATGACCCCGAAACGCCCACCTGAGAGGCGGAGGAGGTGGTAGAAATCTCCCCCCACCGAATCGGCGGGTCGTACCCGGGCAGCCACCTCGGATCCATCGAAGGCATCCAGCGACGGAAGCAGCTTCATCTGGAGGTTGTGGGCCAACTCCATCTCCCGGCTCACCCGCTCCCGCTGCAGGCTCTCCTGAATCAATCGGTTGTTCTCCAGGGCCGCCCCAACCTGGGAGGCGATGGCCGAGAGGAGCTTCTGATCCGAGGCGCTGAAGCGCCCACCTCGTCGCCGACCGATGAGGTTGATGACCCCCACCGTCCGGGCGTCATCCTCCGGTGGGGTGTAGCGGATGGGTACCGAGAGCACCGACTCACCGGCCACATCATCGGACGACGAAGCCCCTCTCGAGGACTCCTTCCGGGGGTTTCGGTCCGTGGCGCTGCGGTCGGCACCCCCCGGGCCCGGGGGGTGCTGATCCTGGGCGGGCGCGCCGGGATACGACGACAGGATCAGCGAGCGGCCCTCCCGGAATACCTGGGCGGTGACGGCGGAGGTATCGCCGGCGGGGAGGGGCCCCACCCTGCCTCCCTCTCCCACCGACGCCACCAGGTGGAGGCGATCCTCCTCCGGCCGGTGGACCCAGAGGGACCCGCGACGAGCTCCCATCACGTCGCACACCTCCGCCAGGATGAGGTTGGTGGCGTCCTTCAGGTGCATGAGAGAGCCCAGGGTCTCGGAGATGGAATAGAGGAGGTTGATCTCCTCGTACCGCTCCGAAACCTCCAGGGTGAAGTATCGGACCTCCTCGGCGTACTGGTAGAGTTGCTCCAGAGTGGTGCGGAGGGTGTTGGCTGCGGCGCTCCGTCCCTCGTCGGCCGGGGCGCCGGACGAGGCGATCTCCAGGATGAGGTCCGCACCGCTCCGGGTGGGAACCTCAAGAAGGGTCGAACCCGGGCTCGGGGAGGAGTTTCGCCCACTGCCAGGGTACAGCCGGAAGGGGTCGCCTCCCTCCCTGGGGAGCCAGAGCCCCAGATCCAATCCGAAGTTGCGGCGATATTCGTCCAGGACCTGGATCACCGGGTCCGGGAGCAGTTCCCGGGAGGTCCGGTCGGGGCTCATGCAGTCGCTTGATCCGGGAAGGTCTGGGAGGCGGAGAGATTCAGGACGAGGGTCACCGAGTTCCCCCGTTCATTGTAGTGGACCTCATCCATGAGCTTCTTCATGAGGAACAGGCCGCGGCCTCCTTCCTCCATTATGTTTTCCGGCGCCGTGGGATCGGGCACCCGGAGTGGGTTGAAACCGTGCCCCTGATCCGTGACCCGGGCGGTGAGGCGTCCGGAGCGGAGGTGAACCTCAAGGCGCACCCGTTTGGCCGGGTCTCGCCCGTTTCCATAGATCATGGCGTTGGAGAGCGCTTCCACCAGACTGACACGGAAGTTGAACCGAAGCTTCCGGGCAACGTCCTGACAGGTGGAACAGCGGGAAACGATGAACTCCACCGCATCCTCGATACAATGAAGATCGTTGGGAAGTTCGAAGATCAGTTCTCGATCGATCAAGTCAGCCGCCTCCGATGGGGAAATCCAACTATCCCGGCCACGGGACCCCCGCTCGCGGGGACCCCATGGTCCCCACGGACGGGGACGGATCAGAAGTCCTGCAGGCCCTCTTCCCGGGAATCCGCAATCCGGAAGAGGGTATCCAGCTTGGTGAGTTCGAAAAGCGTCCTGAGATCCTCGTTCAGGCTTGAGAGCCGGAGCTCCCCGCCCTGCTCCCGGATCTTCTTTGAGAGGCTCACAAGAACCCCCAACCCGGAGGAATCGATGTATCCGGTGTTGGTGAAGTCCACCAGGAACTTACGGGCCCCTCCCTCCAGTTCGGCCAGAACCGCCTGCTTCAACTCCTGCCGATTCCCCACGATGAGCTGGCCCTCAACATCGAACACGACCACCTCACCCGTTTCTCGCTTCACATCGAACGCCATGGCTCTTTTCAATCTCCTGGGGCCCAGGTCGGACCCGGAAGGATGTGCGTTGGAGTCTCCGTCGCTGGGACGGCGCTGCGGCGGAGCAGTTGAAAGCTATCCATAAGCCGAGTTGCAGGGCAAGGTTGACCCCGCGTCCCCGATCCGTCAGGCCGCCGTGAGGCTCGTAATGCACGCCACGTTCACGATATCGTCCACCGACGCGCCTCGGGAGAGGTCGTTGCACGGACGGCGAAGCCCCTGGATGATAGGTCCCACCGCCTCGGCTCCGGCGAGCCTTTGCACCAGCTTGTAGCCGATGTTGCCGGCGTCCAGGTCCGGGAAGACCAGAATGTTGGCGGCCCCGGCCACGGCGGAGTGGGGCGCCTTGCTTCGGGCTACCGACTCCACCAGCGCCGCGTCAAGTTGGAGCTCCCCATCCGCCGGGACTCCGGGCTCCATGTCCCGGAACAGTTCCAGCGCCCGTGTGACCTTGTCCACCGAGGGCCCCGATCCGCTCCCCTTGGTGGAGTAGGACAGAAAGGCCACCGTCGGTGAATCTCCCACGATACGCCGCCGGGCCCGGGCTGCGGCCGCCGCAATCTGCGCCAGCTGCTCCGCCGTGGGATCAGGCACCACCGCCGAATCGGTGAAGGTGATGATCTCCGGCTCCCTGGTTCGGAAGGGCTTCACCACCATGTAGAACGACGACGAGACCGTGCGGATCCCGTCGTCGGGACCCACGCACCAGAAGGCGGCGCGGAGTACGTCACCGGTAGGGTGGACAGCCCCGGCCAGCGACCCGTGGACCTCGCCGGCCCGCACCATGAGGGCTCCCCGGATGAGTGGACTTCTCACCGCCTCCCGGGCACCGGCGCGATCCATCCCCTTGGCCCGCCGCAGTTCAAGTAGGGTCTCCACGTAGTCGCCGGTCCCCTCGCTGCTCCGGGGATCCACCACCTCCAACCCGTCGGGATCCCCCCCCACCTTCTCAAGCCCCTCCCGGATGGCCATGGGGTCCCCCAGAAGCACCGGATCCACCAGGGCATCCCGCTGCAGGATGGCCGCAGCCTCCAGGGTCCGGGGGTCCTCTCCTTCGGGAAGGACGATGCGACGGGGGCGTTCCCGCGCCCGCCGACGGATGTTCTCGATGAAATCCATGTCAGTCCCTATGCGGTTGTCAATCTCGTTGCCGTTGGTACCGGTCCCGGAGCCTGCGCATGATGGCCGGTGAGACGAATGACGACACATCCCCTCCCAGCGCCGCCACCTCCCGCACCAGGGAGGCGGACAGGAAGGAGAGGTGTGTCTCCGGGGTGAGGAAGATGAACTCCATACCGGGGTGTAGTTCCCGGTTCATCTGGGCCATCTGGAACTCGTACTCGAAGTCGGACACGGCCCTGAGGCCCCGGACCACCACCGAAGCCCCCACGCTCCTGGCAAAATCCACCATCAACCCCTCGAAGGAAGCGCACTCGACCCGCTCCTCGTCAGCGAAGACCTCGTTCAGCATGTCCAGGCGCTCGTCCACGCTGAAGGCCGGACGTTTACTGTGGGTCGAGGTGTGGGCCACCGCCACCACTACCCGGTCCACCACTTTGAGCGTTCTCCGGGCGATGTCTTCGTGTCCCAGGGTGACCGGGTCGAACGAACCGGGATACAGGGCAATGATGGGTCGGGATTGGTTCATGGGGCTCCGCGGAAGGAAGGATCGGGGTCGCCGGACTCCGGGTCCGAGGCCGGAGGCGAAGGTTGGGACTCCGGGTCCGTGGCCGGAGGCGGATCGTTGGGATCCGGATCGTCCAGGGCGTCAGGGGAGGTGAGCACCGTGAGGGCGGTGTCTCCATAGGTTCGGGTGCGACCGCCGCCTCCCAGAGCGATGGCGTCCCGGCTCCCGTGCTCGAGCCAGAGCTGCAGCGCGAAGGGCGTGCGGCGGAAGAGTTCCACCAGGCGTCCAGCGTCCCCGCCATCATAGGGGGGGTCGGCCAGCGCCAGATCGAACGCCCCCCGCTCAAGAGCACCGGCCCAGCTCAGGGCATCACCCACCACTACCCTGCACCGGTCTCCGGCCTCCAGCGTCTCGATGTTTGACCGAAGCGCCTGAAGCGCCGGGCGGGCCCGTTCCACGAACACCACCTCTCGGGCGCCCCGGGAGAGGCATTCCAGCCCCAGGGCGCCGGAGCCGGAGAAGAGGTCCAGGATCCGGGACCCGGGGATCCACGGCCCCATGGCCGACATCCAGGCCTCCCGCACCCGATCCGTGGTGGGCCTGGTGGCTCGCCCCCGGGGCGCCCTGATGGGACGCCCTCCCCATTCCCCGGCGATGATCCTCATGACGGCCTCCTCACGATGACGCTCAATGACTGCCCCCTGCCGATGATCCTCACGAGGCTTCACTCCCGGCGAGTCGCACATCTTCCAGGCGCGCCTGGAGGGACCGGATCCCCCTGAACTCGTTGGTCCGGAGGCGGAAGAGCACATCCACCGGACCTGCTCCCACCCGCTCCGGCGGCATGTCGTCGCCCAGACCGAAGCCGATGGCCTCGAGTTCGTGTCCACCCTCCCGAAGCCGGAGCTTCAGGTGCCCCTTCCCCACGATGCGAGCGCCGCCGGATACCGCCACGCCGCGAGCCCAGAAGATGGGCTCCGGGTTGCCGATCCCGAAGGGCCCCACATACTGGAGGAAGTGCACCAGTTCGTCGGTGGCCTCCTCAAGGGAGAGCGCCACGTCACCCCGGGCCCGTGGGCGTGGGACCTGGCCCTTGAGTTGGCCCCGGACCGCGTCATTGAAGGCCTGCCGGAAGGGGAGGATCCGCTCCACCTCCACATCCAGCCCCGCCGCCTGCCGGTGACCGCCAAATCGGGTCAGATGGGGGCCACCGGCACGCACCGCCTCCAGGAGGTGGACGCCGGGGATGGAGCGGGCGCTACCCCGGGCCCGCCCGTTCTCCACGGAGAGGATGACGGTGGGTCGGTGGATCCGCTCCACCACGCGGGATGCCACGATCCCGATGACACCGGGATGCCACCCCTCCCCGGCAACCACCACCCCGAAATCACGGGTCGGATCAAAGTCCTGGGCCAGACGCTCCAGCGCCTCGTCCCGGGTGCGGGCGTCCTCATCCCGGCGCAGTGCATTCAGGCCCTCCAGTTGCCGGGCCAACTCCCGGGCCCGCGCCGGATTCGTGGCCAGGAGGAGTTCCAGTGCGTCCATGGCCGAGCCCATTCGGCCCGCCGCGTTCAGGCGCGGCCCGAGGACGTATCCCACCTTCCCCGCGTCCACCGCCGCCGGGTCCAGCTCCGTGACCTCCAGTAGCGCCGAGATTCCCGGCCGCCGACCCTGCCGCAAGACCCGGAGGCCGTAGCGCACCAGGACCCGGTTCTCACCCTTCAGCGGCACAAGATCCGCTACCGTCGCCAGCGCCACCAGATCCAGGTGCTCCAGGAGCTCCGTCTCCGGCCGCCCGCGGAGTCGGCCCAGGAGTTGGCAGAGCTTGAAGGCCACCCCCACCCCGGCCAGGCGCGGGTCCGGATAGGTGCAGTCGCTCCGGTTTGGGTTCACCACCGCCACGGCGGCAGGAAGGGTCTCCCCGGGGGTGTGGTGATCGGTGATGACCACATCGATTCCCCGGGCCCGGGCTCGGGCCACCGCCTCGTGGGCCAGGATCCCCGAATCGCAGGTGACGATGAGGGCCGCTCCCACCTCCTCGGCCCGCCGGATCCCAGCCGGACCCAGGTCGTAGCCGTCCCGGAGTCGGTGGGGGATGAAGGGCTCGGCCCGACCGCCCAGGTGGCGAATCCAGAGGGTGAGGAGGGCTGCTGAGCAGATCCCGTCAACATCGTAGTCGCCGTGTACCAGGACCGTCTCACCGGTCTCCACCGCTCGCAGGATCCGCTGGGCCGCACGGGAGGCATCAGCCAGGCCCTCCGGTGGGTGAAGGTGCTCCAGCAGAGGGCGGAGAAAGCTTCGGGCCGGTTCCGCCTCGTCCACCCCCCGGCTTACCAGGACACGGCAGAGGGCCGGAGGGAGGCGAAGCTCCCGGGCCAGCGCCTGCACCTTCTGGCGATGGGGTTCAGCGCCCAGATCCCACCGGGGGCGAGGGGGGCGAGGAAGCTCCAGCGCAGAACCGGGAGCCGACGGCGTCACGTCGCCGTAGCTCCGCCGCTGTCCTCCTCCCCATCGGCGGATGCCACCGAGGCGGGTTCCACGGGGTGGGGCTCCTCCACCTCCAGGTCGGCACTCAGGATGACTCCGCAGGCCTCGCACCGGATGAGACTGGTACCGGACCGGATCTCCTGCTGGATCTGGAGGGGCACCATGCTATAGCAGTGACCGCAAGCACCGTCGTCCATGAGCCGGGCCACCACCACCGGGCGCCCCGAAGCGTGGAACGAGTCATAGACGCGGCGCTCCACCCGTCCCACCCCTTCCAGAGCCAAATCCCGACGTGCTCGGAGTTCGGCCAACTCCTCCTCGATCCCCTGCCGCTCATCCAGGACCGCCTGCTGATTGGGCTCCACCTCTGCCCGGGCCTCGGCGGAGCGTCGCTCCAACTCTTCCACCACGAGCTCAGCCCGTTGGATCTGGTCCATGAGTTGGAGGGACTCCTGATCATCGGCCCCCCGGGCACGTCGGATCAGACTCAACTCGGTCTGGACCGCCGCCTCCTCCCGCAGGTTCTGGACCCGGGTCAGGCGTTCCTCCAGCTTCTGGATCCGTACGTCCTTCTCCTGCCCGGATCGCTCCAAGCGCCGGAGATCGGCCTGCATCTGGGCCAGGCGTTGCTGCACGCCACCGAGTTCGGACTCCAATTCAAGGGCCGGTGCCTCGGCCTCGGCCAGGCGGGGCTCAAAGGACTGGAATGCGGCCTCCAGCTCTCGGATCCGATGGTCCAGGCGCTGAACTTCCTGCAGGGCTGCCATGCTGCTGTTCGTCATCGATTCGTCCCGTCTGATGGATGATTGGATCCCTGCGTGCGTGCACGGCGGATTACATTCCACCGCCCCCGGCGTTCCATGCGCAGGGCCTTGAGCTCTGCCAGGATCCCACGTTTCTCCTCCGGGGTCTCGGCACTCCGAAGAGCCCGGTCCAACTCGTCCTTGCGCCGCTGGTGCCGACGATCCAGCAGGCGAGCCACCGATTCCTCGAAGACCCGCTCCGTGTGATCCACCTCTTCCGGATCTCCTAGGAGCGAGATCAGCCGGTCACGGACCTCCGGCGCAAGCCCCGGGTCATCGGGCGCCAGGTCCGGCTCGTCCATGAGGTGTTCGAAGAGCGCCCTGACCAGGGTGTCGTCGAAGTCCTCAGGGCCGATTCGTTCAGCGGCCCGCTCCACCAACTCCCTGGCACGGAGGAGCACCAGGAGAAGCTGCCGCTCCGGCCCGAGCCCCCAGTCCGACCGCCGCGACGTCGCCCCGGGTCCTGCTGACGGGCCGCGCCCCCGTCCCGAGACCCTCCCGGCGTCCCCACCGGGACCAGCCACCGGCGCCCCGGAGGTGAATCCGGAGGGCGGGCCCTCGGCGGCCTGGCGTCGGACCTCTGCCTCCAGCGTCTCCCGGCGGACCCCGGTGCGCTCCGAAACCTTCGCCACATACATATCCCGGAGGGCGGGATCAGCCACAGCCCGGATCGTGGGCAGGAGCTTGTCCACCGCCCGCCGGGTCCGGTCGATGGACCCGAAGAACCCCCTCTCGTCCAGGAGCTGGATCTTCCGATCGAGCAGATCCACGGCGCCGTTCAGGTATCGGAGGAAGGCGGCACTCCCCTCACCCCGGATCACGGTATCCGGATCCTCGCCGGGAGGAAAGCTGACCACCGAAGGGTGGACCCCGGCGGCCAGGAGAACATCGCCTGCCCGGAAGGTGGCGCGAAGCCCCGCCTCATCAGAGTCGAAGAGGAGAAGGGCCCGCTGCGTGTAGCGGCCCAACAGGGTCGCCTGCTCCGAGGTCATGGCCGTCCCCAGCGTCGCCACCGCATTGCCCACCCCGCCGGCAGCCAGCGCCACCACATCCATGTACCCTTCCACCACCAGCGCCACCTCGTCCCGACGGATGGCGTTTCGGTTCCAGCCCAGGGCGTAGAGGGTGCGGCCCTTGTGGTAGATGGGGGTCTCGGGAGAGTTGAGGTACTTCGGCGCGCCCCGACCCTCCTGGCCCAGGATCCGCCCGCCGAACCCCAGAACCTTCCCGGTCACCGACTCAATGGGGAAGATGATCCGGTTGCGGAAGCGGTCGTAGGGCTCGGGGGCTCGCTCGGAACGGGTGAGGAGCCCCGCCTCCAGCAGCAGGTCCTCGGAGTAGCCCGCCTCCGCCGCGTGATCCCGCAGACCCCGCCAGTCGTCAGGGGCAAAACCCAGGCCGAAGCGTTCCACCGTCTCCGGGTCCACACCCCGCTCCGTCAGGTACCGGCGGGCCCGGTCACCCATCTCGGGGTCCGCCAGGCGACTCCGGAACCAGTCCCGGGCAAAGGCGTTCAGCTCGTAGTAGATCCGGAGGGGATCGTCCTCCTGATCCGCTCCGCGCCCCACCTCACGGACCTCCACCCCGTAGCGGGCCCCCAGGGCCTTCACGGCATCGTTGAACTCCATCCCGGTGCGCTTCATGAGGAAGGTGAAGATGTCCCCGGATTCGCCGCACCCGAAGCAGTTGTAGAACCCCTTGGACGGAACCACGTAGAACGAAGGGCTCCGGTCGTCGTGGAAGGGGCACTTCCCCTTCCAGTCCTTGCCGGACCGCTTGAGGGCCACCACCTCCCCGATCACCTCCACCAGATCGGCGCGAGCCCGGACCTCCTCCACCACCTCGTCGGGGATCACCGGCTCACTCCCTCAGACTGGCCACGGTGACCCCGCCGCCGCCTTCGCCCTGGACGCCGGGGCGGAACTCGGGGACCCGGCCTTCCCGCCGCAGGAGCTCCTGGACCCTGGCCTTCACGGCCCCCGTACCCTTGCCATGGATGATGCGGAGCTCCGACAGGCCCGCCATGATGGCAGCGTCCAGGGCCCGGCCCAGCTCCAGCTCCACCTCTTCCACCCGGAGCCCCCGGAGATCAGCCTCGTGGCGGGCCTCCACCTGGGGACCGGTCCACCCTCCTCCGGACGACACCGATGCCTGGGACCGTCCCTGCTTCGCATCGGCCGACCGCACTCGCTCGAGCTTCCCGGCGGCCACCTGGATGCGCATCCCCGAGACCTCCACTGTCACCCGGTCGCCGTCCACCTCCCGCACGGTCCCCCGGGAGCCGCTCCCCATGAGTCGCACCGGATCACCCGGTGCCCACTGGGCGCTGCGGGTGCGCCGGGGCCGACGGGGCTCGGGGCGGCGCTTCTTCTGCCTCCGGGCCGCCTCCTCCACCCGCCGCCTGGCCTGGCGCTCCGCCTGGTCCAGCGCCTCTGCCTGCTCCGCTACCTCCCCGGCCCTCCGGAGTTGGGCGATGGCCTCCTCCACCTCCTGACGAGCATCCAGGAGGAGGCGTCGCGCTTCGTCCCGGGCCCGGGCCTCGGCCGATTCTTCCCTCTGAGTCAGCCGGGCCTCCCGAGCCTCTACATCCTCGGCCGTCCGCCGGGCCTTCTCCCGGGCCTCCTTCGCCTCCCGGAGGGCCCGGTCCAGCTCCTTCTCCTTCACCTCCAGCGTCGCCAGCAGGGTCTCCACCTCCAACTCCCCTGAATCCACATAGGACTCAGCCCGGGTCAGGACCGGCTCCGGGAGCCCGAGGCGGCGGGCGATGGCGAGCCCGTAGCTCCGCCCCGGCCGACCCTTCTGGAGCTGGTAGGTGGGCGAGATCCGCCGTGAGTCGAAGAGGAGCGAGGCGTTGACGATCCCGCTCCCCTCCCCGTCCAGCCGCTTCATGGCCCCCAGGTGGGAGGTGACCACAGCCCGGGCCCCCTGCCCCACCAGGGTCTCCAGGATGGAGCGGGCCAGCGCCGCCCCCTCCGCCGGATCCGTGCCGGTCCCCATCTCATCCATGAGGATGAGGGCACCGGGACCGGCGCCGTCCAGGATCCGGATGGCGTTGGCCATATGGGCCGAGAAGGTGGATAGGGATTCGGCGATGGACTGCTCGTCTCCGATGTCGGCGAAGACGTTCCGGAGGATGGGGAGCCGGGTCCCTCGCGCAACCGGCGGGATCACCCCGCTCTGGGCCAGGAGGTGGATGAGCCCCATGGCCTTGAGGAAGACCGTCTTCCCGCCCGTGTTGGGGCCCGACACCACCAGCGCCCGCTCATCCGGATCCATCTGCAGGTCGAAGGGAACCACCGGGGCCGCCTCCCCCGGGCCGGCCTCCGCCAGATTCTGCTCCAGGAGGAGAGGGTGCCGGCCGGCCACCACCTTCAGCACCCCTTGGTCGGGGGGGGCTAGCTCCGGCGGTTCCGCAGCCCAGGCCCGGGCGGTGAGGGCGCGGGCCCAGAGGGAATCGAAGTCCACCAGCGCCTCGAGTCCTTCCGCCAGTTCAGCCCTTACGGCCCGGAGGCGGCCGGAGATCTCCCTCAGAATCCGGAGGATCTCTCGCTCCTCATCCCGCTCCAGCTCCTGCAGCTCGTTCATGAGACGGAGCGCCAGCGGTGGCTCTACGAAGAGGGTGGCGCCGGTGGCGGACTCGCCGTGGATCACCCCTCCCACCGCCGACTTCCCCTCCCGGCGGATGGGGATGACGTACCGTCCGTCCCGGATGGAGACGGACGCATCCGGCACCCGGATCCGCTCCGGGAGCGACTCCAGGTAGCGTTCGAGGCGCTGAACCAGCCGGGAGCGGGCGTCCCGGAGGCGGCGGCGGATCTGGCGCAGGACCGGGCTGGCGCCGTCCCGGATGGAGGCGTCCGAATCCACCACGGCGTCGATGCGCTCCAGGAGTTCCGGGCGTTCCGGGAGGCGATCCCGGAGGCGGGTCAGGTGGGGAAGGGGGGGCGGCTCCACCCCCGACGGATCCGGCTCGGGATCCAGGCCGACCCGGAGGTCGGCTGAGGAGCGGAGTACCGTGGCCAGAAGGAGGAGCCCCGCCGGATCCAGGACGCCCCCTTCCACCTCCAGGGTGCGAAGCGGAGCCCGTGCGTCGGGAACCGTGGGGGGTGCCCAGGCGGGGGCCGCCTCTCCCAGATCGACCCCTTCCCGGACCCGCTCCAGCTCCCGGCGGGCCCAAGCCAGATTGGTGGAGGGGCGAAGCGCCAGGACCGCCTCCCGGCCCAACTCGCTCCCGGCGCGAGTGGCGACCCGCTCCAGGAGGGGATGGTACTCCAGGACGGTCAGGGCGTGGTCATCCATTCAGCCGCCCAACTCCTCCCGGACGATCCGGTTTGCCTCCTTGCCGTCGAACCGCCCCTGGATCCGCGGCATGAGTTGCCCCATGACCGCACCCATCTGGGAGGCGCCGCCGGCCACCAACTCCCGGACGATCCCGCGCACCTCGTCCTCGGAGAGGGGCGGCGGGAGGAAGGCACCGAGGATCTCGGCCTCCTCCTCTTCCCGCTGGGCAAGCTCCTCGCGTCCGCCGGCCCGCATCTGGTCCGCCGCCTCCCGGCGCTGCTTCACAGCCTTGGTGAGAACCCGCTTCACCATCTCGTCGTCGGCGGGGCCGCCGGCGTCGATCTCGGCGTTCCGGAGTTCAGCCAGCGTCGAGGAGAGGACAGTGGTACGAAGCTTCTCCCGGGCCTTGCGGGCGGAGGTGAGTTCGGCTTCCAGTTGGGCCTTCAGCGACTTGGACACGGGACTCCAGGGGGTTCGGGGAGCGGGGGCCGGCGACGGTCGAGTCGTCGGCACACAGCCTCGGAAGCTACCGGGAGGCCGCAAGCAGGGTCAACGCAAGAGCGCCGGCGACGGGCACACTCAACCGGGCGGCCACCCCAGGCTCCGTCCCCCAAGAACGTGGAGGTGGAGGTGGGAAACCGTCTGTCCCCCATCCCGGCCGATATTCGTCACCACCCGGTACCCATCCTCTTCCAGCCCCAGGGACCGGGCCGCCGTCCCGGCAGTGAGAAGGAGGTGGCCGGCCAGCGCCTCGTCGTCCGGAGAGAGATGGTCCACCGAAACCACATGGCGCCGGGGAATCACCAAGAGGTGTGTGGGCGCCTGGGGGTTCACATCCCGGAACACCAGGGCCCGGTCATCCTGATGGACTACCTGAGCGGGGATGTCACCGTCCACGATGCGACAGAATATGCAGTCGTCAGCCACGAAGGGGACCTCCTGAATCGGGGGAAGCCGGCGGGCTCATGGGACTCTCCCACACCCCCGGCAACCCGGAATGGAGCGTACCGCCCCGGAGCGAATCTGACCCATCTACCCATGGAGCGGCCCGTTCTCGCCCCGTAATCTACCCTCCCCCACGGTCGGGGTGGACCCGGGGCCGGGCGTCAAAGGCGGCGAACCCGACGCTCCCCGGAACCCTCACGGCGTTCCCGCGCCCCCCGCCGAAGCCATATCAGACCCAGGAGGAGACGCATGTTCCAGGAGATCGAAGCCACCACCGTGGATGTTCTGCATCGGCACTCGGCACCCGCCATGCCGCTGGGGCAGTTGAGAGCGCTGGTGGCCCGGGAGCGTCCCGGGTTCACCCCCCCGCCCATCTCCATGGCGACGGTCATCCAACGGATGGACCGGTCGGTCCGGATGCTCGCCACCGATGAACGGCGTCTCGGGTGGATGGTGCCGGTGGGGTGGATCGTGCCACCCCCCTCCCCCGCCGCACCCCGGACGCTAGCCGAGCGTCTTCGGGACAGCATCCGACGCATCGGACACCGCGTCGAGCCCGGTTCCGGTACCGCCCTGGCCCGGTGGGCTCGCATGCTCCAGGAAGAAGCCCGACTCCGCCCCCTCCTGTCTCCACGCCGGGGGTTGGAGACCCGGCCCTACCCCTTCAGGAAGGCCGGCCTTCCTGGCGCCGGGCCACGGCCGTCCACCACTCGTCCTCCCCATCCTCGTCCGTCACGGCGAACCCGTGCCGCTGCAGGGCGTCTCGCATCACCGGTTCCTCGGAGCGGAGCACCCCGGAGACGATGAGCCATCCATGGGGCGCCAACGCCTGACGGAAAGCAGGGAGGAGAGGGACCAGGATCCGGGTCTGCATGTTGGCCAGGATCCCGTGAAAGGGGCCGGCATCCACCAACTCCGGTCCGGTGACCTCCCCCGGGTGGAGCTCCACCCGGGGGAGGACTCCGTTGGCCTCCAGGTTCTCGGCAAGAGCCTCGCACGACCACTCGTCGGACTCGTACGCCAGCACCCGCTCGGCGCCAAGGAGCGCGGCGGCGATGGCCAGGATTCCCGAGCCGGATCCCACATCGGCCACCCGGTCCCCAGTGGTGAGCACGGACTGCACCAGGCGAAGGCACCCACGGGTGGTAGCGTGCTCCGCCGTCCCGAAGGCCATCCCCGGATCGATGGTAATGCGGATCTCATGGGGATCCGCCTCTCCCGGCGCCCAGGACGGGCTTACCACGAGACGTGGTGGAAACCGCCGGGGCCCCAGCCCCTGTCGCCAGGTCTCGGCCCAATCCTCGTGCGCCTGCCAGCGGACAGTCACCGGCCACGGGTCACGCGAACCCAGACGGCTCCCGAGTCGCCGGGCCAGCGTTCGTCTCCACGCCTCCGGATCCGGGGTCACCCCCTCCAGCGACTCGGGCACATGGACCCGGAGCGCCGAGGCCGTCTCCTCGACGCCGCCTGCCGGAAGCTCCAGGAGCAGATCCACCAACAGGGCGGCGGTCTCAGGGTCTCCGGGATGATCCACGGTCACCTCCAGCCAGCGCTTCGGCACGGAATGTCCGCTCATCCGGTTGTGAAGGCCTCCTTCACCCGGGACCAGAAGCCCTTGCGTTCCCCTGCCTCCTCCACCTGGGTGGGCGCATCATCCTCCACATCCCGAAGACGACGGAAGAGCTCTTCCTGCTCCCGGGAGAGTTCGGTGGGGGTCCAGACCCGAACCCGGATCAGGAGATCACCACGCCCACGGCCGTTCAGATCCGGGATTCCCTCACCCCGGAGACGGAGCGCCTGGCCGCTCTGGGTCCCGGCGGGAACGGCGACCCGGGCCTTCCCCGTCACCGTCTCCACCTCGACCTCATCCCCCAGCGCCGCCTGGCAGAAGGTGATTGGAAGGTCGGTGATGAGATGGTTGTCCTGCCGGGTGAAGCGTGGATCGTCCTCCACCTCCAACAGAACCATGATGTCACCCGACGGCCCACCCCGACTCCCCGCGTTCCCCTTCCCCCGAAGGGTGATGAAATTCTCGCTGGACACACCGGCGGGGACCTCCACCTCCACCTCACGCTGCACCCGGACCCGACCCTCACCGTGACAGGTGCCGCAGGGGGTGCGAATGGTGGTGCCCTCCCCACCGCACGCCCGACAGGTCGTGACGGAGACGAACTGCCCGAAGACGGATCGCTGGGCCACCCGCTCCTGCCCCGATCCCCCGCACTGCCCGCAGGTGGTCGGGGTGGATCCTTCGGCAGCTCCGGTCCCATCGCAGTCCGAGCACGGATCCAGAACGGCGACCCGGAGACGCTTGGTGGCGCCGGTGACCACCTCCTTCAGGGTAAGGGGGAGGCGAACCCGGACAGACTCGCCCTTTCGCCGTCCACCCCCTCGACGCTGGGCCCGGGCGCCTCCGCCGAAGAGATCCTCGAACCCTCCGGCTCCACCAAAATCGCGCATGAAGATCTCGATGGCGTCGTGGAGGTCGAATCCTCCGCCGAAGGGGCCGGCACCGCCCCCTCTCAGTCCCTGCTCACCGTACCGATCGTAGGCGGCCCGCTGCTGGGGATCCTTCAGGACTTCGTAGGCGGCGGAAATCTCCTTGAAGCGGGCCTCGGCGTCAGCGGACCCCTGGTTCCGGTCCGGGTGATACTTCATGGCCAGCTTCCGGTAGGCCTTCTTGATCTGCTCGGCGTCAGCATCCCGGGAAACTCCCAGGGTCTCGTAGTAATCTGCCATTCGGCTCGGTCTTGTCCGTCTTGCGGTTGTATGGGTCTACCGGAGGATCCGGTTCACAAGGGATGAGGTGTGCTCCACGATTGCGATCACCTTCTCGTAGGGCATCCGGGTGGGTCCGATGACTCCGATGACTCCCTTGAGGCCACCCACCCGGTACTCCGCCGTCACCAGGGTGAAATCGGCCAGCTTCCGGTCGGGGTTCTCGGCCCCGATGGTGATCTGGAGCCCCGGGGTGTGGACCCGGCTGCCCAGGACCCGGGAGAGGAGTTCCCGTTCCTCGGTGAGCTGGAGGAGTTCCTTCAGCTGGGCCCCCGAGGTGAACTCAGGCTGGGAAGCGAGGACGCTGGTGTTGCCCAGGTGTACCTCCGAACCCTCCAGCTCCGGCCAGTCGAAGAGTTCCGGGCCGGATTGCATGAAGATGTTCAGGATCTCCTCCGCTGCCGGATCGTCCGCCGGAGCGGCATCCCGGACCCGCTCCGAGACCGTATCCCGGATCTGACCCAGGGTCAGGCCCGCCAGGCGCTCATTCAGGAGCACCGTGAGAGTGACCAGCGTGTCCTCGGGGACCTCGCACTGGAGATCCACGTAGACCGTCCGGACGAAGCCGCTGCGGATCTGGACCACCAGAAGCACCTTGCTTGACGAGACCCGGAAGAGGTCCAGTCGCTCCAGAACGGCACCGTCGAGTCGGGGGGCCGCCGCAACCCCCAGCTCCTGGGACAGGAGCCCCAGGGCACGAATGGCCTGGCGGACCAGACGATCCACCGGTGTCGCGCCCACCTCGTCCAGGGCCGCGGCGATCTGGTCCTTTTCCTGGTTGCTGAGCGTCTGGGGACGCATGAGTTGGTTCACGAAGATTCGGTACGCCAGATCAGTGGGAACCCGCCCGGCGGAGGTGTGGGGATGCAGGAGATACCCCTTCTCCTCCAGGTCGCTCATGGTGTTGCGGACCGTGGCGGGAGAGACTCCCAGATCGAATCGGCGCGTAATGTTGCGGCTCCCGGCGGGCTCAGCCGTCTCCACATAGATCCGCACCACGGCCTCGAGCACCCGCCGTTCCCGCTCGGTGAGCTCGCTGCCGTCCGGGCGCTCCCAGGGCCCGAATGTCGTGGGATCCTGTGCCATCGGTCACTCCCCATTCATGAAGACCTGCGCCTGCTCCCCCTCCCGAGGCCAAGCGTCGGCCAATTCCAGAACCAACGAGTCCAACACCAGCCACCCGGGGGGAGTAAGCCGGAGTCGTTCCCGGCAGGGCCGGGCGAACCCGGCGGACACCCACCTGTCCCTGAGGGATCTGGGATGATGGAGTCCGGACGCCCGCAGGTCCAGCCCCCCCGCCAGACTCAAGGACCGCCAGAGCATCTCCAGGAGTCGCTGATCGGCCGTCGCCTGGTCCTCCCCAGCGGCTGGATCCTGCTGCAGGGCCAACCTGGAAGTGTATGCGCCGGGATCCTCCAGGTTCCAGAAACGGCGCCCCGGCAGATGGGAGTGGGCGCCGGGCCCGAGCCCCAGATACGGCACGCCCTGGAGCACGGCCTGCTGGTGGACCGGCTCCCGGCCCGGCAGCGCGAAGTGGGTGAACGACCACTGGCGGTAGCCCGCCGAATCAAGGCGCCGGGTCAACTCGAGGTACAGGTCGGCCAGATGGTCCTGGCCCAGCTCATCGGCCCCCGCCTGGGACCCCTCGCCCGGGGCCTCCACCGCAGCCTCCACCAGGCTCACCTGTGGCGGTGTCCACCGGAGAATGACCGCCTCCAGAAGCTCCAGCGGGTCTGCGCTCCCTTCCAGGTGACCGAAGGCCAGATCCACACCCCATGACACCAGCCGGTCAAGGTGCGTGGTCCGGGGCCAGTCGGCAGGCACCCCCGGGGCCGGGGTCCGGAGATTGAGACGGGTCACGCCGGCGCGGATCCATTCGTCCACCCGTTCCGGCCGCACTTCCTGAGGAGCCACCTCCAGGGCCACCTCCGCCCCGGGGGCCGGCTCGAGCCCCCCCTCGGTCAGGAGTCGCCTGAGCTCACGGGGCAGCGGCGCACGGGTACTTTCCCCTCCCACGTGGATGGAGTCAACCGCCCATCCGGCCTTCCCACTCCGAACCAAGGACGGGAACCGGGCACGTCGGAAGTGCAGCTCCCGGGCCAGGAGGGAGTCCCACTCCCCCACGTTCCGGCTCCAGGGGCCGGAGAGATAGAGGTGTCGGGGGGCCGCCCCGTCCAAGCTCGTCCAAGTGGACCCGCCGGTCACCGATCCGCCCGGCGCCAACCGTCCCCACTCCGCACCACCCATCCGTCCAGCTCCAACTCGGTGAGTTCCGCCAGGACTCGGGAGGCGGGCGCTTCCAGAAGGTCGGTCACCACATCGGTGGTCAGGGGTCGTGTGGCCAGAACCTCCAGAATCCCCAGGGGATCGGCTGCCCCTGCTGCACCATCCGGGCCCGCCGGACCCGCGGCAGCCCGCACCCCCGCCCCAGTCACCCCACACGCCGAACCCTCTCCCAACTTGGCCAGGAGATCCCCGGGACTGGTCACGATGATGGCCCCGTCTCCCAGGAGGGCGTTCGTTCCCCGGGACTGGCTCCACTCCACTGGCCCCGGGACGGCGTAGACTTCTCGACCCAGGTCCAGGGCATGATCCACCGTGATGAGCGCCCCGCTCCGTCGCCCTGCCTCCACCACCACCACAGCCCGGGAGATGCCGGCGAGGATCCGGTTCCGGCGGGGGAAGTGGTGGCTCCGGGCCGGCTCGCTGGGGAGGAACTCGCTCACCAGGAGCCCGCCGCTCTCCACCACGGCGGCCTGGAGGCGGCGATGGGAAGGGGGGTGCACCTGGTCGATCCCGGTCCCCAGCACCGCCACCGTTCCGCCCGCTCCATCCAAGGCACCTCGATGGGCGGCGGCGTCGATTCCCAGGGCCAGCCCGCTCACCACCGGGAAACCGGAACGTGAAAGCTCGCGCCCCAGCGACTCGGCGAAGCGCCGTCCCGGGGCCGAGGCCTTTCGGGTCCCCACCACCGCCACACCCTTCTGTTGGATGAGCTGGAAGCGCCCCTTCAAAAAGAGGACAGGGGGTGGGTCGTAGAATTGCAGAAGGTCCGTCGGATACCCAGGAAGTCCTCTCCCCAACACCTGCACTCCATCATCCCGACAGCGCTGAAGAAGCTCCCGGGCAGCCTGGAGCCCCGCCGAACGCCCCACCCCGCGCGGTCGGGCACGCCCCGTAATCCGGCGCCACTCGTCCCCGTCGGCTCCCCATGCCCACTCGCCGCTCTTGCCACTGGCCAGGAGATGGTTGACGCTCCGGTCTCCCACCCCGGGCGTGGACCGGAGGGCCAGGAGGAAGACCAACTCGTCTTCCCCCCCGGAAGCGCCGGACCCGACCTCAAGCCCACTCACAGCTCCCTGTCCACCTCGTCCCACCATGCCACCTCCTCCTCTTCCACATCGCCCCGGGTCGCCGAACCGGCGCCGAATTCCCCCTGAGACAGATCCGGCCCAGGGTCTCCCTGCCCCTCACCGGGGTCCATGGCTCCGCCGAATCCATCCCGGGGGAGCTGGGAGATATGGGCCCACAGGCGTTCCAGGAGCTCCTGCTTTCCCTCTCCCGTGACGGACGAGATCCGGTGGATTCCCCACGCCTCAGGGGCAGCAACCTCAGGGATCTCCTCATCCGGCGGGAGGAGATCCGCCTTGGTCAGGACCAGACAGTGGGGCCGCCGGGCCAACTCGCCGCTGTACTCAGCCAACTCGGAGCGCAGCCTCAGGTAGGTCTCCTGGGGATCCGGGTCGTCCAGGGGAACCAGGATGCACAGGGTCCGGGTCCGCTCGATGTGTTGCAGAAACCGGTGCCCCAGCCCCCGGCCCTCATGGGCGCCCTCCACCAGGCCGGGGATGTCGGCCATGACGAAGGACCGGTAGCCGGACAGCTCCACCACCCCCAGGTTCGGGACCAGGGTGGTAAAGGGATAATCGGCCACCCGCGGTCGAGCGGCGGACACCACCGACAGGAGGGTCGACTTCCCGGCGTTGGGCTCTCCCACCAGGCCCACATCGGCCATGAGCTTCAGGGTGAGCTCCACCTTCCGGACCTCCCCCTCGTCCCCTGGTTCCCAGCGCCGGGGAGCCTGCTGGGTGGCGGTGGCAAAGCGGGCGTTGCCCCGACCTCCCCGCCCCCCCCGGGCCACCACCAGCCGGGCGCCCTCCTCCAGGAGCTCGCCCAGGAACTCCTCCGTCTCCACATCCCGTACCTGGGTCCCCGGCGGAACCCGGAGGATGCGGTCCTCACCGCTCCGCCCGGTCCGGTTGCTCCCCTGACCGTGCTGGCCCCGCTCGGCCCGGTAGCGGGCCTGATAGCGGAAGTCGGTAAGGGTCGAGAGCTGGGGATCCGCCTCCAGGATGACACTCCCCCCGTGACCCCCATCTCCCCCGGCAGGTCCCCCGCGAGGCACCCCTGATTCTCTCCTGAAGGCCTCGGCGCCAGAACCGCCAACCCCACCTTCCACCTCAATCACCACCTGATCCACGAACACGGCTATCTCCCCGAATCGGTTCCGCTGCCCGAGCCTCGCTGGGCCCTGTCCCTTACCTGTCTCCAGACGTCCTGGACCGCCCGAGCCTCCTCCTCCTCGAGGAGTTCCACGGCCTCCCGGAGCATGGCCTCCACCTCCTCCGGCGTGACACCCACCTCCAGCGCTCCCCGCAGATGGGAGTAGAGCTGCACCGGGGCGCCCAGCGTCGCCAGGAGGGCGGCGATGCACAGTTCCCGGGCCGGCAGATCGAGCCCGGGCCGCCCCAGCACCTTCCCGTATCCCTCCTCCACCATCCACCGATCCAGATCCGGATGCAGTTCCCGCACATTTCGCCGGAGGCGCTCGTACTGCTGCCCGTACACCCGTCGGCACACCACTTCCCCCCGATGCGTCCGGGTGAGAGGATCATCTTCCAGCGCCGGCGGAGCCGACCACCCGGAGAGTTCCCTCCAGAGAGCCAGGGCGTTGAGGGCGCCGGGAAAGCCCACGAAGAGGTAGCTCTGGACCAGTACCTCCTCCACCTCCTCCGACGCGGCGGCATCCCTGACCTGGGCCAGCGCCGCATGTATACAACTCTGCGCCCCGGTGCCCAGCGCCGCGCTGACCCGCACCAGGGCCCGAAGCCCACCGACCAGCCGAAGTGGGCTGTCCGGATCCAGACGGGACCCGTGGGATCCCCGCAACTCATGACTCATGGGGCGCTCCTCGCTCAAGTGATCCCACGCAGCTCAGGGTGGCCGCAGCTTCACCCAGGGTGTTGGGAACCGAACGCTCCCGCCAGGCCCCCAGGCAGGAGCCCTGTCCATCCGCCACCACTCCCAGCCGGTCCAGGAGCCCCACAAGAGCCACCTCACAGGCCCGTCGCGCCCCGTCTTCGGCCTTGAGGGCGAACCCCAGGCCCGATACCCGATCCACGCCGCCGTATACCCCCTCGGCTCCCAACTTGGCCACGACCCGGCCGGATGTGCACCGGAGCACGGCGCTACAGAGTCGGTCCGTTCCCGCCACCTGGAAGGGATGACGGGCCATGGCGTCCAGCACCACCCCGGATCCGGCCCCGTGGACTCCGGCGGCGGCCCCAAAGCGGGCGAAGGCGCGGGCCAGCGCCGATAGGGGGAGGGCGAAGCAGAGCACCCCGCACCCATCCAGGCCCGTGGGGATCCGCTCCCCCGGGATCCCGGTCCATCGGGCCACCTCCGCCACCATCCGCCGCTGCACCGGGTGCTCCCGGTTCCGGTAGCCCCTGGGATCCCACCCCATGTGCCGGGCCAGCAGGAGCATCCCCCCGTGCTTTCCGGAGCAGTTGTTGTGGATCCGGGATGGAAGCCGACCTTCAGCCGCCAGCCTCTCCGCCGCCCCCCGATTCAATGGTGGATGGGGTCCGCACTCCAGATCATCCTCGGTGAACCCGCCCCGGGCCAGGAGGGAGCGAACCTTCCGGATGTGTTCCGGCTCGCCCCCATGGGAGGCGCAGCAAACGGCGATCTCGTCGTCGGGGAGTTCCAGGGCCCCCATCACCCCCTCTTCCACCAGTGGCAGGGCCTGGAAGGGCTTGGCCGCCGACCGGATGAAGGTCACCCGGTCCGGCGCACCGGCCCAGGCCGTGAGTCGGCCGTCAGGCGCCGCAACCGCCACGTGGACCAGGTGCCGGGACTCAACGACCCCGCTCCGGGTGAGGAGCACCTCCATCCCATTCCTCCCGCGTCATCCCCGCACGATTCAGTATGCCCCGGAGACCGGGGCGCTTCCATGGCTGGATGGGCCACGTCATGGCTCAGACCCACAGGGGACGCCCCGGACCGTCGTAGCCTCAGTACCCTGCCAACCAGGCGCCCACCTCGATCCACAGCACCCGCACGCCCACAAGGAGGAGGAGCACGCCGAATACCCTCCGGAGGGTAGCTACAGGCATTCGCTGATTCCAGGCGGCCCCCACAGGAGCCAGGAGTACCGCCCCCGGGAGCATGGCCACGAGCGTCGGCAGGTGGACGAACCCCACCGCCCCCGCCGGCAGTCCCTCCCTGCCCCACCCCTGCACGGCGTACCCCGCCGTCCCGGCCATTGAGGCGAAGACCACCAGGACCAGGGAGACCGGGACCACCCGCTCCAGCGGGATCCTCCCCCAACGCAGGAGGATGGGGATGGCCACCAGCCCTCCGCCCACCCCCAGCATGGCCGAGAAGAAGCCGATGGTCCCTCCACCCAACATCCCCGCTCCCCGTCCCCCCATCCCTGCACCCGTCTCCGAAGCCGCCATATCCTGAGGCGAGGGGACGAGCCCGAAGAGACGGGCGGCCATAACCAGCAGGAAGACGCCGAACGCTGCCTTCAGGAGCGAAGCGGGAGAGGAGGTGGCCACGGCGGAGCCCACCAGCGCGCCCACGGCGGCACCCACCACCAGAAGCCCCAGGGGAGGGAGTTCCAGGGCCCGGGAACGACGGTAGGCCAGGATGCCGGAGAGGGCGGTTGGGATGATGAGGGCCAGGGAGGTGGCGTGGGCCACCGCCGCCTCCTGGGCCGGCGCGACCACCAGGCCACTCCACGAGGCACCGGCCATGAGGAGGTAGAGGAAGGGGACCACGAGCACGCCGCCGCCGATCCCCAGGAGCCCGGACGCAACTCCCACCACTCCGCCCAGGAGGGCGGCCAGGAAGAGGGCTTCGGGGGTCAGGAGGGGTCCGCCGGACCCGGGACCGCCGAGTCGGGGGAGCCCTGGAGCATCCCCACCGGGCTCATGGGGAAGGGACGCCCCGCCAGTACGAAGAGTTCTTCCAGGGACCCGGCGTCCCGGAGGAGTTCCAGGGCCCGCTGCAGGGGGAGGTCCCCCTCCACCCGGCTCAGGAATCGGGCCCGCTCCCCTCCCGCCTGGGAGGCGATCTCCCCGGCCAGTTCGCGGCTCAGGAACCGGGAGGCGCCCTGGAAGGCCTCCTCATCCAGCTCCACGCCGGCATCCCGAAGACGCTGGGCCAGGCGCTCCATCTCCCCGGGCGGGAGCTGGAATCCCACCGGATCCACTTCGTTTTGCTGAAGAAAGTCCACGGCGTGATTGAAGATGGCGGTATTCATCCCTCCGGCCTGCCGGAAGAGGCGCCGCACCGCCTCCTGCTCATCGGTGCCCAGGGTATCGGGGAGGACGATGAGGTCCGGCACGATCCCGCCTCCGCCAAGGAGGGTACGGCCTGCGTAGGAGGTGACCTGGGGGCGCCCGGTGGTGTCGGGGATCTGGATGAACTGACCGTCCACCGTCAGGGCCAGGCGGGGGCCGTCGGCGGCCGCAGGCGGCGGAGCAGGCGCTTCCTCGGCGGGCTCCTCGTCCGGGTCGGCATCCGGAGCCATGGCCGCGTGGGGAGACTCCTCACGCTCCGTCTCCATGGGCATCTCGATGGAGCGACCGCGGGGCGTATACCAGCGGGCCGTGGTGAGCTTCAGCACATTGCCGCCGCTGAGATTGAAGAGGGTCTGAACCGACCCCTTCCCGAAGGTGGGGGTCCCCACCACCACCGCCCGGTCGTGATCCTGCAGAGCGCCGGAGACGATCTCCGACGCCGAGGCGCTCCCCCGATCCACCAGGACCACCACCGGCGCCTGCCCGAACCGGCTCCCGGAGGAGGTCTGGAAGGCCTGGTTCTGGTTCCGGGCCTGGCCGCGCGTCTCCGCCACCGTCTTCCCCCGATCGAGGAAGAGATCCACGATGCGGATGCTCTGGTCCAGCACCCCGCCGGGATTGCCCCGGAGATCCAGGATGAAGGAGGTGGCCCCGGCGGTGCGCAGGGAGTCCGCGGCCGCCTCCAGCTCACGGGTGGAGGTCTCGCTGAACACGCCCAGGGGGATGTAGCCCACATCGTCGCCCAGGAGGGTGGCGAAGGGCACCGACCGGAGCTGAACCCGTTCCCGAGTGAGGGTGAAGTCGATGGGTTCGTCCACGCCAGGCCGACGGATCCGGACTTCCGTGTCCGTTCCCGGCCGCCCCCGAAGCACCTGCACCGCCTCCTGCGCCGACCACCCCCGGGTGGACTGGCCGTCCACGGCGATGATCTCGTCACCGGCACGGATCCCGGCCCGGGTTCCCGGGGTGCCCGGAAGTGGTCCCACCACGGTGATGTAGTCGTCCCGGTCCACGATCTCCAAGCCGACGCCGCCGTAGTCGCCCTCGGTCTGGATCCGGAAGTTCTCGTAGGCGGCCCCATCCAGGAGGGACGAGTTGGGATCCCCGAGCCCTCGGATCACACCCTCAATGGCGGATTCGTAGAGAACCGACCGCTCCACCGGATCCACGAACCGGTTGGAGATGTGGTCAACCACCTCTTCCAGGAGTCGGCTCTGTACATAGAGATTCTGCTCCTGCGCCACACCGCGCTGCAGGAACCAACCGCCGGCCACCAGGGCCAGGAGGAGGACGACGACGGGACCGATGGGAGAGCGTGACTGTTCCATATGGCTCGTTCAACCCTCAGTTGAACCGAAGGGTTCCGGAAGGCGGTCCTTCAGGATCTGCCGGATCCGGGTCTGGACCTCCTCCGGGGTTCCGTCCGCGTCCACCAGGACCGCATGGTCATCTCTGGCCGCCACGGTCCTGTACCCTTCGTGGATCCGGGCCAGGAAGGCTTGTCCCTCCCCCTCGATCCGGTCTTCCCGCCGCCCCACCCGCCGGGCGGCAGCCCGCTCCGGGGAAAGATCCAGCACCACAACCAGATCGGGCCGGACTCCTCCGGTAGCGAAGGCGTTCAACTCCCGGGCCCGCTCCAGCCCCAGCCCCCGGCCGATGCCCTGGTAGACGAAGGTGGAGTACTCGAACCGGTCCGCCAGCATGATCTCACCCCGCTCCAGCGCCGGCCGCACCACATCCCGCACGAATGCCGCCCGGGCCGCCAGCATGAGGAGGAGCTCCGACTCCGCCGGGATGTCCAGATCCCTGTGATGGAGGAGGACTTCCCGGACCGCCTCGCCCAGGCGGGTCCCCCCCGGTTCCCGGGCGCAGGTGAAGGAAAGGCCCAGGGAGGTAAACCACTCAGTGAGAAGGAGGGCGTGGGTACTCTTCCCCACGCCCTCCCCCCCTTCCAGGACCACGAAGCGCCCGGTCTGGCTCACTCGTAGTACTCGAGCCCCAGGTGGGTGAGGGGCTCCTCGCCGCCCATCCAGCGGAGGGTGTTCTTGAGCTTCCGGTGCTGGATGAAGATATCGTGCTCGGGGTAGAGCCCCGGCGCCGTCTGTGGGCTCTTGAAGTAGAAGGAGAGCCACTCCTGGATCCCACCCATCCCGGCCCTTGAGGCCAGATCCAGGAAGAGGGCCAGATCCAGGACGATGGGAGCCGCCAGGATGGAGTCCCGACAGAGGAAGTCCACCTTGATCTGCATGGGGTAACCCATCCAGCCCCGGATGTCGATGTTGTCCCACCCTTCCTTGTTGTCGCCCCGGGGCGGGTAGTAGTTGATCCGGACCTTGTGGTACAGGTTGCCGTAGAGCTCCGGATACATCTCGGGCTGGAGGATGTGCTCCAGCACGCCCAGCTTCGACTCTTCCTTGGTCTTGAAGGAGTCGGGATCGTCCAGGACCGCCCCGTCCCGGTTACCCAGGATATTGGTGGAGAACCACCCGTCGATTCCCAGCATGCGGGTCTTGAGGCCCGGAGCCAGGATCGTCTTCATGAGGGTCTGGCCCGTCTTGAAATCCTTGCCGCCGATGGGAACGCCCCGCTCCGCCGCCGCCTTCTCCAGGGCGGGGATGTCCGCCGAGAGGTTCGGGGCGCCGTTGGCGTAGGGGACGCCCTCCATGATGGCGGCGTACGCGTAGATCATGCTGGGTGCGATGGCCTCATCGCTGTTCCGCAGCCCCTCCTCGAAAGACTCCAGGGTCTCGTGCACCGGGCCCGGGCGGAGGAAGATCTCGGTGGAGCCGCACCACACCATGACCAGCCGATCGCAGCCGTTCTCGTCCCGGAAGCGGCGGATGTCTTCCCGGAGCTGCTCGGCCAGCTCCATCTTGCTGGCGCCGGTCTTCACGTTGGGCCCGTCCAGCTTCCGCACGTAGGCAGAGTCGAAGACGGCGGGCATGGGACGGATGGAGCGGAGGAAGTCCTCCATGGGATCCAGATGATGCCGCTCCAGGACTCCGGCGACCCGGGCGCTGTCGTAGCCGTCGTCGGGGATGGGATCCCAGGCGCCGAAGACCAAATTCTCCAGGGGCGTAAGGGGGAGAAAATCCTTGATGAGAGGCGCCCGCTCATCGGTACGCTTCCCCAGCCGGATGGTGTTCAGCTGGGTCAGGGAGCCGATGAGGGGAGCGAGTCCCTGACGGGCGGCTTCCACCCCGGCCACCACCGTGGTTCCCACAGCTCCGAATCCGGGGAGGAGGACACCGAGGCGTCCCTCCGCCGGCTTGATCTCCGGTCGATCGCTCACTTGAGCTTCTCCGTTTGATGTACGGTTTGCGAGGGTGGGCTCGGCGGCTCCGACCCATCCCCTGAATTCCTGTATACCCAGATCATGCGCTGGAACGCGGTCAGGATGGAGGTGACCGCCAGGATCACCAGGATCACCTTCAGGATCAGCCCATCCCACATGAGTCCGAAGAAGAGCGACCCGCCACCCAGGAGGACCACCCGCTCCGCCCTCTGCATGAGCCCTACACTGCAATCCAGCCCCAGGGCCTCAGCCCGGGACCGGGTATAGCTCACCATGAGTGAGCCGCCCATGGCCAGGAAGATCACGTAGATCATCCAGACATCGGCCAACTCGGCCCCGTACTGGTTGTAGAGGGAGAGCAGGCCCAGGAAGACCACGATCTCGCTCAGGCGGTCCATGGTGGAGTCGTAGAACGACCCGAAGGCCGACGCGAGACCGCTCTCCCGGGCCACCCGCCCGTCAAAGATATCCAGCACCCCCCCCACCAGGATGAGGAGCCCGGCCCACCGAACGTGATCCAGGTGGTAGAGGAACCCCGCCCCCACCGTGGACAGGAATCCCACGGTGGAGATGGTGTTGGGGTGTATCCTCCAGCGGATCAGCGCCCGAGTCATCGGATCGATGATCCGGTACACGGGCTCTCGGAAGATCTTGAGGGATGCCATGGTCTTCGCGGTTCACCGTCCTCCCTCAGGAGGGGAGGATGATCCTCCCCCGCGAACCCTCCTGGATCCCCTGGGAGATGGTCTCGTTCACCTTCTGGAGTAGCTTGTCGAAGTTCGTCTGGGCGGCGATGAGCCGCTGGAACTCCGGGCGGGCCTGCAGATCCCGGGCCAGCTCCTCATATCGCTCCCGGGACGCCTCCTCCGGCTCCTTGCCTCGCTGCAGGTCGGACACCATGTCCGATTCGAGCTTCTGGAGCTCGGTCTGGAGCGCCGTCAGGTCCCGGTCATCGTTCACGGCGCTGGCGGCCCGGTTCAGGGCCTGATACTCGTCCGTGCGCCCGAGGGCCTGCCCCAGGTCCTTGGCCATCTCCATGATCCTGTTCATACCACGCACCTCCATCGCGTTTTCCTGTTCCCGGCGGAGGCGGGACGATCCCGTCCCTCATCCGGGAACCAGGGAGTTCAGCCCCCGTCCCTCGTCGCCATCACGATCCTGTCCTGGCGCGCCAGATCCCTCAGGATGAGAGGCGCACCCAGGCTCGGCTCCTGGTCCATGATGCGGGCCACCGCATCGGCCTGCCCGGCTCCCACCTCCAAAGCCAGGAGCCCCCCGGGAAAGAGCACCCGAGGGCTCCCGAGGATCAACTCCCGAAGCAGCGAGAGGCCGTGATCCGGGGCCACCAGCGCCATCTCCGGCTCCCAGACCCTCACCTCCGGCTCCAGCCCCGGGAGATCCTCCGGTGCCACGTATGGAAGGTTCGCCACCACAACGTGGAACCGCTCCCCTTCGTGGACCGGGTCCAGGAGGTGTCCCTCCCGGAGGTCCACCCGGGACTCGAGCCCCAACTCCCGGGCATTGACTCGCACCAGTTCCAGCGCCTCCGGCGAGCGATCCACCGCCACCACCTCCCGAAACGGTCCCTCCGCAAGGAGGGAGAGGGCGATGATGCCACTCCCCGTCCCCACATCCAGGGCCCGCAGGCCATCGCGCCCCCACTCCCGGGACCGGGCCAGGACCGCGCCCACCAACTCCTCCGTCTCCGGGCGGGGAATGAGAACCCGCTCATCGACCTGCACCTCGATCTCCCGGAAGGAGGTCCGCCCGATAATGTACTGCAGAGGGCGCCGACGGGCCCGATCCAGGAGGAGAGGCTTGAAGCGGACCAGCTCGTCCGGGGTGAGGGGGCGCTCGAACTGGAGGTACAGATCCAGGCGGCTCAATTCCAGCGTGTGGGCCAGGAGGTGCTCCGCGTCCAGTCGGGCTTCCGCCACTCCCTTCTCCGTGAGGTACTGGGCACTCCAGCGCAGGAGGCGGAGCACCGTCCATGATTCTCCCTCCGGCGGAGGCGAGACCGGCTCATGGAAGGCCGAGCGGGACGAGCCTTCCGGGGAAGCCCCGCCTCGGGCTCTCCCGCCGCCGGCTTCCGTGCTCACGTCCCCTCCCGGAGACGCTCCTCCTCGGCGGCGAGCCGCAGCCCGTCCAGGAGTTCGTCCAGGTCGCCGGCCAGGATCTCTTCCAAACGATGAAGAGTGAGGCCGATCCGGTGGTCCGTCACCCGGTTCTGGGGGAAGTTGTAGGTCCGGATCTTGGCGGACCGGTCACCGGTGCCCACCTGGGCCTTCCGGTCCCGGGCGCGCTCCGCCTCCTTCTCCGCCACCTGTCGGTCAAGGAGGCGGGAGCGGAGGACCTTCATGGCCTTCGCCTTGTTCTTGTGCTGCGACTTCTCGTCCTGGCACGATACCACCAGGCCGGTGGGGATGTGGGTGATCCGGACCGCCGAGTCCGTGGTATTCACCGACTGCCCTCCGGGTCCGGAGGAGCGGAAGACGTCCACACGCAGATCACCGGGGTCCAGTTGCACATCCACCTCTTCGGCCTCCGGGAGCACAGCCACGGTGGCGGCGGAGGTGTGGATCCGCCCTCCGGACTCGGTGGCCGGGATCCGCTGCACCCGGTGCACCCCCGACTCGTACCGGAGTGTCCCGTAGGCGCCGGGGCCCCGCACCGTCACCACAGCCTCACGGACGGCGCCTGGGATCCCCTCGGATACGTCCATGAGTTCCAGGCTCCACCCCCGTCCCTCGGCGAAGCGCCGGTACATGCGCAGAAGGTCGGAGGCGAACAACCCGGCCTCGTCACCACCGGTTCCCGCCCGAACCTCCAGCACGGCGGGGCGGTCATCCAGGGGGTCTTTGGGCACGAGAAGACGCCGGGCCCGATCCTCCAGGATCGAGCACCGGCGCTCCAATTCGCCCACTTCGGCACGGGCCAGAGCCCGCATGTCCGGATCGTCCGACTCTTCCGCCATCTCCCGGGCCCCGTCCAACTCGTCGAGGAGCTTGCGGAGTTCCCGACCTGTCTCTACCACCGGCTCAAGGTCGGAACGCTCCTGGCCAAGCTTGCGGAGGCGGTCCGGATCCCTTGCCACATCGGGATCGGTCAGGCGGACATCGATGGCCTGGAAGCGCTCTTCCGCCTCGGCAAGGCCGCGATGGATCCGGTCGTCCAAGGTCCCTGTCAGGAGGAGGACGACGAGCCGTACTTCCTCTTGAAGCGCTCCACCCGTCCGGCGGTGTCCACCAGGCGCTGCTTACCGGTGTAGAACGGATGGCAAACCGAGCAGATTTCCACCCGGATGTCTCCGACGGTGGTGCGGGTCTCGAGGATGGCGCCGCAGGAGCAGATCACCTGGGCGGGCTTGTACTCGGGATGAATCCCTGTCTTCATCAGTCCATCTCCAACGCCGTAAAGAAAACGGGCCCGTGCGGCCCGTCCAGAGAACGCTGAATATAGATCCGCCGCGCGGACGGTTCAACCCGGGCCGGCGGTAGGGGCGTTGGGACCCGCCGGGGCGGGTGGGAGAGTCAGAGCCCTGGGACCCGGCCCGGCGGTCAGGGCGGCGGAGGGCCTGCGCTCCGACGCACGGGCGGTCCTGCACTGCGCGGGGCGAATGCCAGGAGGAGGACGAGGCCGGCCACCAGGGTCACTGCCCCGGCGCCCCCGGACGACCCGGGTGGCACCCCCGCCGGACCCACCGCCACGGCCGCCACCATGACGGACCCCACGCCGGGAATCACCCGCACCTCCCCCCCCACCTCCCTTCCGTGCACGTCCCAGACCCCGGCCGCCCCCCCCACCGCGCTTCGAATCACCGGCAGCGCCAGCTCCCTGGCTCGGAGCGCCGCCGCCGACCGGTGCTGGCGACGCGCCGCATCAGCCACCCCGACCCCCGCCAGCCACCCCTCATTGGAGGGAAGAACGAGGACCCGGGCCCCACCTCGCCGGAGCGCCCGCCCCTCATCACCGAAGAGGGCCTCGAAGCAGATGAGGGCACCGACCGGCACACCGGTGGAACCGGGCCGCGCCTGGATCTCCTCCGGGCCCGGGGACCCACCGTGCGGCAAACCCTCCGGTACGACAGGCAGGAGGAAGACGCCGGAAGACCGCCACGACGCTCCCGGATTCCAACCCTCCACGAGGGGAACCAGTCGCCGCTTCTCCCGGACGGGGCTGAGTCCGCCGGACGGGTCGGCGGCCAGGACCAGGTTGCGGCGCGCCGGCCCCTGCAGTGCTCCGAAGAGGACGGGTACCTCCAGCGCCTGGCTCCATCGGACGGCCGCCGACTCCTCCAACGGTGGATGGAAGGTCCCGGTGGGAGACTCGGGCCAAACCACCACATCCACCTCTCCCTTCGCCAGAAGCCCGGTCAGGTCATCAAGCCGCTCCATGAGGATGCGGGTGCGAGCCTCGGCGTCCACCAGGAGCCCGGGATCCGCCTCCACAGAGAGGGCCGCCACACGGAGGAGAGGCGCCTGGTGGGCGGCGACCGGCCCGGGTCCTTCCAGCGGACCGGCCCCGCGCCCATCCCGCCCTTCCCCACCGGACAGGCCGAAGGACATCGCCGCCCAGAGAAGGCCCCAGGGAAGGAAGGCGGCCAGGAGCCACCGCACCCGCGTGGGGAGACCGGACCCCGCCGACCCACTTCCCGGCATGGCCAGCACCCTCCCCAGCGCCGCGCCGGAAAAGGCCAGGAGCCCGGCCACGCCGGCACCCCCCACCCATGGACTTGCCGCCAGGAGACTCGGCGCCTCCACCAGCGACGCCTCCGGACCGAGCCAGGGGAATCCCACTCCGGGGATGGACGCTGGAAGGGAGCCCAGAACGACCCACCCCGCCGCCAGGGAGATGGGGACCGGGATCCCGGGGACCGGCATGGCTCGGAGTCGCCTGGGACTCCGGAGTCGGTGAACAGCCCCCAGGACCACTGCCACCAGGGCACCGTTCAGCGCCCACACGGCCACCGCCGCCGGGATCGCCGTCGGCCACCCCAACAGCGGAACTCCGGCCTCTGGCAGCCAGTGGAGGAGAAGAAGGGCGTGGATCCCACCGAATAGCCCCCCCAGAATCACCGCGCGCCGGAATCCCGCCGGGCCCATGGGGAGCCGGAAGAGGGCCAGCGCAAGCGGGGTGGCCCAGAGGAGGCCCAGAAGAGGGCGAGGATCCGGCGGAAGGGCGAGGGTGAGGAGGATCGCCGACAGGATGGTGAGGCCGGCGGGGCCGCCCGGCCTCCATGCGGCCCGCCCGGAAACCCGGGACTGCGGTGTGGGCTCGGGATGATCCCCAGCCGTCAGGGGCCGTTCCCGATCATGAATTGTCCCCCCACCTTCACCTGCAGATATCGGAGATTCTCCAGGAATTCGAAGCGGGATTCACCGTAGACCCGGAACCGGGGGTGGAAGGGAAATTCCACGCCGCCATGCACATTGAGCCCGGCTCGGATGGAGTCCAGGAGATCTTCCACGAAGGTGTCTTCGATGGCCTCGCCGCTCCCCCGGAGGATGTGCGCCGTCCCCCCGGCGCCGGCGTAGGTGTAGACCCCCACCGCCGGAACCCGCCAGAGGACGTGGGCATCGGCATGAAAGGCCACGTCGGACCAGGAGATCCGTCCCAGATCCACGGAGGTCACCGTTCCCGTCTGCTCCAGGACCAACTGCTCCACTCGCTCCTCCAGGCCCCGAACCTCGGAAGCCTTGAGGAAGGAAGACCAGCGGGTGAAGCCGGTGGTGACCCTGACCCCCGGTCCCAGGAAGCCCAGATCCGCCCTCGCTCCCCACGTCCCCGTGGATTCGACCCTGGATGAGGTCATATAGCCGAAGGCCAGCCCGGCCCCTCGGAAGGAGAGGTTCTCGTAGTCGAAGTCCGCCAGCTCCTGGGCCTGAACGGCACCGCCGCCGCCCATGAGGAGCGCTGCCGCTGCCATGATCGTCGCGCCACCTCGGAGGATCCTGGCCCCGGCGCCACCCCGGAAGATCCGGCCCACTGAATCACCCCCGAGGATCCTGGCCACCGCGCCGCCCATCACGGAGCCACCGCCTCCGCCGCTTCCCTCGCTGCCGTCAGGGTCAGTTCCAACTCCTCTTCCCCGTGGAGAATGGAGAGGAAGCCGGCCTCGAAGGGAGAGGGCGCCAGGAACACACCCCGCTGGAGCATCTCCCGATGGAATAGCCCGAAGCGCTCCGTGTCCGCCTGCAGAGCGTCCTCGAAGGAGCGGACCGGACCCGGATGGAAGAAGACCCCCCACATGGAGCCCAGGGCGTGGCCGGATGCCGGGATCCCGACCGCCTCCAGCGCCTCGATCATCCCCTTCACCAGCCGCACGCCGTACGACTCGAGTTCGGGGAACGGGTCATTCTCCTCAAGCCACCGGAGCTGAGCGTTCCCCGCCGCCGTGGCCAGCGGATTGCCCGACAGCGTTCCGGCCTGGTAGACCGGGCCGGAGGGTGCCACCACCTCCATGACCTCCCGTCTCCCACCGAAGGCTCCCACTGGAAGGCCGGCACCGATGACCTTGCCCAAGGTGGTGAGATCCGGGATGACACCGAAACGCTCCTGAGCACCGCCCCGCGCCACCCGGAAGCCCGTCATCACCTCATCGAAGACCAGGAGCGCCCCGTGCTTCTCGGTGATGGCCCGCAGTCCCTCCAGGAAGCCTGGTTCGGGGGCGATGAGTCCGGCATTCCCCATGACCGGCTCGAGGAATACGGCTGCGAACTCGTCGCCCTTGTCCCGGAAGAGGTCCTCCACCGCCTCCAGGTCATTGAAGGGGAGGAGCGCCGTGTCCCGCACCGCCTCCTCCGGGACCCCGGGCGAATTGGGAAGACCGAGCGTCGCCACTCCCGAGCCCGCCGCCACCAGGAAGGGATCGGCGTGCCCGTGGTAACATCCGGTGAACTTGAGGAAGCGGTTTCGCCCCGTGTAGCCCCGTGCCACCCGAAGAGCGCTCATGGTGGCTTCGGTGCCGGAGTTCACAAGCCGAACCATCTCAATCCCGGGAACCATGCCGATGAGCCGCTCCGCCATCTCTACCTCGGCGCCGGTGGGGGCCCCGTAGCTGGTGCCTCGACGGAGCTGCCCCTCGATGGCCTCCACGATGAGGGGGTGGGCGTGTCCCAGGATCAGTGGCCCCCAGGACATGATGTAATCCACATACCTGAGGCCGTCGGCATCCACCAGATACGGCCCTTCTCCTCGGTCCACGAAGAAGGGGTCACCCCCTACCGATTTGAACGAGCGGACCGGAGAGTTCACACCACCGGGCAGAACCTCCCGGGCGCGGGACCAGAGTTCGGAAGAGGAGAAGGTGGATGCGGAGGGAGCCATGATCACCCCAGGGTTGTGGTGGGTGGAAGGGCAGATGCCCCAGATCGTACCCACTCGCGGCGGCGAATTCCAGTCCCAGAGGGGTGGCGGGGGCCCCCCTGGGCCTTGTTCGTGGGCGCTGTTGGCGGTGGGTGGTCTCGGGGTGGCGTGTCGAGGGCCGTGAACTCCGGGCCAACAGCGTGCCGGAACAAGCGGTAAGGGGCCCCCGAATGGGGATGGCCGCGAACCAAAGCGCCCCAGCAGCTAAGGAGCTGGCTCATCTGCCCTATATGGTGTCCCATCCGCCCGACGCCGCCTCACAAGGGATCCATCAAAAATAGGGGTCTTCTCCAAACTCAGTGCAGGCGGAAGACTGAAGGGCTGGCTGAGGGAGCCAGAGGAGGACCGGGCGTTCCCGCAGATTTTGTGCGGCCGGGAGGGCCGCCGGGAGCGGCTGACGG